>JAAYGU010000057.1 GCA_012727535.1 Bacillota bacterium | reverse complement strand
CGATTATACCAAGCGGTTTTCCAAGAATAAGGATGAGTTCGGCACCGGGATTCCGGAAGGGATCGCAGCGCCGGAATCAGCGAACAATGCGGTTACCGGTGGTGCGCTGATCCCCGCCTTAACCTTAGGGATCCCCGGTGACGGGATTACAGCGGTTTTACTAGGCGCTCTAATGTTACAAGGGGTTAAACCGGGTCCTTTACTTTTCCAGCAGAACCCGGTGCTGATCTATACCACCTTTATTTCCCTTTTTCTCGCGAACATCTTCAATGCGGTCATTGCCTTTTTATGCATCAAACTTCTGGTCCAGGTGCTCCGGGTCCGTGGCCGTGTTTTGTTACCGATTATTGCCGGTTTTTGCGTAATTGGTGCCTATGCGCTACGTAATAACCCGGTTGATATCGCGATTATGTTGGTGTTAGGTGTGATCGGCTACTTCCTGAAGAAAGGCGACTTCCCAACAATTCCTCTGATTTTAGCGGTGGTGTTAGGCCCGTCCATGGAGGAACATTTACGGATGGCGTTAACTCTCTCGGAAGGTAGTCCGTTAATCTTCCTTACACACCCAATCAGTTGCGTTTTTATCATTTTAGCAGTAATCTCTTTCCTCGTTCCGATATGTGGAAAGAAGGGGCGAGCTTCAGCCTAAACAAAAGTTAGGAAGAGTTCGTAATTGACAACAACTTTGCTCGGGAGAAGAGCATGAGGAGGCAAACTATGAAGATTCCAGAAACAATGCTAGCAGCTAATCTTGCGGCCAAGGGGGTCATCAAACTGGTGGAAAAACCGGTGCCGACCCCCGGCCCGGCTGAAGTTTTAATTCGAGTTGAGGCCTGCGGGGTCTGTGGCGGGGACTTAAAAGTCAGGGATATCGGCTTACCCGGACAACCGCCCTTTGGCGAACCGTTTACCATTGGCCATGAATATGCCGGAGTGGTAGTGCAATGTGGGCCGACCGTTGATGAATTTGCCGTTGGCGACCGCGTCGTTGTAGAAGTGCACAAAGGTTGCGGTCGTTGCCACAACTGTATAATGGGGGAGTATACCGCCTGTTTAAACTTTGGGAATAAAGAAAAAGGGCATCGCGCCAATGGCTTTACCTCCGATGGTGGTTTTGCCGAATATGCGCTCAATCATATTAATTCTGTGGTAAAGATTCCGGAAGGAATCTCCTTCGACCAGGCCATTTTAATCACCACCGCCGGGACCGCTCTCTATGCCTTTGATCAAATGGGTGGCTATATTGCTGGGGATACGGTGGTGGTCGTCGGACCGGGACCGATTGGCCTGTGTTTAGTGGCTGCCGCGAAGGCGTTAGGCGCTGAAAACGTTGTTTTGGTTGGTACCAGGAAAAGCCGTTTGGATGTGGGCAAACAGCTTGGCGCGGACTATATTGTGAACTGCAGTGAAGGGGAAGATCCGGTGGCCCTGGTTAAAGAACTAACCGGTGGGGTTGGCGCTGATGTAGTCTGTGATGCAGCCGGCGCTGCCACCTCCTTGGATACTTGCTTGAATCTGGTCCGCCCCGCCGGAGATGTTGTCATGGTGGCGATGTATAAAAAGCCGATCACTGCCGACCTGGGTAAAGCTGTCAAGCATAATGTCCAGCTGCATACGATCCGTGGTGAAGGGCGGCTTAATGTTCCACGGGCTTTGTCTCTTATGGCGCAGGGTAAATTGAATCTTGATCCACTGTTGACCCATAGTTTTCCTTTAAGCCAAATTGATCAAGCCTTTGCAACCTTTGAACAAAGAATTGATAATGCGATTAAAGTCGTTGTTCATCCCCAGGAAAAATAAGCGATTGAATATGTTATATTTCAAGGAATTGCTTAAACTTCTTAGTGAAGGCCTTTAGGCAATTCCTTCTCTAAAAAAAGATAACAAAAGACAGGTGATTACAATGGGCCAAAATAACGATGTTTGCCGGGAGTGTTTGCGCTATTATAACAGCGGAAAAACCGGCGGTCTGAATTGTGCTGAATCAACTCTGAATGGCGTTGCCACTTATTTAGGAATAGATTCTGATGCTGTTTACCGGATTGCCACTCCGTTCGGAGGCGGATTGGCGCGCAATGGCTATTTATGCGGTAGTTTAGCCGCCGGTTTGATGCTGATTGGGCTTAAATTCGGACGGACAAGCCCGGACCAGGAACGAAAACCGGCTAATGACCGGGCGGATTTGCTGCTCAAGAAGTTTATTGCCGATTACGGGACGATTAATTGCCGGGAGATTATCGGACTGGACTTGAAAGACGAAGCACAGGTTAAAGCAAAAAAGGAAGATGTGCACGAAACGATCTGCCGTCCGCTCGTCGCCAAAGTCTGCACTTGGGTAACTGAGATAATCAATGCCCAGTAATGATGTACAGATCAATATCGCATGTGGTTGGCAACAAAGTGATGTTTCAATGTAGATATTGAGAACACTATGAGAACGGGATGAGGGCAAGGTTGTCGACAAGGGAATGAGCAAGAGGCACACCGGGTGCCGGCGGGAACAGGCCTTATTGTCTATCCGGGTGAGGTTCATGCAGGGATCAATGTTAACAATGGGCCAACTGAATATTACGTGATGTATAGCCTGCCGCGGGAATAAAAAGTTACAGAAAGCACCAGTAAAACTCATCCTACCTTAATGATATAATTCATCTAGCAGGGATAATGATGTTTTTTGTCTTGTTCTTGCTACTTTGAGGAGGTGGTAGTGCGCTACTGATCACTCAGTATACCATCCTAAAAGATCACTAAAGAAGGGAGATAAAAATGAAAAACAAGAAACTGATGATGATCGTTGCTGCTTTCTTGGTTTGCGCCTTGGCAATAGGTTTCTTATACAGTACTAAACGTACGGCGAAACCCTCCACTTTCAAGCTGGGTATTTTGTTGCCGTACACCGGTACTTTTGCCGCTGTTGCTAAAACGCAGCAACAAGGGATCCTCTTAGCGGTTGAACAAAAGAACGCTGAGGGTGGACTGGATATGCCGTGGGGCAAAGTTAAGATCGAGTACGAAGATATGGACGATGAAGCCAACATTAACACTGGGGTTCGAAGATTCAGATACCTGAGAGATCAGGGTGCCCATGCTGTGGTCGGACAGACCTGGGCGGCGGTGGCGTTGGCCATTAACGAGCTTTGCATTAGGGATCCCTATCCCTACTTCCCGGTGAACGTTGCCCCGTTGGATTCTTACAAGAAAGGTAAAATGGGTGACTGCACCTATGCGGCCGGTTACACTCCCTGGACCGTTGGTTATATGGCCGGTGCAGCCGCGATCAACGACCTTGGGAAAAAGAAGATTTTCTACCTTGGACGTTCCGACTCTTGGGGTTGGGATATCAAAGCCGGTCTGGAAAAAGCGGTTGAAAAATACGGTGGCGAGATTATTGGCATGACCGAAGTAGCCCAGGGAACCAGCGATTTTACTACGGTTCTTGAGCAAGTGCGTGCTGCCAAACCCGATGTCTTCATTTCTGCTCAGTTCGGTGGCGACGCCATCTCCCTACTGAAACAGAGTTATGACATGGGTCTGAACAAAGAAATGACCATCTTTAACAGCTTCCTCACCAACGTGGTGGCGGAAGGGTTACCGCTGGAAGCCAGAGAGAATGTTTATGGAATGCACTTCTTCTATTACGACATGACCGGTTTCGAGGATCAGCAAACGGTGAAACTGGCGACCGAATATAGTGAGGCATTCATGGACAAATGGGGTACCCCGCCGGATGCCTATGCGACCATCGCCTATATCGCCGTCCAGCAGCTTTTCGACGCTGTGGAAAGAGCCGGCAGCTTTGACCACGCAGAGATTAAAAAGGCCATTGATGAAAATCCGGAATTCATGTCAGTTAAAGGGCCCGCCAGCTGGAGAGAGGACCATGAAGCCATTTATGACTACGCCGGGTTCCTCGTCCGCGGAAAAGGTCCGAAAGAAGCAAAGCATGAATTCGATTACTTCGAAGTTGTTTCGGTTCAAGGTGGAGAGGAAGTCTATCCCCAGTTGAAGGATTTAGGGTTCTAATCTAAGGTTACCTGAAGCCTGCTCCGGGAGATCCCGGAGCAGGCTCTAAAATAATGAAGCGAGAGGAATTGCCTAGATTTCGCCATTAACATTCTTGATAATGCTGGGAAAGAAGCCTCGGGAAGCTCAGCGTGGGCGGTTGTGGTCAAAAATGATGAGAAGACATTAGGCAATTCCCTTAGTTTATACAAAGGAGTTGCGAAGATGAACAGCAATTCACAGATGATTCTGCAGGCTGAAAACATCACTAAACGTTTTGGCGGAATGACCGCTGTGAATAATGTTTCATTCGGCCTCAAAAAGAATGAGATTGCGGCCTTGATCGGGGCCAATGGAGCCGGAAAAACCACCTTTTTTAACATTTTAACCGGTAATTATATCCCGGAAGAAGGTACGATCTATTATAAAGGCCAGGATATTACCAGACTCAGCCCCGAACGCCGGGTAGATCTGGGAATTATGCGCACCTTCCAGTTGGCTTCCACCTTTGATAATTTGAAGGTGATTGATAATCTGCGCCTCGCTTATTACCGGGCGAACAACAAGGCGACATTGCGTAATATCTTCTTTTCGCGGATGGACCGGATCGTCTCTGCGAAGATTGAAGAATGTTTAGAGACCTTTAACCTGACCAAATTGGCCGACCGGATGACCGGCCAGATTTCTCTGGGAGAAAAACGGGTTTTAGAGATTGCCATGTCGATGGTGACCGATCCGGAAGTATTACTTCTGGACGAGCCCTTTGCCGGGTTAAGTGAAGTTGAGATTGATGAGTGCTTAAAAGTCCTGTATCAACAGGTCCACAAAAAGACGATTCTCATTGTTGAGCATAAAATCTCCAAAATTGAGGATCTGGTGGAAAAAGTCGGTGTCATGGTGGAGGGCGTGATGATTGCCTCCGGTGAGACCCATGAAGTGTTAAATTGTGAGCGGGTCCGGCGGGAGTACTGGAAGACGGCTGAATAAAAATTGTTTGCTCTTTGTTTTTTTCTTTAGGTTTCTTGGGTTGTAGTGGTGTAAAGGGGAAGGCTGTTTGATGGTAGATTGTTACTTTTTATGTGAAAGCTTTTCAAAATCTGATTTGATCTAGTATGTAACTACGGAAGTTCTTTATTTTAATGGTCAGCACGGTATTGGAGATAAATTAGAAAAAAGGGACAAGAATGTTTAGGGTTTCAACTTGTTCATAATTGATATGGAAATTGAAGGGGGATGAAATGGTATGCCAAATATCGTCGAAGTGAAGAATCTCAACGCCGCCTATGGTCAATCAAAAGTGCTCTTCGATATTAGCCTGGCGATTAAACCTAACGAAAGAGTGTCGATCGTCGGGCGGAACGGCGCCGGAAAAACTACCTTGCTCAAATGTATGGCCGGTCTGCTTACCCCCACAAATGGTTCGGTAGTTTTTAACGGGATGGAGTTGGGGCAGAAACCTCCTTATGAAGTCGCCCGGATGGGACTTAAGTATATTGACCAAGATAAACACGTTTTTCTGGATCTAACGGTCCGGGAAAACCTGCAACTTTCGAGTTATGCGACGAATGATTACGACTGGGACAAGGTGTTTGCCCACTTTCCGAAACTCAAGATCTTAATCGACCGGAAAGGCGCCTATTTGAGCGGGGGAGAAAGACAAATGTTGATGATTGGCCGGGCGATTCTCGGTGATCCAAAAGTATTGTTAATTGATGAACCGACCGAGGGGCTGGCCCCAAGTATCGTGGATGATCTTGTTACTACCTTCCATGAACTCAGTAAAGACTGCGCCATCCTGACCGTCGGGCAGAACCTTTCTTTTGTTTCCCGCGTAGCGGAACGGATCTACGCGATGAAGGAAGGAAAACTGGTGGCGGAGGTTACGGATGAAGCAGAAATTAAAGCGAACAGTTACAGTTGTTATCTATAATCCGCAACAGGGGAAATTTACACCGGAAGGAGTAGAAAAATGAAACGGTTTTTGACAAGTTCGACGGGGATTATAATCGTTTTTGTCCTTCTGTTTTTATTGAAGGGAGTACTGCCGGCCGCCTTCTTAACGGAGGTTGTTATTTACAGTATCTATGCCATGGGGTGTAGTTTCTTGATTGGGCGCTTAGGACTTACCTCCTTCGGTCAGCCGGCTTTTTTAGCTTTTGGCGCCTACGGTGCCGGCATTTACCTCTACTATTTCGGCACCAACTCTTATGTCGCCATCCTCGTGGGTGTCCTGGCCAGCCTGCTCATTAATATGCTGGTCGGTACCTTCTTGGTCCGTTTGAACAGCTCCTATTTTACCCTTTGTAATCAGGCCTTTTGTGTGGTGACTTTCTTCCTTTTCCAAAAGGCACTGGTCAAATGGACTTTCGGCGATAATGGGCTGCTTCTGATCAGCCGGATGAAGCCCACGCCGGTGATTGATTTAACGACGACCAACGGGATCTATCTGTTCGCCTTTTTAGTCGCGATTGGGGTTTGGTTATTCTTTAATTATTTACTGAAAAAATCAGTCTTTGGTGCGACTTGCCTCTGTGTGAAAGATAACGAGCAGAAGCTACGCTTTCTGGGCTACAATACTTTCAATATCAAATGGTTGGCCTTTGTGATTGCCAATACCGTGGCGGGATTGGCCGGGGCTCTCTATACGGTCTACTTTTGCATGGTCAATGCGAACATTGCCAATGTTAGTTCGGCCTCAGAAGCTGTGGCGATTTCGATGTTGGGGGGCGCCGGGACGCTCTTTGGTCCCCTGGTTGGTTCTTTCCTCTTTATCGGTTTAAAAGATATCGTCAGCCAGTTTATTAGCCACTGGGAAGTTCTGGTCGGGTTTTTGTTAATCGTCGTTATGCTGGCGGGACAAAAAGGGATCGTTGGTTCGCTGGAGGATTTCTTTGCTAAGCAAAAAAGCGAGGGAACCCCGCAGACGCCGGCGTTGACTGAAGAAGGGGGCTTATGATGCAGATGAATGTGCAATTATTAATCTCAGCAGTTATTTTAGGGTTAAGTATGTCTGGGGTCTACTTTCTCTTAACGGTTGGCCTTTCTCTCTGCTACGGTCTGATGCGGATGATCAGCCTTGACCAGTTTTTCTACTATGCCCTAGGCGCCTATATGGTTTATACCATTAGGACGCTGACTGGAAGTTTCTGGTTGGGGGTTGGCGGAGCAATCCTTACCACGCTGGTGGTGGCGTTTATCATCGAAAGACTGATTAATAAGCGGGTGTACTCGAAACCAGTGATGTTCTCGATGATTCTCACTTTCGGGGTTTATTTAATGGGTGTTGGTTTGATTAAATATATCTGGGGGTTGACCCCTAAACCGGTGGCTTCACCGATCGGCGGTAGCCTGAATCTTTTTGGTACCGGTGTTCCCGGATACCGGGTCTTCGTCATTCTCCTGGCGGTCGTTGTTTATTTCGCCGTGCAGTTTTTCCTCAATAAAACAATTGTCGGGACCGCCATTCGGGCCGGGATTGATGATGCCGAAAAGGTGGAAGTCCTGGGGAATAACATCAGCCGCCTGTTTACAATCACTTTCATTATTGCCGCTGCCCTATCGGCGTTGGCCGGCGCAATCCACGCTCCTTTTGTGATGGTCTCGCCAGAAATGGGGATGAGCATTACGGCCTTTGCCTTTATGGTTGTGATCATCGGTGGTCTGGGCAGCATCAAAGGGACCATGGTTTCCGCCCTCATCGTCGGACAGGTTGTTTCCTTGGGTGCCCTGATCTGGGCTCCGCTGGCTGAGATGGCACCGTTCTTGGTGATGATGATCATCCTACTGATTAAACCGACCGGCTTGTATGGCAGTAAATATGCAGGACGCGCCTAAATTGGTGTAGACTTTTTACGTTTTCGGGTAAAACTTCCGTGCGCCCTTCATGTTTGAGCAGGAATTGGGGAAAAAGAGGCGCAACCTACCAATCGAAATTAAACTGAAATTTAAGTAAGAAATAAGAAAACTGAGGAAGTGGTTATTACGAAAGCAATGGTTTTGCGGGAGTTTAACCAACCGCTACTCCTGGAAGAAGTTGACCAGCCTGGCTTCGGTTCAGAAGAGGTACTGCTGAAGGTTAAAGCAGTCGGGGTCTGTGGAACCGATCTTAAAATCCAACGGGGAGAAGCACCAACCAAAGAACTTCCTTTGATTCCCGGCCATGAAGTCGCCGGTGTCGTGGCGGCCACTGGGGAAAAGGTACGACACTTTCGGGTCGGCGACGAAGTCTTAGTCTCTTTTTACATCCCCTGTAATCGTTGCCGCGCTTGTTTAAACGGACGGCAAACCATCTGTGAGAACTTGAAGGGGAGAATCGGGTTTGAATTGGACGGCGGTTTTGCCGAGTATGTCGCTGTCCCTGAAACATGCTTGCTTCCGAAGCCGCCAACGCTTACTTTTCGAGAGGCGGCGGTTATTCCGGATGCCATCGCCACCTGTTATCACGCCCTCGCCAAACGGGCCAAAGTTAAAGCCGGTGATTATCTGCTAATGCTTGGGGCCGGAGGCGGACTTGGTCTGCACGCTCTCCAGCTCGCTCGTTGGTTGGGTGCACGGACGATTGGGGTTGATGTCTCTACTGAAAAATTACGACTCATGCAGGAGTATGGGGCCGAAGTGGTGATCGACGGCCGGGACCCGGCTTGGAGTAGCAGCGTGCTCGATTATACTGGTGGACACGGAGCTGACCATGTCGTCAACTTCGTTTACCACGAACAGAGTATCGGTGAAGCGCTCAAAGCGCTGGGGAAGGGCGGGCAACTGGTGATGATCGCCTATGCTGAGGAGTTTAAGTTCGATGCGCTCCGGACGCATTTATTCGAGATCGATCTCCTAGGGACCAGGGCAGCGACGAAAGTTGATATTGAAGAATGTATAAAGCTGGTCGTGGAGCAGAAGGTCAAACCGGTGATCGGTGAGGTTTTAAAACTGGAAGAGCTAAATGCAGGACTCCAATTAATACAAAATGGTAACTTAAAAGGAAGATTGGTGCTTGACATCGAATAGTTGTCATAACAGAAAAACGTGAAATATGCACAGTAGGTGAGAACAATGGAGAGTCTGGATTTTAAGCCGGTCGAGACCGTTAATACTTCGACCCAGATTATCGAACAGTTTGTGGAGATGATCCGCACCTCCAAGCTGAAACCGGGAAGCTGTCTTCCCTCCGAAACCAGTTTGGCAAAGAGCTTTGGGACCAGCCGGGCGACGATTCGCGAGGCCTTAAGCGGATTGAAGGTAATGGGCCTTTTAAAATCAGTGCTGGGCAAGGGCAATTTCATTAAAAAGCCCAGCATCCATTATCAACTGGAGAACATTATCGATACGGTCAGAAGTCGAATGAGTTTTCTCGAGGCCCTGGAAGCCAGGCGAGCGATTGAAGGAGAAATCTGCTATTTAGCGGCGAAACGGCGCACCAACAACTCTTTACGGGAGATCGAAACGGCGTTGGAAAACTGTAAAGAGATTACCTCTGTCGACCAGTTTATTAAAGCTGACTATGAATTCCACTTGGCGCTGGCCAAGGCTTCGGAGAATAGTCTATTTATCCAATTTATTAAGGAAGCTTTACTGAAACTGGACCAACCCTACTATAATGTGATCCGCCTCGCCGAAGCAGAGGATGATTCCACCTCCGTCAAACGACTCTTCGGAAAGTCATACGTTGATCACGAAGCGATCTATCAGGCGATCGTCAACGGAGATTCTAGTCTGGCGCGGAAAAGTATGCTTAACCACTTGCAGGCTGCTAAGCAGAAATTTATCGAATACAATGAAGCCGCAGAATGAAGGTAGTTTGGCAGCTGGCGTGTTTTGGCAAGGGCTGGATTGTAAACAACCGTAAAAAAAGAGTAAACCTAGCAGGAATGTTGTTAGGTTAGGGAGAAATTATAACAGGCATCTGTAAGGCAGCCTGACAGCAAGTCAGGATCGTCTGATGCTTCTTTGCGGTTGGTTACTCCTTGCCAAAACATGGCAAGGTGGATGAAAAAAGGGAATATATTTTTTTTGCCAGCAGCTGTCTGACAACCAGGCAGCAAAACCGGAAAACAGACTCTCCTTTTTCTTCTTTTTTTCAATATGGTAATTCAGGTTATTATCTTCAATCTACTAAAGGAGGTGTAAAGACCGAAACCATGGAGCCGACAGTATTAATCATCGCTACCTTAGATACGAAAGAAACCGAGACCGCCTATTTACAGGAGCAGATTGAAGCGCTGGGCCTAAGGACCTTGTTGATGGATACAGGGATCCTGGCGGCGCCGCAGCAAATTCAGCCCACAGTTACGCGGGAAGAAGTAGCCCGCGCCGGGGGGATGGAGCTTGAGGCGCTGCTGGCTACGGGAAATAAAGGGAAATGCATAGAGACTATGCTCAACGGCGCCCGAAATGTCGCCCAGCGGTTGTTTGCGGCAGGGGAGTTTGCCGGTGTGATCGGCATCGGCGGCGCCCAGGGAACGAATATTGCTACTGCTGTGATGCAAGCTTTGCCGTTTGGGGTCCCCAAACTGATGGTCTCTACCATTGCCTGCGGGACCGCGACCTTCGGTCCGTTTGTCGGTACGAAGGACGTCACGATGATGCATTCGGTGGTCGATGTGCAAGGATTAAATACCCTTTCGACCAGAGTATTACAGAATGCCGCTGCTGCGATCAGCGGTATGGTTCGTAGTTATTTGGGTGAGGCTAAAGGAGGAAAGCAAGGCCGAACGCTTGCCCTGTCCATGTTAGGAACGACCACTCCTGGTGCCTTACGGGCGAAAGCGCTTTTAGAGGCGGAAGGCTACGAAGTCGTGCCCTTCCACCAGAACGGGACCGGCGGGATCGCGATGGAAGACCTCATCCGGGAAGGATTTTTCCACGGGGTATTAGATATCAACCTGCATGAACTCGCTGACCGGGTGGTGGGCGGCTTACACGGGGCTATGCGAAGCTATCGGCTGGAATCGGCCGGCCAGGCTGGGCTCCCGCAGGTGATCGCCCCCGGGAGTGTCTGTTATTCCGTGCAAGGGCCGGTTGATACTTTAAGTCCGGAGATGAAGAAGCGGAAATACATCGTGCATAATCCGACCTTGACGTTGGTCCGGCTCACCCCCGATGAACTGCGGGTTGTGGCCGAGGTGATCGCCGATAAACTGAACCAGGCGCAAGGACCGGTGCAAGTGTTGCTTCCTCTCCAAGGCTTTTCTTATCCCAACCGGGAGGGGGAAGGGTTGTGGGATCCAGAAGGAAACGCGGCTTTCATCAAAACCCTGAAAGAGAAGCTCAACCCGGCGATTCCGGTAGAGGAGGTGAACGCCCACATCAACGACGCAGCCTTTATTGACCGGGTAGTAGCCTGCTTTCTTAAAATGAGCGCAAATCTAGGAGGTGTTAGTTAATGGATAATGCTGCTGTTAAAGAGAAATTATCGGGAGTCTTTACCCCGATGGTCACCCCGTTTAAGGACGATCAGATCCTCTATGAAGGAATCGCTGAGAATGTAAAAAAAATGAACGCAACCGGGCTCAGGGGTTATTTTGTCCTGGGGACCAACGGCGAATTTAAATCCCTCAGCGTCGAGGAGCGGATGGAAGTCTTAAAGACGGTCATCCAAAATGCCGCCCCGGATAAAGTGGTCATGGCCGGAACCGCTGCTGAGAGTACCAAGGAAACGATCGACATTACACTGGAAGCGGCCAAACTTGGAGCAGAGATGGTCAGTCTACTTATGCCCCACTTTTTCCGGAAATATATGGATGACGACGCTTTAACCGACTATGTGGTCAAAGTGGCGGATGCCTCCCCGATCCCGGTGTTGCTTTACAATAACCCCTCCGTTGCTGCTGACATCCTAATCAGTCCGGAAGTGATCAGACGGGTGGCCGAGCATCCGAATGTAGTCGGCATGAAAGACAGTTCCCGCGGGAACTACCAAAAATACTTGGAAGCGGCCCAGGGGAAGGAGTTCTACCTGTTGGCCGGGTCGGCCGGGTTCTTCCTCGATCTACTGGAGGCCGGCGGTATTGGTGGAGTACTGTCACTAGCGAATTGTTTCCCTGAGGAATGTAGCAAACTTTATGCCACCTATTTAGCCGGGAAGCTCGAAGAAGCCAGGGAACAGAATGCCCGGCTTGTCGAGCTAAATAAAAAAGTCTCCGGTTTCGGCGGAGTGGCTGCCGTCAAAGCAGCTATGGAGCTAGCTGGCTATACCGGAGGAGAACCCCGCCATCCGTTACGTCCTTTAACGGCGGAACAAAAACAGACCTTGGTTAAGAATGTCAAGGAATTAGGTTTTATCGATTAAGAGAATTGCATAATTGCAGCTGATTGATTTAATCCGCCCCCAGCGGCAAATCCTAAGAAAGCGGATTGTGCAATTCTTAAAATAAAAGGAGGCAAGTCAATGGCAAAAAAAGAGACATGGGACATTTTGGCAAAAGGGTATGACGAAGTAGCTGAGTACTTAAAGGAAAATGACGTGATCATGATCCCGATGGGCTCCTGTGAGAAACACGGTGCCCACTGTCCGCTCGGCACGGACAGCTATACGACTATGGGTGTGGTGGAAGCGGCGGCACCGATCGCCAGAACCTGCTACACTCCGTTGATTCCGGTAGGGTATTCCCCGCATCATATGGGTGAAGTGAAACAGGGAACCGGAACCCTCACTTTCTCCGGAGACACCTACCGCCGCGTGGTCTATGATCTGGCGATGAGCATGATTTACCACGGGTTTAACAAGATCGTCTTCGTCAGCCATCACGGGAGCAACTCGAAAGTGATCGACGATGTTCTGCGGAAAATCCGTTATGAGACCGGCTGTTTTACCTGTTGGTACAAGACCCCGACCGAGCGGACCTACTCCTTGGTGGGCGAGATCTTCGACGGTCCGCCGGAAGAGACTCCGGGTTGGCATGCGGGTGAGGTTGAGACCAGTACCGCCTGGGCTTACAACCCTGATTCCGTGGATATGAGCAAGGCGAAACAGGACCGCACGCATGCTCCGCGCTGGATGGGCGAGGCTTTCTCCAAACATGACGGTTCGGGGATGGTCACCTTCTTAGGGGCCGAGAACATCTGGGTACCGATGGAGCATCATGAGTATTCCGATACCGCCACGATCGGTAACCCCTTACGGGCCACCAAAGAGAAAGGCGAGAAGTATTTCCAGGTCGCCGGTGAAGCGTTGGCCAAGTTCCTTGAAGAAGTTAAGAAGTTCGACATCGTGGTTCCCGATGAGAAGCGGCTCTTTACCAACAGGGCTTAAGGGTGAGTCAAGCTTCCGGAAGAAAACCAGTCGCTGATTCCGATCAGCGCCGGCTAAGCGAGCCTAAGCAACAACGAAGTAATGACCAAGCACAGATTAACTACAGCCGGAGTGAAGGACAGGTTCTTCACTCCGGCGACCGCCAGCCGGGCAACGCCAGCCGCCAGTCTCAAGGGACAAGAAAACAGACCGGGCGGCTAGAATTGACGGAAAATGAAGATGCAGGGAAGGAGGTAGGCGGGATGGAGATTGATCTAAAAAGCAACCTTTCCATGAGGGAGGCCTTTAGCAAGGCGATTACTGAGTTTGGCTTAAAAGACAAACGGGTGTTTACGGTGGCCGCTGATTCGGAATCGCGGTTTGGTGCTTTTCGAAAAGAAGCCGCCGATCGGGCCTTTAATGTCGGGATTGCCGAGCAGAACGCGACCAGTATTGCCGCTGGATTGGCTTTTTGCGGCAAGATCCCGTTTGTGACGACTTATGGGACCTTTATGACCATGCGGGCCTGTGAACAGATCAGGACAGATATTGCCTTCGCCAATTTGAACGTGAGGATTGTCGGCACGAATATTGGTTTTAGCTCTGATTGGCTGGGCTTTACGCATCAAGCACTCGAAGACGTTAGCCTGATGCGTTCCTTGCCGAATATGACCGTCTTGGTTCCAGCCGACGGGGAAGAGACCTACCGCTTAGTGGAAGCCTTGATCAATTATGAGGGACCGGCTTATTTGCGGATCCGCGGCACCGGGCAGGAGCCCCATGTGGAAAGTGAGGATCCGATTGAGATCGGAAAAGCCAGGAAGTTTCGGCCGGGTAATGATGTCACGATTATTGCCTGCGGTCGGATGGTTCACGAAGCGATCCAGGCCTCCGATCAACTAGCCCGCGAAGGGATCGGCGCCCGCGTGTTGGGTGTTCATACGATTAAACCCCTTGACGAGGAAGCAGTGCTGGCAGCAGCGGCGGAAACGAAAGGGCTTATTACTGTGGAAGAACACAGTATCATTGGCGGACTAGGGAGTGCCGTGGCTGAACTGACTAGTGCGTCTCAACCGGTGCCTGTCAAACGGATGGGAGTCAATGACCAGTTTGGTTTCCCCGGGAAAGAAGAAGATTTATTTGCCTACTTTGGCTTGACGGCCAACCACATTGTTAATGAAGCGAAAAAGCTTTTAGAAAGGGAGGCGTCACAATGAAAATAGCGATTGGTTGCGATGAGAACGGCTATGCCATGAAAGAAGCAATCAAAGCGCACCTCACGGAGCTGGGTGTTGAGTATGAAGATTATGGTTGCGGGCCCGAGGAAAAGGTGTTATATCCGGAAATTGCCCGCCGGGTCGCCGTCGGGATTATGGAAGGAAAGCACGAGCGCGGGATTCTGATCTGCGGGACTGGGGTGGGGATGGCGATTACGGCCAATAAGTTCCCCGGGATCAAAGCAGCAACCTGTCATGATATTTATTCGGCCGAACGGGCTAGAAAGAGCAACAACGCGCAGATTATTACCTTCGGTGCTCAGGTGATCGGGACCGTCTTAGCGAATAAACTGGTCGATGCGTGGCTGGCTTCGGAGTTTGCCGGGGGGCGTTCCCAACCGAAAGTCGATTTAATGGATCAGATCGATCAGGAGTATCGCTCCGCATCAAGGAGCAGCTAAGGCGCGCAGACCGATCTTATATTTTATTATGATTTAATAGTAAAGCAGCGCGTGTTAACCGGCGATCCGGTGAGTTTCAAGCAAAACCAGGCTGTTCTTTACTAGCCGAAAAAGGGGGAGTGTTCGTTGTTTAAGGAGCGAAAACCCAGGTACGAATATGATCTACATTGTCATACTGATCGTTCCGATGGAAACAACACTCCACAGGAATTAATTGACCGGGCCGTAGCACTGGGGATGAAAGCGATTGCCATTACCGACCATGATATTGTCCCTCCGGAGACGGTCGAGATCAATGGAGCGGAGGTTAATCTTCGTTCCTATGCCCAGGAGCAGGGATTAATCCTTGTTCTTGGCTATGAGTTTTCCACCGATACGTATGTTAACGATGTTCATATCCTGGGGTTTGAATTAGACTGGTCATCCCCGGCGGTACGGCGGGAGATGGAGCGGGCCAGATTGAGCAAGAGCGAGGCCTATCGCCGGCTCTGCCAGCTCCTCAGTGCGAAGGGGTTTCCGCTTGACTATGAAAATGAGATCTTACGCTTTACGGATCAGAACGGCGTATTTCGCGAGCGTACTCCCGAAGAGGTGCAAAGGAAATTTATCTTCGAAAAAATGGCTGAGAAGGGTTACGCTGACAGCTGGGAAGCGGCAAAGATCATGGTCCAAAGTGATCCGGAGTTAAATGTGCGCCGTGAAAAGATCAATCCGCTCCACGCGATTCAATTGATCCACGACTGCGGCGGATTGGCCGTTTTAGCACACCCCTACTTGATTGCGGATGAAGTGGAATCACCAGAAATCGGGAAGATGAGCAGAGCGGAGTATATTGAGCGCTTAATTGCCCACGGGCTTGATGGGATTGAAGCCCGTTACACCTATAACAAAACCAGCTACCAAGGGCATCAAACCGTGGAAGAGATCGAACGGGAAGTCAGGGAAAGATACGGCAGCCGGCTCTATATTTCGGGGGGGTCCGATTATCATGGCAGTAAAAAAGGGACCGTCGATCCCCGGGAGATCGGGGAGGCGGGAATCAGTTACCATGAATTCCAACGGCTCTTCTCCGGTCGGTTATTTTAATTCATTTCCAGTTTTACGGTCTGCCCGGGAACGCAGCCACAAATTGTACCAGAGGATCTACTAAGTGGTAACTAATTTTCTGGAATCAACCTAAGCCTTATTCAATTTTGCCTATTTAAACGCGTAAAGAACGGATAAATTATGATTGAACAAGTTTTGGATGATTTGTTCTTAGACACGATGCTTTTCTTTGAAGTGACCATGTAACTGATTTTAAAATAAAGAATGATAGCGTTTCCGGCAGTTTTCTTATCCAAATTCCTTAACCCCAAATGAAGAGGAGGGTTGTTAATGTTAACAGCTGAGGAAGTAACTCGATTGCAAGCGGAGGCGGCTGAAGTCCGGAAAGAAGCCATCAAGATGGCGACCAGGGCGGGAACGGGTCATTTAGGACCGGCTCTTGGCATTGTCGATATTCTCTGGGTCTTGTATTCCCGGTTCATGAAATATGATCCGAAAAACCCCGAATGGCCGGAGCGTGACCGCTTCATTTTAAGTAAAGGCCATAGTTGTCTGGCCCTCTATGCTACCCTCGCGAAAAAAGGTTTCTTCGAAGAAAGCCTCTTTCAGACCTACTGCAACAAGTTCCATACGCTCTTGGGGGGACACCCGGAACGCGACCTCCCAGGAGTGGAGGCGAATACTGGCTCGCTGGGACACGGTTTCAACATCGGGATCGGGATGGCGCTGGCCGGGAAGGCTGACCATTTAGATTACAAGGTCTATACGCTCCTGGGTGATGGAGAGACCCAGGAAGGCACAATCTGGGAAGGCGCGATGGCAGCGGCCCATTTTAAACTGGATAACCTGGTGGCGATTGTCGACCGGAATAATTTGCAGGTCAGCAACTTTGTCGACCAAGTGATGAAGATCGAACCACTACCGGAGAAGTGGGCCAGCTTCGGTTGGGGCGTGAAGGTAGTGGACGGTCACGACTATTACCAGTTGGAAGAGGCTTTTCGGTCTGTACCGTTTGTGGAAGGAAAACCGTCGGTGATCATTGCCAAAACACTTAAGGGTAAAGGAATTCCTTTTGCCGAGAATAAGGTGGAATGGCACCATAAGGTTCCGTCCGCTCAGGAATACCAGGAGTTGGATGAATTGTTAGGATTGGGCGATCTTTAATTCCAAATTAGGAGGAGAAGTGTCAATGACAACAATGGAAAATAGCCCATTTGAAAGATTGCAAGCGGCGAGTGATGATTTTGAGATTTGGTGGGATTCTTCGCCTTTAGTCTATG
>JAAYGU010000056.1 GCA_012727535.1 Bacillota bacterium | reverse complement strand
TAATAATCTAGCGGTGGCCCTTCCTGGTCTTTATATCGCCCTTGCGGTTTATCATCCGGAGTTACTCCCGACTAATTTGGCCATGGCAATCGCCTCGTTTACCGGACCAAACTATTCGGTCGGGATTGCTTGGCGCATCTTAAAGTTTTTAGTTACGATCGGCGCCGCCGTTTTCGGACTATATGGACTAACAATCGCCGGGATGGTCATTCTTATTCATGCCGCCGATCTTAAATCCTTTGGGGTCTCCTATTTAGCGCCTTGGGCGCCGCTCCAGTGGCGGGAGTTAGGGGATGCGCCCGTGCGTAAACCGTTCTGGGCCCGCTGGCACCGGCTAGAAACCTATTGTTATCTTCATCTATATGTTATTTACCTGTGGCACGATCGGAATTTTCGGCCATGACTATTTGGGGCGTTTTACCTATCCAGGTTTGGATGCAATTCACGTTGTCGAATTTCCCTACCTCTTACTTGAACAAGCCGGACTCTTGATGATCATTGCTTGGCTTGCCCTGGTGGTGGTTGGCTCCAGTTTTTACTATTACGCATTAGGTTTGGGACTAGCCCAAGTTACCGGGGTTTTAGATTACAAGCGTTTTGTCTGGCTCTTGTTCCCGCTTACGCTCTACTTAGCTATCTGCCCGCAAAATATTAATGAAGCCCAACAATTCATGCAATTTATTGATGACTATGGCTGGCTCGTTCTCTTTGGCCTTCCGGTCCTTTTGTATCTACTGGCTTTGGTCTTCAAACAAAGGAGTGCTCGGCTTGAGGATTAAGTTCTGGTTGCTATGGTTACTGCCCCTCTTTCTATCCGGCTGTTGGGATGCAGAAGAGGTAACCAAGCGAACGGTGGTTATGGCCCTTGGACTCGATCGGATGGAAAACGGCCGGATCAAAGTCACTCTGCAATTACCGATTGTCGAGGAGCTGTTTCCACTCTCCGCGGGAACCCCGGTCGTCGAAAAACCCTTCTCTATTTTGAGTGCGGAGGGGGAGACCGGCTTTGCGGCGGTGCCCGGTCTGCAGGCAAAAGCGCAACGGAGTCTCTTTTTTGGACAGATCAAAGCGTTGCTGATCAGTCGTAAGTTAGCGGAAACCGGATTAAAAGGGGTGATCGACCCTTTACACCGACACGCTAAAATTCCCCCCCAGGCTTTTGTTTACCTGACGGAAGACCGGGCCAATGACATGTTGGACCATAGTTTTTGGCATAAACGAATCGCCTCGGAGGTACTAGTCGACTATTTTCACGCTATACAATCCGCCGGAACGGAGCCAAGAATATCTTTGTCATTGATGTCAAAGCCGAAGGGTATCTCGCGGAAATAATTGAAGGCCACATTCATTTAAAGCAAGAGGAGATGGAACTGATTGACCGGACAATTAGCACTTACTTACACCGCGGGATGATGAAGACTCTCCGGAAACTACAGAAATTAAACTCCGATCCCCTGGCTTTCGGGGAAGTGTTTCGGGTCCATTACCCGCTGGAATGGGAATGGATCGACTGGAAAGCGATCTACCAGGCTGCCGAAATTGAATTAACCGTCAAGTATGAGACCAAAAGCTATGGGGTGTTCCGTTGATTCTATTTACTTTGGAGGTTTTATTTTCTAATTGTCGAAATTAAATAGCAGAAATTTATCTTCGCCGGATTGTTGGTGCGGCGTGATCTGTGTGGCATGACGGCGTCGCCCGATATAAGATATTAAGGCTCTATTTTCATAAGTCGATCGTCAGAGAGGTGAGAGGATGGATTTTTTTAACTTGATTGAGCAGAGAAGGAGCATTAGAAAGTATAAAAATCAACCGGTCGAACCGGAAAAGGTCGATAAAATTGTTGAAGCGGCCCTGCGCGCGCCGTCATCCAGGAATCTTCAACCATCGGAGTTTATTGTCGTTACTGAGCAGGTGATCATCACCAGACTTGCTCAAGCCAGGCCTCATGGTTCTACTTTTTTGCGCAAGGCACCCGCAGCGATCGTGGCCTGCGCCGATCCGGAAAAATGTGATGTCTGGATCGAAAATGCTTCAATCGCCGCCACTTATATTTTCCTGGCAGCGGAAGCCTTGGGTTTAGGGTGTTGTTGGATCCAAATCCGTGAACGAATCCACAATGAGCAGAAAACAGCCGAAGAATTCGTGCGAGAAGTATTAAACATCCCCAATTCCTTAAAAGTGGAAGCGATCATCGCTTTCGGTTATCCGGATGAACATAAGCCGGGACATGCTAGGGAAGAACTACCCTTTGCCAAAGTCTTTACGAATGCTTACGGAGTTAGAACTGACTGAATCAACCTTGAGCAAGCAATCCGGGCCTGGTCCGGTAAAATTATGCAAACTAATTATTGACTTTTCCTTTCCACCTGTGTATACTATTAAAAACATAATCAAGGACGAAGGTCTAAACCGACGTCTGCTATCAACTAAACCGTTGAGTAAGAAGAGTAGGTATGGTCACTTGTTCGCAGAGAGCTGCTGAGGGTGAGAAGGCAGTAACCAAGAACCATGCTGAATGGACTTACGAGGGCAGGAAGAAAAGCAGAAAACCTGCTGAGTAATGCCTGACGGAATCTCCATCCGTTAACAAGGGAGCATATATGCATGCATATATGGAATGAGCGGGTGCACTAGTGCGCCAAACCGGGTGGTACCGCAGAAGCCGGAAACAAGCTTCTGTCCCAGTAATACTGTGACAGAAGCTTTTTATATAGAAAAATTAATAAGAAAAGTCGAGAAGAGACGAGAAGAGAGGAGAATGATCATGTCGAAAAAAGTCCCGTATCGTATCTATCTAACCGAGGAGCAGATGCCAAAACAGTGGTATAATCTCCGCGCGGATATGAAGGAACAACCCGACCCCATGCTCAACCCAGCGACAATGCAACCAATCAAAGCAGAGGATCTCTATCCGGTCTTCTGCGAAGAGCTGGCAAAACAGGAGATGGATGAAACAACCAGGTACTTTGATATCCCCGGTGAGGTGCTGGATTTTTATAAAATGTACCGTCCCTCACCTCTGATTCGTGCTTACAATTTAGAGAAAGCGCTGGATACACCGGCTAAAATCTATTATAAATTTGAAGGGAATAACACCTCCGGCAGCCACAAGCTTAATTCTGCCGCCGCTCAGACTTATTACGCCAAAAAGCAAGGACTGACCGGTCTGACGACGGAGACCGGTGCCGGCCAATGGGGGACCGCCATGGCGGAAGCATGTGCCTTTTTTAAGATTCCCCTGACCGTCTATATGGTTAAGTGCTCTTATGAACAGAAGCCCTTCCGCCGCTCGGTGATGCAGACTTTTGGTGCGGAAGTGATCGCCAGTCCCAGTCCGACAACAAAGGCTGGTCAGGCCATCCTGGAGAATGACCCGCAAACCGGAGGAAGTCTCGGTTGCGCAATCTCTGAAGCGGTGGAAAAAGCCGTTTCTACGGAAGGATACCGTTATGTACTTGGCTCCGTTCTCAATCAGGTTCTTCTCCACCAATCGATTATCGGTTTGGAAACCAAAGCCGCCCTGGAAATGCTGGATGAATATCCAGATATTATTGTCGGGTGCGCGGGCGGGGGCTCTAATTTGGGCGGATTAATTGCCCCCTTTATGCAGGATAAATTGTTGGGGAAGGCTTCGCCCCGGATCATCGCCGTTGAGCCAGCCTCCTGCCCCACATTGACCCGGGGACTTTATGCCTATGATTATTGCGATACCGGGAAAATCACTCCTTTAGCCCGCATGTACACCCTCGGTAGTGGCTTTGTCCCTTCACCCAATCACGCGGGTGGTTTGCGCTACCATGGGATGTCTCCGATCCTCTCAAAACTTTATGCCGATGGCTATCTGGAAGCGGTGGCGGTTGAACAGACCAAGGTCTTTGAGGCGGCAACCTTCTTTGCCAAACATGAAACTATCCTGCCGGCTCCGGAATCCGCCCATGCGATCCGCACAGCCATCGATGAAGCTTTATACTGCAAAGAAACTGGCGAAGCCAAGACCATTCTCTTTGGCTTAACCGGCACTGGTTTCTTTGATCTGACCGCCTATGATGCCTTTTTGAACGGAACAATGACCGATTATATTCCAAGTGACGAGGATCTGGAGAAGGGTTTTGCCCAGTTGCCGAAGGTTCCGAGCCTGAAATAGTTGCTTTGCCACGTAACAACTGAAAATATTCTTTACCAAACGCACAATCTCCTCAAGAAAAGAGGGATTGTGCGTTTTTGCGCGAGGGTGCACACGCGGGCAGGACTTTTCCAATGGAAAAGGAATAATCTTATTAATCATTTGCACTACAGTTTCAAGATATCTTTAACTTCTGTCGAAAAGGGAGCAAAGTTTGTCCAGTGTTTACTGGTAAAATGAATCGAGGTTGATATGATGAAAAGAAGCAGTGTGCTTCTGAGCGCCATCATCTGTTTGCTGTTAATTCCCACCGTTTGTCTGGGGGGAACAAAGTGGCAGACCCTAAAGACTGAATACTTCACTGTTTTTTACCCGACAGAATTGGCAGAGGAAGCCCGGGAGGTTCTTCAAACCCTCGAATATTACCGGCCAAATATCGAACAGCTGACCGGAAACCGCCAACGTCACCTTCCTGTCGTGATTAATGATCTCGGCACTGCAGCCAACGGAATGGCGCACCCGATTAATAATTGGATCCATCTCTATTGGTATCCGCCCCAAGCCGGTTACATCGGGACCATGGAAGATTGGTACACTTTGGTCGCTATTCATGAATATACGCATATCTTGCATATGACCAAAGTCGGAAAAGGGCCGAAAGTTTTATGCAGCATTTTCGGCAATATTCTCTCTCCGAATCTTTGGGTCCCCGACTGGATGATCGAAGGGATCACGGTCTACAGCGAATCGCAACTCTCCAATTTTCAGGGTCGGCTAAATGATGGGCTATACGACGCCTATATCGGAGCCCGGGTGGCTGACGAGCGTTTCCCGACAATTTTGGATGCCACTTTTAGCCCCCATGAATTCCAATTAGGAGGATTTTACACTTACGGCGGAGTTTTCCTAGACTACTTAGCACAGACCTACGGAGAAGAGAAACTAACAGAATTCTTCGCCCAGCGTGGTTCATCCTTACTAGCTTCCTTGGATAACTCCGCAAAAAAAGTCTTTGGCAAATCTTTTCCGCAGTTATGGGAGGATTGGAAAGCATACGAAACCGAACGGTTCAAAGCTTTTGCCATCGATGGCAAGCAGGTTACCACCAAAGGTTGGTATGTCTCGCATCCGATTCTGGTCGCCAATGAACAGGGAGAGCGTACAGTTTTTTATCAACACTCTATGCCAGTGAAGACCGGGCCGGATCGTAGTTTTTATCATGAGGAGATTATCGCCCGGGATCTAGCGTCCGGA
The DNA here is from genome assembly GCA_012727535.1 of Bacillota bacterium. Lineage (GTDB taxonomy): Bacteria > Bacillota > UBA4882 > UBA10575 > UBA10575 > JAAYGU01. The sequence continues at coordinate 37,149 of JAAYGU010000056.1, read as the reverse complement.
ACCGAAAAAGTAGTGCTCGCGACGACTGCTAACCTGGTTTTGCCGATAAAAATATGGAAAAACGACAAACTCTATTACGGGGTGGAGGAGCTGAAGCCTGGGTATGCCAATGCTCTACAGTCAGGTTATGGTGCCTATACCCAGATCCGGGAGAAAGATTTATCCACCGGAAAGGACCGTTTGGTTTTAGCCGGTGAAATCCGGGCTTATGAAGTTTTACCGGATGGCAGTATTTTGTACGCGTGCGCCACACGCAACCGTTTCGGTTCCGAGGTCTACCTTCATAAAACGGAGGAAAGCAGCAAATTCTTATATGAAGTACCATATCTGATTGATGAAATGGTCGCTGATGAAGAGCGGATTATCGTCTCCGCCCGGGCAAAGCGGGCTGGTAATGATCTTTATCTTCTCTCTTTAGCTAATGGAGAACTGACACCACTAGTGACGACGGCTTACGCGGAATACGGGATTACCTTAGTGGGAGAGCAGCTTTTTTTCCAGGCCAACTATGAAGAAGAGTATGGGATCTATTGTTATGATTTCACAACTGAGCAAATCTATAAGATGACAACGGGCGGCTATGCTTCTCAGCCCGCCTATGACCCTGCCCAAGGAGAACTATACTTTGTCGGCTTAAATTCTTTCGGCTTTGACCTTTATCGCAAAAAGGCGATTTTTGAAGAATTCGTTCTCCCTGTTTCTCCCCCTACAACCCCGCTGGCGGAAATCAAGTATGAAGCAGAAGGGCTAGAGATTAATGAGGGCAGTTACTGGGATAATCTTGCAACATTAACGCCTAAAATTTTCGTTCCTTTTTACGGAAATCAGGGGGTGGGTTTCTTCCTTTACGGCAGCGATGCGATCGGCCACCTCCCGTCGTATGCTTTTAACCTCACCCATAATTTCCAAACAAAGCAATGGGGGAGCGCTTTAAGCCTGAACTTGAATCTCTTTCCCCCAGCCCAGCTGTGGGTTGGGTATGATACTGCCGCGCTCCGTCCATTCTGGTTTGAGCTGGAGTATCCTCTTTATTACCGTTCATCGCCGGGACTATCTGCCATTAATATCGGTTCGACGGTTCTGTATGGGCGAGACTGGGGGGCTGAGTTTAATCCTTACCTTTTCTTCAGTTTTGACTACCCCAAGACAAACTTTAATCTCTACTTTAAAACACCAATCGAGAATCTAGATAGGGATGAACCGGGAAGTAGGCGGGTAGGTTATTATGGAGGTCTCGAACTGCATCACCTCGTCTTCAAGGGTGATCTCAGTCTGCGGATCCAGGGCTATCATGATCCGGATACTTATGGGAGTGACGTTTTTCCGTTGCTCCGGGGCTATAAAAGACCATTAACGGGGAGCACAGGCGGAGCATGGATCCTCGAGTATTCGCGCCCCCTTTTTCAGCAGCGAACCGGTTGTTGGCCCCTTTATTTATATTTAGAGGATCTGTATTCTTCCCTTTTCGTGGAGACTGCTGTCTCTGACCAGGGGGAATATCAACTCTCCTATGGGGTGGAATTCGTTCAAGAGCTAAGGTTTTTATTTGGAGGATTCACCTTAACCTTTAATCCGGGGGTAAGTTTCGGTTTTAACCGGGAGGGTGAGGCATTTATTTCCTTTACTCTTAAAGGACTAAATTAGACTACCAAGGAAGAAAGGAGCAGTACAATGAGTAAGAAAATCACTAGGGAAGAGGCTTTACGCTTGTTTAAAGAGTACAATCAGGAGGAAAGCCTCCTCCGGCATGCTTTATCCGTTGAAGCAGTAATGAGGCATTTTGCCGCCCTGTTCGAAGAAGACGTGGAGAAATGGGGGATCATCGGGTTAATTCATGATTTAGATTACGAACGTTACCCCGAGCAGCATTGTGTAAAGGTAAGAGAAATCTTAGAGGCGGAAGAATGGCCCGAGGAGTATATTCATGCCGTACAGAGCCACGGTTGGGGTATATGCTCCGATATTGAACCGGTGCACCGCATGGAAAAAGTGCTCTACACAATTGATGAGTTAACCGGTTTGATTGCAGCGGCAGCGTTAGTCCGTCCCAGTAAAAGTGTCTTAGATTTAGAAGTTAAATCCGTCAGGAAAAAGTGGAAAGATAAAGCCTTTGCTGCAGGCGTTAATCGTGAAATTATCGCCAACGGCGCGGAAAAATTGGGAATGGAGTTAAACGAAGTCATCAAAGAGACCATTGCCGGAATGCGCACAGTAGCAGAGGAGATCGGGTTAAAAGGAAATCTTTAAAAAACCCCTTGACAAATTACCGATTTCGAGTTATCCTATTATATGTCACACGGTGATGGGGGTGTAGCTCAGTTGGGAGAGCGCTTGAATGGCATTCAAGAGGCCAGGGGTTCGACTCCCCTCATCTCCACCAAATATGTAAGTTAAAACCCTTGAACAATCAAGGGTTTTTTGCATTTTTACTCAAGATTAAAAAAGCATCGGCTGCTTAAATGCCATTCAAACAGTTTCTCAATTAAATTCTCAATCACCAGCAGCCTTGAAATTATATACCGGCTGGACGAAATCATTTATCTCCACAGTCTCTGCGATATTCTGGATGATTAACTCTTTATCTTTATAGGCCCCGGGAGCCTCGTCCAGGGTATCTTTATTGGCGGTCGTGGTAAAAACGCCGGCTTTTCTCATGCCTTCCGTAAAGTGGTCCACGGAAAGGACTTGTTTCGCTTTAGTCCGGGACAGGATACGTCCGGCCCCATGAGGGGCGGAATAATTGTACTTGGATGACCCTTTGCCGGTACAGAGCGCCAAACCATCGCGCATATTAAAGGGGATGATGACTCGCTCACCTTTACGGGCGGGTGTTGCCCCCTTACGAATAATCTGATCGTCGCCAATGAAGTTGTGCACGGATTCAATGACTTCAACCGGGTCTTGAGCAAAGAAGCGTGATATTTCCTTGAGCATAGTCTGGCGATTTAACGCAGCATAAGCCTGAGCAAAGCGGGCGGCGTTGAGATAGTCCTGTCCATCCTGGCTATCCAACCAAAGAAGCTCAAGGTCTCTGTACTGCTTGCCGGTGAGGTTCGGCGCCTGGTTTTGACGGGCTTTTCTCTGAAAATGATTGGCGATCCGCAAACCAAAATTACGGCTCCCGGAATGAATTGTCACCCAGATCCGCGCTTGGGAATCCTTTCCGACTTCGATAAAGTGATTCCCACCGCCCAAAGTACCGATACTACGGAGTGCTTTCCCGTGATCCATGCCGATCACCTTTGTCCAGTGGCGAAGGGTGGGGTCCTCTTTGACCTTCGCTTTTTGATGAATTTTGAACCCAGCCGGGATATTTTGCTTGATAAACCGGTCAAACGCCTGAAGATCCATCTCCTCAACCTCAAAACGGGCCGCCAGTACTCCACAACCGATATCAACGCCAACGATGTTCGGGATGATGTAATCATTCATCTGCATGGTGAAACCAATCACCGCTCCTTTTCCCGCATGGCAATCAGGCATAATGGCAATATAGGTATTACCGAAAGCGGGGTGATCCAATAGTTTTTGGATCTGCTCGCGGGTCGTCTCATCAATTTCATCAATCATGATATGGGCTGTATTGTACCGTCCTTTAATCGTCAGCATCTTCTCGCTCCTCTGCACAGTCCTTGACCTATCTAGAAAATAACGTCTCGATATTCGCCAATCTTACGAACGGTTCTCTCTGTAACCTGATTCCACCTACCCTTTCTCAAGATCCGGCGCTTTTACCCTAGTGCGCCGGAGAGCATCCTTCCGGATTGTTGGCAGCTAAGCTTCATTGAGCCCACTCGCGGCGTCAGCAGCAAGCAGAGCAAGGCGCGAAGGAGGACGGAACGCAGATAATACTTGATGTATATCGAGTACCGCCCGGACTGAGCAACGTAGCTATGCGAAGCTTTCCACGCCGCCTGCCAACAATCAAAACTCACTACTCTATTTTCATCATTTCGCTAGCCCCTGCTAAGTTGGGGTAGGGGACTACCTAGCTAATCCTTTCACAATATATTATATTATTACACGAGAACCAACGCAAATTGCTCCATAAAACACAAAACGAAAGGTAGAAGAGGGGAGGGGAGGAGACGCTCTTTCCTTAATCATAGATCAAGTTGGTATTTAGAAACTCTAAAAATTAAGACCCGTTTCCAGTTCGGAAACGGGTCTTGACTTGGCTAAGAAATAAGGCAGTGGTTCATCCTAGCTTAGCCATTCTTGGCCACGAAGTCTTTCATAAAGTCGGCTAAGGTTTTACAACCTTCATAACTCATGGCGTTATAAATGGAAGCGCGGAGCCCACCGACGGAACGGTGACCTTTCAGGCCGATCAAGCCTTCGGCGGTCGCTTCTTGGACGAATTTGTTCTCAAGTTCTTCACTGGGCAGGCGGAAGGTGACATTCATCAGGGAGCGACTGTTTTTTTCGGCGTGGCCGCGGTAGAAACCGTCACTTTGGTCAATGGCTTCATAAATTAAAGCGGCTTTTTCCTTATTCATCTGCTCGATCTGCTTGACCCCGCCTAAGTCCTCCAACCATTTGAGAACCAAGGAAACCATATAAATGGAGAAGGTGGGGGGAGTGTTATACAGTGAATTATTCTTTGCAAAGGTTTCATACCGGTACATCGTAGGGAGATCCGGATTAGCCTTGGCCAATAGATCTTCACGGATGATCACGATCGTCACCCCAGCCGGTCCAAGGTTCTTCTGTGCCCCGGCATAGATTAACCCGAATGGTTCTGGATCAAAGCTACGGGAGAGGAGATCACTAGACATATCGGCAATGAGCGGAGTACCTCCACAATCCGGGAAGGTTTGCCATTGCGTACCATAAATGGTATTATTACTGGTCAGGTGTACATAAATAGGGTCGGCGGAAAACTTGATCTCTTCGGGCCGCGGAATCCGGCAGTAATTCTCACTGGAGGTATCAACCGCTAGGTGCGCCCGGCCGAAAGATTTAACCTCCTGATAAGCTTTCTTAGCAAAGCTACCAGTGACTAAGTAATCCGCTGTCTTTTCGGGAGACAAAAAGTTCATCGGGATCATGGCAAACTGGGTGCTAGCACCGCCCTGCAAGAACAGGACCTTATAGTTGTCACCCATGTTTAACAGTCGTTTTAGCCGAGCTTCCGTTTCATTTTGCAGATTTTCATATTGCTTGGAACGATGACTAATCTCCATGACTGACATCCCGGTGGACTGAAAGCTTAACAACTCTTCCCGGGCCGCTTCTAAAACAGGTAAGGGAAGAGTTGCCGGTCCGGGATAAAAGTTAAAGACTCGTTCTGCCATCACTCATAAATACCTCGCTTTTCCTGAATATTTATTAGTGTCATTATACTACCAATTGACATTGCGGACAAGAGCAACGCCGCCTTTAGGGCAGAAGATTAACAACATTTTTGCAGGAATAGACATAACATAAAAAGAATAATGCATTAAACGAAATTTAAGGTCATTGTCTTAATATTGACCAATCGAGAAAGGAAGCAAACGAATGAAAGAGCGCAATGATCAACTTTATGGGTTCTCGCCCCCATTAGCCGCTGCGATGCGAGAAAAAGGGATTAATCTAAAGCTAACCCGCCAGATCTTAACTAGATTTAATGCCGGAGAATTTGACCGTTTCGAAGCGGTAAAAGCAACGGGGGTTCCAAGTATTGATGGGGAAAGAATTCTTGATTTTACAAGTCCGGTACAGTGTAAAGTAGAATTGGCCCCAGCCCAAGCCCGTCTCCAACGGTGGGGTTTTCGCCAGGACTTACGCGAATTCTGTTGTCGGGTGGAAGGCAAAGTAGGAATCTTCGACCAACCGGCTTTACAACGTTTGGGAATCTTACTCTATCCGTTTGTCGGCTATGGTATTTTAAACGGCGGTTCGGCCAGCAGTTTTTTTGATCACAAGAAGAACATGGCTTTTAGCCCTCAACTCTTTAAGCTCTACGAACCGGAGTTTTCCGCGTTAGCTCAATCCTGGAGGAACCGAGCCAAAGGTTTGGTCCCGGCTTACCTTAATGAAGATGGGACTCCGGGTGCTTGTTTTATTGAATTAAAGATGCGCTCACTGCTGATTGAGATCCTACGCTACCAACATCTAACAGGAACTAAACCACCACAGATTCTTCCGCTCTTCCAAATGACCAGCATCTATAATCATCAGGAGTTGGAAGAGGCCTATCAACTTCTTCGCCAAAGCCCCTATTTACATGAGCTAATAGTCGAAACCGGGGTCGAAGTAACGAAGGCCTTAACCGGAATACAACCGATGTTGGCTGCTTACACCCATAGTAGTTACGGTCGGCCAAAAGATATTTTCACCCAAGCGTACGGACGAGAAAACAATCCGCTACCCATGCCGGGTGGACACGGTCAGAACTTCACGATTCTCCGCGCCTGTTACCAGGAGCTGTTGGAGCAGGGTATACGCCTAGTCTATCTGGGTAATGTTGATAATTTAGGATATACAGTCAATCCGGTTACCATTGCCTTACTTGCTCTGCAGGGTAAAGAAGCCGGTTTTGAGTTTGCCTTCCGTACGGTGGTCGATACCAAAGGGGGAATCTTAATTATTGATCAACAGAACAGATTAAACTGTGCTGATCTCGGAGTAGCAATTTCGCCAGCAGAAGTAGCGACCATTGAGGAAGAAGGGGAGCGTATCCTTTTTAACTGCGCGACCGGGCTCTTTAATCTTGAATATCTAGTCGCCAATCTTGACCGGATCATCAACAACCTCCCGGTGCGTTTCTCGGATCAAGATAAAGACGCTGGCCGTTACTCACAGGCCGAACAGGTGACCTGGGAGATTATTGGCATGCTGGATGATTTTTACATCTTTGGTGTTGATAAGTACGAGCGCTTCTTAGCCGCTAAACTGATCATGGAGACCCTGATGGCTAGTGGTCTTAAACTGCACGATTCCAGATTCCCAGAGGAGAAGGATCCGAAAAAGGATCTCAAGTTTGTCGCCACTCAACTGCATGAAGGCCTCCAACACAAGTTATCGACTGTTTATGGGATGAAAAAGATAGACGGGGCTTGGCAACCAAAATCGATCGCTGAATTAAAGCGTGAAATGTAGAACCGCTGGAGGAGGTTTCTCCCTGGGGACTTAGTTATGGATGTGGGTTGTTTACGAACCGAAAAAAGCAACCACCTACGTTACGGGTGGTTGCTTTTATTGATCAGCGAACCATGGAGAAACTTTACGCTGTACGATAGGAAGCGATGATTTCTCCGATGTAAAAACGATGGTAATCATGGTTTTTGTAACAATCTTCCTGAATCTCGGGGTCCAGTAGCCCAGGCTCCATGACCTGCCGATAGATGGTCTTACACTCAAAGTGCAAAGTGCATTCTTTAATAACCGGGGTCGCAACTTTTTTACCCTCAAGAAGCGTTAAAGAACATTCTTTAAACTTATCGACTTCGCGTCCGGAGTTCCGTCCGCAGAATAATAGTTCTTTTTTTAACTGATCAGTCTTGGGTAGACTAACCGTAAATTCACCAGCCTTTTCCAGTAAGTCATATGTATGCCTGGAATAACGCACCATAATGGTGAGTACCGGTTTGCCCCACATATAGCCGATGCTACCCCAGCCAATCGCCATCGTATTTATTTTATCTCCAACTTTAACAGTAAGAAAGGCTCCGCCGTCGGCCAACTGGTCTAGGACTTCCCCGGAATATTCATTATACGCTACGTCGTTACGCATATCTTACCTCCATATTTTGTAATCGATCATGATTAAGTATAGCATAAAACCTGGCTCCAAGTAAATTGGGGTGAAACTCGCTAGCGTGCTTTTACTTTTGGGGAATGCCTCAGATGGTAGAGTTTTGAGCTTAAGATTTTCCCATTCTCATTTTTCGCTTGGAAGACCAGGGTGTCTTTATAGAAATATTGTTTGGGAATGGATACCAAATAGAGAACGGGTTCAGCAACTGCTTTAATCGTCACATAGTATCCCCGGTATTTAACTTCCTGCGGCGTAATCCCCCCGAAAAACAAGATTAGACGGTGGGGAGTAAACGATAGGGTGGGCAGCTGAATTCCAAATTTCTCTTGAATTTGCTCTTTCCACAAGGAGATTTCTCTTTCGACTAATAAAAAAGTCCCGAGCGGCGGAGATTTATGCTGGTAGAGAATCTCCATCGTCAGCGGGATATACTGTACAGCCGGATAAGGATATAGTTTATTCATTTTAGCGCCAACCTCCATGCCCTTTGCATAATGATTAGTTAATTCATTTTATGCCCATGAAAGGCTGGCGGTACCTAAGTCCTGTTATTTATGGGAAACCGGAACCACCGGCAAATGCAGATTATCTTCCCACCACGGCTTGAATTTTTCTTCCTCTTTTTTCTCTTCCTTTAACTCCTTCAGCGAATCGACGACCAGAAGATTGGGATTTTGTTGCCGAACAATTTGGTACCGGGTGGATTTTCGGATGAAGGGAGTACCTTCTTCTTGTTGGCGGGCAACCCCGGTCGGATTGGTCTCCGGAAAAAGGGAGAAAGAAGTCAAGAGGAAAAGAAAAACACAACTACCAGTCAATAATAACCTTTTCCCCCAAAACAATGTGTTGTAATGAGCGCTGCCCGCACCAAACGGTTCCGGATGTGTCAAGGAGAATTTAAATACTGGTTCAATCTCTGGGGTAGGAGGCTCTAAATTGCCGAGAAAATACTTAATCTTGTTCAGTTCCTCATAACTTTCGGAACAGACCGGACAATGGAAAATATGGTTTCTAACCAAACGGCGCTCTTCGGAAGAGAGCTCCTGATCAAGATAGGCCGAAAGTAGGTTTTGGACACGATGGCAATTCATTGTTTTGTTCTCCTTTCGCCACCAAGATACGGTTTAAGATATTCCCTGAGTAAACGGCGTCCTCGGTGAATCCGGGAGCGGACTGTTCCCAGTGAACACTGCAGGATATTACTGATCTCCTCATAGGAGAATCCTTGCACATCACAGAGCACCACTGCGGCCCGGAAGTCCTCCGGCAAGCGTAATAGTGCTTGTTGAATCGTCTCTCCTAATTCATGACGAAGAGCAAAATCCTCCGGCAGTTTAGAATGATCGGGAACCTCCATCTGTTTTTCCTGATCAAAATATGGTGGTGTCTCATCCAAGGAGGAGACAAAGGGACGACGCTTTTTTTTACGGTACTGATCGATAAAGAGACGATAAATTATTTGGTAGACCCAACGGTCAAAGGCCGTCCCGGTTTTAAAGCGATGAAAAGCACGATAGGCTTTTAACAAACCCTCTTGGGTTAGATCCAAAGCATCATCATGGTTACCGGTTAAACGATAGGCAAAGTGGTAGAAAGCCTTCTCATAGGTTTTGACTAGCCGTTCGAACTCTTGAAACGTATCCGGCGTAGACCTGGCCAACGATAAGAGCCCTGTTTGTAGCATGGTATCCAATCCCTTCCTGCGGACAATATCTTATCTTTATTCTATCGCTGAAGCAGTGTTATGTCAAAAAGTAGGTTTTGGTTATTGATCCTCAGGTCTAGCAGCCAGCACGACATCAAAGACTCTATATTGTTGGTTTCTCCAGACGAGGAGGGAGACTTTATCGCCGATTTTCATCTTTTGAATGCGGGCGGCTAACTCATCGCCGGACTTAACAGGTTCCCGATTGACCTGGGTAATAATATCCTGGGCCTGCAGGCCAGCTTTTGCCGCCGGTGAATCTTTGACGACGCGACCGACAAGTACACCGTTTTGGAATGGTAACTGAAAGTAATCGACAAGTTCCTGGGTTACATCGGCCATATAGATACCAAGCCAAGGCGTTTGAGAAGTAGGGTGGTCAATCTTTCCTTTGGTGACTAACGATTCAAGGTTATCCTTCAGCAGTTTGCTGGGGATGGCGAACCCAATATTCTGCGCATTGGAGAGAATTGCTTCATTGATGCCGATTACTTTACCATTGAGGTCAACCAGGGGACCACCGCTGTTACCCGGATTGATGGCGGCATCAGTCTGAATTAAATACCCGTCCTTAGCATCTCTGGAAGAGAGGGAACGGTTGAGGGCACTGATAATCCCTACCGTAACCGTTTCGTGTAACCCGTAAGGATTGCCAATCGCCACGACCCATTGGCCGATCTCCAACTTATCCGAGTCACCAAGCTCCAAATAAGGCAGACCTTTAGCTTCAATTTTTAAGATAGCCAGATCATACTTCCGGTCCGAACCGATCACCTTGGCATCGTATTTTTTTCCCCCTTTTAAATTCACTGTTACTTGATCAGCATTCTCAATCACATGATAATTGGTTACTATATAGCCGTCTTCTCTGATAATAAAACCGGAACCGGTTCCTTGCTGTTGGTATTCCCGCCCCTGAAAATCATCGAAAAACCCGGGACCGAAAAATTCGCGAAATATATCCGGTAGCATTGGGTTGGTTTTTACCGTGCGTACCGTATCAATATAGACCACCGCCGGTCCAACCTTTTTTGTAACATTAATAATGGCTTTCTCCCAAGATGAGTCGGGGCCAAAGTTGAAAGCGGCGGGAATCACCTCCGCTCTGGGCTCGGGGGCAACTTGATTTGGCGCTGAGACCCCCCGCGGAGAAACGAAAGTGAAAAAAACAGCGGAGGTAATAAGGGAAGTAACGACTACTACAAATAACAGTAACAACACGTTCCGGTATTTAGAAAAATAACCTCTCACTGATAACTCCCCCTTTTTGGGCAAAATAATTCTGTTTAAGATAGTGTTTTTGATTATGTTTTGGTTCTTTCCAATTTCTATTTGGATTAAACGATTCCCCTTCGGAAAAGTTCCCGAGGAAAATTAAAGAAATTTCCGCAGAAAAAGGAGGAGTTTTAAGGGTTGAAGTGGAATATATATTCAAACTTGTTCGATCTTTAAACTTTTCTGGTGATCATTCTAGAAACTTATCTGTTTCCTTTAATATAAAGAATATTCAACTAAGCGAACCAAGCTGTCCATTAGAAGAATTTCAATGCGGCCTGGTTTTAGTTATTAAGGAGTCGCACGCATGCCCTTTAGTATGACTGGCTACGGAAGATTTAAGTTAGAGGATGATTCCGGTTTTAATATCACGGTTGAGATTAAAAGTGTTAACCATCGGTTTTTAGATCTTTCCTTTCGTTTACCCAAAAATTATCTGTGGTTAGAAGAGAGTTTAGTAAAGGTAATTAAACCTCATTTTCAACGGGGGCGGATCGATGTCTTTGTCTCGATTGAACATCAATTCACCGAACAATCTGCTCAGCTTACGGTCAATCGGGGTTTATTAACCGCCTATCTGCAACAGTTTAAACAGCTCAAAAAAGAGTTTAAGCTTCCCGGGAAAATCCGGATGGAACAACTGTTAATGCTCCCGGAGCTTTTTACGATGAAAGAAGAGATCAATGAAGAGGCTTTACAACAAGCCGCATGCAAAGCCCTTCAGGGTGCAGCCGAAGCCCTTCTGGAAATGAGACGGAAAGAAGGAGAAATGATAGCCGCTGACTTAAGTGCACGTCTCGATCTATTAACCCGCAATATTGAGGAAATTCAAGAGTTAGCCTCCGCTCTACCCAGCCTTTATCAAGAAAAGCTGCAAAGCGCAGCCCGCGAACTTTTAGGGGAGATAGAAGTAGATGAACAAAAGTTGGCTACGGAGGTCCTTTTTTATGTGGAGCGTTCGGCAATTACCGAGGAGATAGTCCGGTTTAAAAGTCACCTTGCGCAATTCCGCTCTACTTTACAAACCACCGGGTCAATCGGGAGGAAACTGGATTTTATTACCCAAGAATTACATCGGGAAATTAATACCATTGCTGCTAAAACGACTGACCTATCCATTTCTCAGTATATTGTCAATATGAAGACAGAGATCGAAAAGATTAGAGAACAAGTTCAAAATATCGAATAGGAGGTGAAAAGATGGCGCTTCCCCAATTAACTCTGGAAGAAAAGAGAAAAGCCTTAAAATAGGCGCTAAGAGTAAGGAGCGAACGAGCTAACATCCGTCAAGACTTAAAGGCCGGACGTACTGGAATTCGTGAAATACTGGAAAATATCGATAATGATGTCATTGCCAAAATGAGGGTTGCTTACCTTTTAGAGTCTTTGCCGCGGATCGGTAAGGTCCGGACCCGTAAGATCATGAACGAAATTGGAATCGACGAAACCAGAAGAATCCAAGGTTTAGGTTCACGGCAAAAACAGGCTTTAATCGAACGCTTTGGCAACCAGTAAAGGGGGATTCCACTCCGAATGGAAACTAAACTGATCAACATTGGCTTTGGTAATATGGTTGCGGCCAATCGAATCGTGGCGATTGTTAGTCCAGAGTCGGCACCCATAAAACGGATCATTCAAGAAAGTCGAGAACGGGGAACCTTAATTGATGCTACATACGGCCGAAGAACCAGGGCGGTAATTATTGTTGATAGTGTACACGTTATTTTATCAGCTGTGGAGCCGGAAACAGTCGCCCATCGTCTAAACTCACGAGAAGCCGTAAATAATGATTCTGAGGGGTAAGATAATGACTGGCTTACTTTTTGTGCTCTCAGGTCCATCCGGAGTGGGAAAAAACACGGTACTAAACGAAATCCTTTCCAGGCGACCAGACTTAACCTACTCAATTTCAGCGACAACCCGCCCGCCACGAGGGCAAGAAGTAGACGGAGTCAATTATTTTTTTCTGACCAAAGAACAGTTTCAAGCTGAAATTGAGAATGAAGGGTTCTTAGAATGGGCAGAAATTTACGATCATTATTACGGCACACCCAAACAAGCAGTTCTCAAGCGGCTTAATAGTGGATGCCATGTGCTCCTCGATGTTGATATCCAGGGGGCGGCACAAATTCGCAATAATTATCCACAATCGATCCTGATTTTCTTATATCCGCCGTCAATTCAAGAATTACAGCGTAGACTGATCACGAGGAATACCGATGACCAGGATTCGATCCAGAAAAGACTCTCCTATATCGATAAAGAACTGGCCGCAGTTTCGAACTATGATTATGTGGTGCTAAATGACGACTTGGAAGAAGCCTGCCGTCGGGTAGAATCGATTATCAACGCCGAGGAAGTAAAAGTGTCCAGGGGTTATTGGAAAAAACTAATTTACGATTAAGCAATTTTATAGTTTTCAGTATCCATGCTCCTATTTTACTAAAACACCGTTTTGCAAACCAACACTCTATAGGAGCATGGTTTTTAAGTATTAGGGCTTAGCTAAACTTGACATCCAGCAAAAATAATGCTAATTATATTAATGACAATCTTGTAGGGAGGAGTAGTTTTTACCATGAACACCCCTTCTCTTGAAGAACTGTTGGAGAAGGTTGACAGCAGATACACTTTGGTTGTGACCGCTGCCAAACGAGCTCGTGAGATCATTGCCCAAAGCGATCCTTCATCGGAAGAAGATCGTACCACCGGGGCTGTTTCTACTGCTTTAAACGAAATTTTACAGGGGAAAATTGTTCCGGTACAACAACCCGAAAAATAATCCGTTAAAAAGTCTACCCGGTGCTTTGGGCGCCGGGATTTTATTTTTTTTAACACATTTAAGCTGGGAGGAATGAACAAACCGTTGAAACAGCTCACCCAAACCAATCGTTATCATCAGGTACTGATTAACCTCCCGGAACTACCAGAAGATCGACTTTATGATTACAAAATCCCCGACGGCTGGAACTTTACTCCACCTCTAGGCAGCCGCCTCCTATTGCCTTTTGCCGGACGTAAGGTTGAAGCCATCGTCTGGGGCCACCAACCGCCTACATACCAACACCAACTCAAAGAAGTTGAGGCGGTCTTGGATGAGGCACCGCTTATAACCACCTTTCAAATCTCCTTGATTGAATGGCTGGCCCGCCGTTTCTTCTGTCGACGCCAGGATTTACTGCCTCTTTTTTTACCTCCTGGGTTAAAGGCAAGGACAGAAAAGTGTTGGCAGCGGCAAGTCGAGCCGGAAGAGATCGCCGAGTTTGTCAATAATCTACTAATCCCGGACGAAATGCGAACGGCCTTAATGGCTCAGCTCCAAAAGCTGTCGTCCTCCTGGTCGCCGTTTCCAGCGCTTAGTCCAGAACTTTCTCCGTATCTTTCGCAGTTGTGTGAGGCCGGATTAATTAAGCTTAGCTGGCAACCGAAAAAACCCGAGGTTTCTGTTAAAACCATTACGGCTTATCGGATCAAAAAGCCGCTAGCGCTAGAAGAGAAAGTTAAACTAACGGTGAAACAAACATCCGTCTATGAATACTTATTAGTACAGGAAAAACCGTGTACGACCGCTGAAATCCTTGCTGCCACCAGCGTAAGCTCCAGCGTTTTGCAGACACTTTACCATAAAGGAATTGTGACTAAGGAAGCATTGGTGCTCGAAAGGGACCCGTTTTTACACGCCCCAGTCCCTGAACCCATCCCCGTACTCAACCCAGAACAACAGGCCGCTTTCGATCAAATCTTAGCGGCAATCACTGCCCACCAACCAACCTTTTTTCTTTTACACGGTGTGACCGGCAGTGGTAAAACCGAAGTTTATCTGCGAGCAATCGCGGAAACGCTCAAACAAGGCAAAGAAGCAATTCTTTTGGTGCCGGAGATTGCGTTAACCCCGCAAACTGTAGAGCGAGTAAGGTCAAGGTTCGGGAATGATGTCGCCGTTTTGCATAGCAGTTTATCGGAAGGGGAACGCTTTGATCAATGGTGGCGCATTAAAAACGGAGAGGTTAAAGTGGTAGTGGGAGCCCGTTCGGCCGTGTTTGCACCTCTCTCTAATCCCGGCTTGATAATTGTTGATGAGGAACACGAGTTTACCTATAAACAAGAGGAGGTTCCCCGCTACCACGCCCGTGAGGTTGCAAAAGAAATCTGCCGCCGCACCAATGGCGTTTTAATCCTCGGCAGCGCTACACCGTCATTAGAAAGTATTTACGCGGTCAACCAGGGAGAAATGATCAGGCTGCGTCTGAACGAACGCATTATGAGACGGCCAATGCCGACCATTCAAGTCGTCGATTTGCGTCAGGAATTTAAGGACCGGCGTTTTACCGTACTATCGCCGCCTCTGAAAGCCGGGATCGAGGAGCGGCTAGCCCGCCGAGAACAGGTGATCATTCTCTTGAACCGGAGAGGCTATGCAACTTTTATTATCTGCCGGGAATGCGGCTGCGTACTTAAATGTCCGGATTGTGATGTCACTTTAACCTTCCACCAAAGACCGGCGATTCTCCGCTGCCATTACTGTGGTTATCAAGCCAAACCCCCGAATACCTGTCCGCAGTGTCGTAGTCATTATATCCGCTACTTCGGCCATGGGACCCAGCGCTTAGAGGAAGAACTCACCAAGGAATTTCCGGAGGCGCGAATTAAAAGGATGGATCTTGATACGACCGGACGGAAGGGGAGTCATGAACGGATCTACCGCCAACTCGTCGCGGGCGAGATCGACATTCTGTTGGGTACGCAAATGGTTGCTAAAGGTCTTGACCTGCCCAATGTTACTTTGGTAGGGATCATCGCCGCTGATTCCGGATTAAATCTCCCTGATTTTCGTGCCGCCGAACGGACTTATCAGATCTTAACCCAGGCGGCTGGCCGCTCCGGCCGGGGAGAAAAAGAGGGAACCGTCATTATCCAAACTTTTAATCCTGAACATTACAGTATCAGCGCCCTCGTGCAACAGGATGAAGCCGCCTTTTACCAGCAAGAAATGTTATTCCGCCGGCAAGCCGGGTACCCTCCTTTCAATTACCTTGTACGTTTGGTCTTTTCCGGACCGATCCTAAGTAACGTCATGACAATGGCACGCCAGACCACTGCGCAAATTAAGCAACAAGCATCGGCGAGCGAACCAAAAGAGCAAAAGCTAGAAATCATCGGTCCCCATCCGGCCGTTATTGAAAAAATCAAAAATCGATATCGCTGGCATACCATAATTAAGGCGAATAAACTTGAAATCATTCAAAACTTACTGCCCTTGCTGGGCAGTCTTTCTGCCGACTGTCGGAAAAAAGGCGTCCGGATGATCATCGACGAAAACCCTTATTCCATGCTATAATAAATTAATTCTTCCTTCATCATGCCGAAATGGAGTGCAGTTCAATGATTTTACCCCTTATTACCGTACCGGATCCGATTTTACGCCAAAAGGCACGCCCCGTAAAGAAGGTATCGAAACGGATCAGGACACTTGCCCAAAATATGCTGGAGACGATGTATGATGCCGAGGGAGTCGGCCTGGCCGCCCCCCAGGTCGGAGTGGCGGAAAGAGTAATCGTGATCGATGTCGGACAAGGACCACTGGTCCTTATTAATCCGAAGCTTGTCAGTAAATCCGGCCAAGAACGGGATGTCGAAGGATGTTTAAGTATTCCCGGCCGGAGAGCATATGTTACTAGAGCCGCTAAGGTTAAAGTGACCGGGCTCAATCTGGAAGGTAAAAAAATCGAGTTAGAAGGCGAAGGGATTCTCGCTCGAGCTTTACAACACGAAATCGAGCATCTTGACGGGATCCTCTTCATTGATCACCTGGCCGAGGAGCGTGAGGAAAAGAGATGAGACTAGTTTTTATGGGAACCCCGGAGTTTTCCGTACTTTCCCTGGAAAAGTTATTGACCTCCAACCATCAGGTCCTAGGAGTGGTGACCCAACCGGATCGGCCTAAAGGGCGGGGGATGAAACTGGCTCATTCGCCGGTAAAAACAACCGCCCTAGCACATAATTTACCGGTTTTTCAACCAGAAAGCCTCCCTGAAGAAGAGTTAATGTCATTTTTAAATGAAGTTAATCCCGAGGCTATCGTCGTCGTTGCATACGGGTTGAAGATTCCCCCGGTGTTACTAAACTTACCCTTCTACGGTTGTATTAATCTACACGCATCACTGCTCCCCAAATACCGGGGCGCTTCTCCGATTCAAGCCGCGATTCTGAATGGCGAAACAACAACCGGCGTCACCACTATGAAAATGGATGAAGGTTGGGATACCGGTGATCTGTTATTAACCCGCACGGTACCGATTGGTGAAACAGAAACCTTCGGCACGCTCCACGACCGTTTGGCTGAAATCGGCGCCACTATACTCGTCGAAACCCTTGATGCGCTGGAAGAAGGGAAAGTTACACCCCAACCACAAAACCATAGCGCAGCAACATATGTAAAAAAGCTCACTCCGGACGATTATGTTTTGGATTGGACCGGAGATACATCTTCACTCTACAACCGGATTCGCGCCTTCGATCCGGTGCCGGGGGCCCGTACCAGTTTAAATGGGAAAACACTTAAGGTCTGGGCCGCGCGGCTGGGTGAAGGGTGGTATGGTTTGGAAGCAGCGGCCCCCGGAACAATCGGTGAACTGGTCAAAGGGGAAGAGGGGGGTCTACCGGTCAGGACCGGGGACGGGGTGCTTTTACTGACCGAGCTCCAACTTCCGGGAAAAAAGAGACTACCGATCCAGCAGTTTGCCGCCGGCAATGATTTATCAGCCGGTACTGTTTTTGAATAAGGAAATTTTTTAACCTATTGTTTTCGGATAAAACAGGAAACTTTTTTAACGACAAAAACGTTTATTATCTTGACCTTTCTTTCTTAGATCCTTTCTAAGTTTTGATGTTTCCAATTATTCTGATTGTCCGGGTCTTTTCGGGAATACTATCTTCGGCTCTGCTCGGCTTTCTTCCCGGAACCGGTAGATTACAACTCTGATTTTGAGGAGGTTTAGCCATGTTTTTTCCGTTTTTTGATCCTACCTATATGCTTCTGTTCCCTGCTATTATCCTTGCTATTTATGCACAGATGAAAGTGAGTTCCACTTTTCAACGTTATTTAAGGGTCAGTGCCAGTTCCGGTTTGACCGGGGCGCAAGTCGCTAGGGATCTGTTGAACAAAAACAACCTCTCAGATATCCCGGTCGAAATTACACCAGGCAATTTAACGGATCACTATGATCCGAGGCAGCGTGTGGTGCGTCTTTCACCACAAGTTTACCATGGACGGTCACTGGCCGCTTTAGGGGTAGCAGCCCACGAAACCGGTCATGCCCTGCAGCATGCTCAAGAGTATGTCCCGCTGAATATCAGGAGTGCTCTCTTCCCGGTGGCTAATTTCGGTTATCAATTAGCCTTCCCCCTCTTTTTCATCGGCCTCCTTTTCGGTCGAGGCGGTACTTTCTTAATGGATTTAGGAATACTCCTGTTCACCTTTGCCGTGCTGTTTCAGGTCTTTACTTTGCCAGTGGAATTCAACGCCAGTAGCCGGGCCTTAAATATGCTGGAAACAGAAGGTTATCTCATGCGTGGGGGAGAGGTCGCCGGTGCCCGCAAAGTTTTAAGCGCCGCCGCCTTGACCTATCTCGCTGCAACAGCAATGGCCGTCTTACAGCTCATCCGGTTATTATTATTACGTGGGATGCGCGATGACTAAACCGCACTCTGGGCGGGCTTTAGCCCTCAAGGCCCTAGTGGCCATCGAACGACAGGGCGCTTATGCGAATCGCATCTTAAACACACTGTTTGCGCAGAGCGAATCTACCGCGCAAGACAGGGCGATGGCCACTGAGATCGTCTATGGTACGCTGCGCCATATGACCCTGATCGATCATTTGCTCAGCCAGCTTTTGACCAAGAAGCTGGTCGCTTTACCCACGGAAGTCAGAAATATTCTTCGTCAAGCCTTATATGAGTTGTTGACCACAACCGAAACGGATTATGCCGTCGTCAACGAAGCGGTTAATCTTGTCCGGAAATCTAAGTTTGCCGGTCTCTCCGGACTGGTCAATGCGGTACTCCGGGGTTATCTCCGGAATAAAGCAGATCTTATTTTGCCTGACTTTGCCGAAGAACCACTTGCCCACCTAACGATTTGTCACTCCCATCCACGGTGGTTGGTTGAAAGGTGGATACGCCGGTGGGGGACGGAGGAAACGCACCGGCTATTGGCCGTCAATAATCTCCCGGCGCCCTTTACCCTTCGTACCAATACCCTCTTGTTGTCCAGAGCGGAATTGTTAAAGCAGTTGGCCGGTTTGGCATTTGACGCCTCTCCTTCGCCGCTTCTTCCCGAAGCAGTGCGGCTCGCCACCGGTCGTTCCCTTACTTCAACCCCGTTATGGGCGGCGGGGTATTTTTATATCCAAGATGAAGGTTCGATGCTGATTGCACACTTACTGGCCCCCAAACCGGGCGAAACAATCTCCGATCTCTGCGCCGCTCCCGGGGGAAAAACCACCCATCTGGCACAGCTCATGGGTGATACCGGTTTAATCTACGCCTTGGATCTATATCCACACAAGACCAGGTTGATTCAGGAAAATGCCAGCCGTTTGGGGATCACCATTATTGAGCCGCTGACGATTGATGCCCGGTCTTGGCAACCAGAAAATCTTTTGGACGCGGTTCTGCTGGATGCTCCCTGTACCGGAACTGGTGTCTTACGTCGACGGCCCGATATCCGCTGGCGCCGCCGGCCTAAAGATTTAAAAGCTTTAACTAAACTGCAGGAAGAATTATTAGAGCAGGCGGCGAGTCTTGTTAAGCCCGGTGGTAGAATTGTATATAGCACCTGTTCCTTGGAGCCGGAAGAAAACGAAGAACGGATTAAGAGTTTTCTCCGGTCGCATCCGCAGTTTCAAGTTTCGATTCCCGAGAGCTTTGCCCAGCATCTTCAGCACCAGCGGCTGCCGGAAGGGATTATTTTGCTGCCCCAGCAAGATGGCCCCGATGGTTTCTTTATGACCAAGTTAGTAAAGAATAATTAAAAGCAGATGCTATTTTGCACCGAATTTATTGAGCTCTCCTACGAACTATGATAAAATAATAAGAAATCATAATTCTGGAAAACAAAGATTGAAGAGACGGCAGTTTTTTTGTGGGTTTAATATTCGCACAATTTAAAGATCATAGTAATTATAAAATTTTAGTTTTTTGTTAAAATCCTTCTCCAGGAAAACTCGGACAAGCTTTGCCCTTGATAGTTTAATCTTAAAGTTAAAATAATGAGACCGAAGGAGGAGAACTAGTTGGAAGTTTATATTGACGGGAAGTTTTATCCCAAAGAGGAGGCGAAGGTTTCAGTCTTCGACCACGGTTTACTGTACGGTGATGGGATCTTTGAAGGGACCCGGGCATACAACGGGCGGATTTTCGAATTCGATGCCCATATTGATCGGTTATTTAATTCCGCCAAAGCAATCGCCCTCGAAATCCCCATGAGTAAAGATGAGGTGAAAGCGGCCCATATTGAAACGCTGAGAAGGAATAAGCTAACCGATGCTTATATTCGAACAGTAGTAACCAGAGGCGTTGGGGATTTAGGTTTGGACCCCAGAAATTGTAAGAAAGCCACCTTGATTATTATCGCTGACAAAGTCAGCTTATACCCGGAAGAACTTTACGAAAAAGGCTTGAAAATCATTACGGTCCCGACCCGCCGCAACCAGCCGGAGACGGTCAATCCAATGATTAAATCCTTAAACTACTTAAATAATATTTTAGCTAAGATCGAAGCCAATCTGCACGGGGTATCAGAAGCAATTATGCTAAACCAGGAAGGTTATGTGGCGGAGTGCACCGGTGATAATATCTTTATCATTAAGGATAAAACCCTGGCCACCCCACTTGTATCCTTCGGTGCGTTAAAAGGGATTACACGGGGTGTGATCATGAAGTTGGCCGCTGAACTCGGACTGGAGGTAGTCGAAACCGCGCTTACCCGGTATGATATTTATACGGCGGACGAATGCTTCCTGACTGGTACCGCAGCTGAGGTTATTCCCGTCGTTGAAGTGGACGGCAGGACCATTGGCTCTGGTGCGCCCGGCCATTATTCCAAGCAATTGAAGGAAGCCTATCACAAATACGCCTCCTCGAATGGAACCCCAATTTACTAAGTACTAAGAGGCATCGGGTTTTGCCCGCTCTGCTCTGGATTAAAAATTGAAGAACAAACCCTTCCCGAGGGAAGGGTTTGTTTGTAAATAGGAGGTTTGCCGCATGGTTACTGTAATGGCTCCGGCGACCAGTGCCAATTTAGGGCCGGGCTTTGATTTTCTCGGTTTAGCCCTGGAGCTCTATAACTTCGTTCACTTTACTCCCGCCAACGAATGGACAGTGACAGCGGAGGGTTATGGCGCTGAGCAACTCGTTGGACGGAAGGATCTCCTGGTCTGTCAAGCGATTGAAAGAGTCTATGCCGAAAGCGGCCATCCTTTCCGCGGAGGAAAGGTTCATCTCGAAAACCGGATTCCTGAAGTCGGCGGCCTTGGCTCCAGCGCTTCCGCGATCGTCGGCGGGTTAGTGGCCGCTAATAGCTATTTAGGGGAGCCCTTCTCTAAGGAGCAACTTTTAGTTCTGGCCACCGAGATCGAGGGGCATCCGGATAATGTCGCTCCTGCCATTTTCGGCGGTTTGGTGGGAGTGTTACCGGAATCGGCCACTGGTCGACATACCGTGCTCGAAATTCCCTTCCCAGAGGAACTGCACGTTGTGTTGGGCATCCCTCAGCTCAGAGTGGCGACCAAAGAAGCGCGTCAACTTCTTCCCGCACAGGTAACCATGGAAGAAGCTATTTTTAACCTTGCCCATACCGGAGTCTTGGTCGGTGCCTGTTTTAGCAACCGAACGGAGTTATTGCGTTTGGCGATGCGGGATAAGCTGCATCAAGACCGGCGTTCTGTCTTGATCCCCGGTTTCCATAGTGTCTTAGCGGAAGCCTACCGGCAAGGTGCCATGGGTGTGGCGCTGAGTGGTTCCGGTCCGACGATCATTGCTTTTTGCCCGTCCGAACGTCAGCAGGCGGTCGGGGAGGGGATGGTTGCCGCGTTTGCCGCCCATAACCTTAAAGCCCAGTGGCTTTCTGTCGCCGTGAACCGTGAGGGCTACCGTGTCCTGTGAGCATTTAAAGTTTCAATAGTAGAACCAAATTCGTAGTTGACTTTCTTTTAGTGATGTGGTAGTATGCATCTAATTATATAAAAAACAGCTTCTATTACTCTTCTTATCAAGAGAGGTGGAGGGACGGGCCCAATGAAACCTCGGCAACCCTTGGTCCGAAGACCAAAAGGTGCCAAGTCCTGCAAAGCTAGATGCTTTGGCAGATGAGAAGGGGGTAGCAGTGCTACTGCCGAACCCTCTTTGGGTTCTTTTCTTTTATCCAGAATTTTTAGCGAAGAGAAGGAGGGATTTGATGAGCATCACACGATCTTATCAGGAGATTAATGAGAAGATTAAAGCGGGTAAAGTGGTCGTGGTCACCGCCGAAGAGGTGGTCGCCATGGTCAAAGAAGAAGGTCCAGAAAAGGTACTGGAGAAAGTGGATGTCGTAACCACCGGAACCTTTGGCGCAATGTGTTCCTCCGGAGCATTTCTTAACTTTGGCCATTCTGATCCACCAATCAAAATGTCAAAGGTGTGGCTGAATGATGTACCTGCCTATGCAGGTTTAGCCGCCGTCGATGCCTATCTGGGGGCGACAGAATTATCGGAAAGTAGAGGACTGGACTATGGTGGTGCCCACGTCATTGAAGATCTGCTGTCCGGGGAGAAGATTAAACTGAAAGCTATGGGCTTTGCAACGGATTGTTATCCCCGTACCACCCTGGAGACTTGGATTACTTTAGAGGATCTGAATCAAGCCTATTTATTTAACCCGCGGAATGCATACCAGAATTATTGTGTCGCCATTAACTCAACAGGGCGGACTTATCATACGTATATGGGAACCCTGCTACCTAATTACGGCAACGCCACTTATACAACTTCCGGAGAGCTCAGTCCGCTCCTTTGTGACCCGGAGTACCGAACAATAGGGGTTGGCACGCGGATCTTTTTGGGCGGAGGAATTGGCTATGTGGCCTGGGAAGGAACACAGCATAATCCGGCGCAAAAACGGGATGACAACGGCGTACCGCTGACTAACGCCGGCACCCTAGCCGTGATTGGGGATCTGAAAGGAATGAACCGGAAATATCTACGGGCGGGCATCTTCCATAACTATGGAACCAGTTTATATGTAGGGATTGGCATTCCCATCCCTTTGCTTGACGAGGAGATTCTACAAAAAGTCGCACTCAGCAACGAAGAGTTAAAAGCGACGGTTTACGATTACGGAGTACAAAAACGTTCCCGACCGGCGTTGGGGGTTGTCTCCTATGCCGAACTGCGCAGCGGCAAGATTGAACTGAACGGCAGAGTGATCCCGACTGCTCCTCTGTCCAGTCTGGAAAAAGCACGCGCGATCGCGACAGAACTTAAAGAATGGATTTTAAACGGCCAATTCTATCTAGCCGAACCGGTAGCATCTTTACCTTGGCGTGACGGTGTGAAACCCTTACGGGAGGAGGTGTAGAAAGTGGCCAAACGAAGAGTGGTGTTAACGTTTCCGCCGGAATTAACGGAAAGGCCTTTAACTTATCATCTGGTTAAAGATTATGATTTGGCGATTAATATTTTGAAAGCCAAAATCACCCCGGGTGAAGAGGGAAAACTGGTTTTGGAGCTTTCGAATGGTTCTCCGGAAAAAATCGATGACGGACTGGCGTTTCTGGAAAAACAAGGAGTCATCATCCAGCCTTTAAGCAAAGAGATTGTACTGGATGAGGAAGAGTGTATTCATTGCGGGGCTTGTACGGGGGTCTGCACTTCCGGGGCCTTGCAGGTTGATCCACAGACCGCGCACCTGGTCTTTGACCGGGAAAGCTGTATTGTCTGTGAGCTTTGTGTTCCCGCCTGCCCGATGCGGGTTATTAAGGTGATGTTTTAGATGACCGACCAACACCTAAAAACTGATGTTTACCGATTCTACCGTCGGAGCAGACCCGGTTTGCACTGTTTCCGTTTATTAATTGGAGAGAGTGATCTTTGGATCGAAGCGACCTCGGATTGTCGCATGGCCGCTGAAAAACACCTAAAAACGATCAGACGCCAACTAAAAGAGTATATCTATCATCACCCCCAATTTCTCACCACACTTACACCCTGGGTGGAAGACCCCACCGCTCCGGAAGTGGTGCGTCGGATGATTGCTGCCGGACAGAGCGCCGGGGTCGGACCAATGGCTGCCGTAGCCGGTGCGATCGTGGGAATGCTCGGCGAAGAATTGTTGCCCGCCAATGAGGAACTGCTGATTGAAAACGGAGGCGATCTTTTTCTCCGCCTTCAACAAACGCGAACGGTTGCGCTTTATGCTGGTAATTCGCCCTTCTCCTGGAAAATCGGGATCAAGATCCAACCGGGTCAGGCCTGGGGGCTATGTACGTCGTCAGGAACAGTTGGGCCCGCTTACAGCGAAGGAAAAGCTGATGCCGCTGTTGTCCTCGCACCTGATCCAGCGTTGGCCGATGCAGTCGCCACCGCCTGCGGCAACCG
This sequence comes from Bacillota bacterium, assembly GCA_012727535.1. Taxonomy (GTDB): domain Bacteria; phylum Bacillota; class UBA4882; order UBA10575; family UBA10575; genus JAAYGU01. Next base: position 12,787 of record JAAYGU010000056.1, on the reverse strand, counting down.
GATCAAAAAAGCAGCTGATTTGGCGCCAACCATCGATTTTGCGACCCAAATTGCCGGGATTAAGGGAGTAGTCCTCGTGATCGCCAATAAAATGGCGGTTTGGGGTGAGATCGAGCTAGTAAAACTTTGAAGTGAAGGAGGCGGCTGGACCAATGGAAACAAACTATTTATTCGCCCCTGAGCGTACTTATCTGCTCGATGGGGCAATGGGGAGCATGCTACAGGAGAGGGGTTTATCGCCGGGTAGACCACCGGAAACGATGACCTTAGAAAAACCACAAACCGTAGAGGCGATCCACCGTGCCTATTTGGACGCCGGAGCGGATTTGATTCAAACCAATACCTTCGGCGGTAACCGTGCCGCTTTATCCCGTCACGGTTTAGAAGATAAGTTGAGCGAGGTTAATAGCCGGGGTGCAGAGCTTGCCCTTCGCGTTGCCGGTTCCCACGCCATAGTAGCTGGTTCCTTAGGACCAACCGGAGAATTATTAACACCACTCGGCGGGTTAGACCCGGATGAGGCCGAGGCGCTCTATTATGAACAGTGTCAACTCCTGAAACAGGCTGGCCTCCAGTTGGTCAGTATTGAGACTATGAATGACCTTGCTGAATTAAAAACGGCGGTTCTCGCTGCCCGTTCCTGCCGGCTTCAGGTAATGGCCGCAGCAACCATTATGGAAAACGGATTTACCCTAACGGGTGCCTCACCAGAAGTAATCATCGCGACCCTAGAAGGATTAGGAGTTAACGTGGCGGGTCTAAACTGCGGATTAGGCCCCGTAGAGCTTAAGCCGTTCATGATCCGTATGGCCAAAGCCACAACCTTACCACTAATCGTCCAGCCCAATGCGGGGTTGCCACAAGTAGTTGATGGGAAAACTGTTTATCCTCTATCTGCTGAGGAATTTTCCCGGCAAATGCGCGACCTGATCGAGGAAGCACGACCGCAAATTGTCGGTGGTTGTTGTGGTACCAACCCCGAACACATTAGACATTTACGCAAAGTTATTGACGCGCTGCCCGTAGACTCTCGAGCACAGACCAAACAGCAACCGGAGCGTGTACTCATCGCTGGCCGGGGCCAAGCGCTCTGGTGGGATGGCAAGTGGGATAGGCATATTCCCATGCTAATCCAACCGCATGATCGTGAAACTATAAGCTTTAATGGGCAAACCACTGATCTTTTTTCCTTAATCGAAACTGTTAAAAAAGATAAGATCACCATTCTGCGCCTGGACTTTAATGCTTGGGAAAGCGATCCAAGTGAAGTCAAAGGTTTTATCCAGGATTTGCAGTTGTATTATAAAGGTCCCTGCTCTGTAAGGGGCGATTGTCCCAAAGTACTTACCGGATTTTTCCGTTATTATGTTGGAAAACCCCTGTACGAAGGGGAGCGTACACAACTACCACCTGCCGTCCAGAAGTGTATAGAGCAATATCTTCCCGGTACGATTCTCTGCCACAATCACCTTGACTAATAGTCAAGGTTTTTTTACCCCAAGCTCTTTCATATTACCAATATAAAAGCTCCGCCATCCCACTGTCGCTATAGGTTTTAAGCCGGGTTAAACAACTTAGGTCGAAGCATTTTTATTTGAGTCGGATAATATATTAATCTTGTAGTCATCTATGCAATTCATCAATCTACGGTAAAATAGTTAATTTGATTAGAAAAAAATTCAACAAGTTTGGCATAAATCTTTTCAGATCGGAACATAATAACACTACAATCCATCTATGATTTAGAGATGGGTAAAAACATTTGTGGTGGAGGGAAGAAAGTGAAAAAATCGAATCAGCTTGCGAAAAAAGAAGATTTTATGCCGGAAAATAATAATATTGTCAGATCCAAACCCCGCTATACGGAGAATGAAAATGAGATGATCTACGAAAACTGGTGGAATCCAAAACTACGGAAAGAACTCTCACAGCGGTTTGGTAGGAAAATTTCCGCTTTACGGAGCCAGTTTTGTCGGATTCTCAAAGAAAAAGGGATCTCAAACACGGATTATTACAAAATAATGAGAGCCAAATACCAGTCTCAAACACCGAAAGAGATTCTAGCCAGCGACGAAGACCAGTTAATCCTCGAGATCTTTGCCAAACACCAGGTACTAGGTGGAACCAGAAATGAAGCTTGTCAGGAATTACAACAGTTAATGAAGAAGAAGATCAGTGAAGCAGCCCTCAAACTTCGCTTTTACCGGTTGGTACAAAAACGGAACCTCAGTGAAGAGGAGATTAATGCCTTAGGCCGTGATGTACTTAAACGTTCCGGAATCAGAATCCCGGAAACACCTCTACTTAACGGAAAAGAAGTTCCGCCCCTGCCCAGCAGCAAGGAAAAGGTCACCCTTAAGCAGGAAATACCCAGGCAGGAACTTACGCCAGAGCCACGAGAAGCGCGCACAGAAACAGAAAGCAGAAAGAGTCATACTCCTAGTTTTACTCCGGAAACTGAGGAACGTAAATCCACTTTTCTTTATCAACTGGCTCATTTACCAGAAGCCTTACAAAACCTAGAAACAAGGGTGAAAATTCTTGAGGAAGCACAGAAGCGTCAATTAGATCTGAGAGGCTTTATCGAACATCTGTTAGCGGTTGAACGCAATCTGAAACAAGAAGAAAAGTTACTAAAAGAGATAGACCGTTTAGTCGCTGAAAACCAGGCAATGGCAGAGCGGTACGAGAAAGAGCGTAATCGCCTGACCAAAAGAGAAAAAGAACTTACAGAGATCTATGAATTGCTAAATAGCGCTTTAAATGATTTTATGCACCTTGAAAGCGTTGCCAAACTAGCCTCGCTAGGTGACTTCATTCATCGGATGGAGATTACAGTTGATCAGTTTGGTAACGTTATGAAAAGCCGGAGAATACATGGTGCCTAATAATGGGTCGTGTGTTTTTGCAAATACTAAAACCAAAGGCCAATAGATTATAGCAACTTGCTGCTCTAAATATTGACATGGTAGCATTCTAATGCTATAATTATATTTGCCTTAATTTTTCGGGCCGTAGCGCAGCTTGGTAGCGCACTTGACTGGGGGTCAAGGAGTCGCAGGTTCAAATCCTGTCGGCCCGACCAGCTAAAACGGGGTTCTGGAAAGCCAGAGCCTTTTTTTTGCCTTTTGCCGATTGTTTTACCGATCAATAGTAAATCATAAATCCGGTTTCTTCACATTGTATCCATGGTGTGTTTCGCAACCATGAATACTAAAGGGTTTGCCGTAGAGCAGACCTGTTTTCTTTTCTAGCAATTTTTACGGACTTTAATCTTCCCTTCGGCGACGACTTAACCCTCAGTCATGTTGTTGTTGACAAAGCTTTTAAAGGCCAAAGCATACTAACTAGTATGGATACATATAAATTAAAGAAAGAATTTGGCTGGGGGGGAGGCCGATGACGAAACAAGAGAATCCGATCCTAAGTCTACGCCTTGTCATGAGCTCTGTGTTTACAGGGTTAAAATTCTCTTTATCCTTCCTTTTTATTGTCATCATCCTTTTAGTGGTGACTTTCTTGCTGGGTTGGGATTGGAGCAGTCACGAACAGATTATTTATAAATACTCAATTTACACCGCCATTGTTCTTGGTGGTTTGGCAACCGGATATAAGTCAAAGACTAAAGGATGGTTATTAGGTATGATCCTTGCCGTCGTTGTCTGGTTGTTAGTCTTTCTCGTCGGCAAGAGTTGGGGGTTGGATTTAAACATCAAAGCCGGGCTGATTAATGGAGCAATTGCGGTCATCCTTGGCTCGCTAGGGGGTATTGTGGGGATTAATCTCTAACCGACACGGTGCTTTGGGATTCAAGGCGGTTAAAAGAAGGCGTCCGTATTTTAGACTTGACACTAGGATGAAAAAAATATATAATTTAATATGTTAGTGGCATAGGGGAGTAGCTCAATTGGTAGAGCGTCGGTCTCCAAAACCGGTGGTTGCGGGTTCGAGTCCTGTCTCCCCTGCCATATGCTTACGAACCGGAATGAACCCGGTTTTTTTTCTGGGTGAATCCATGATTTGACATATAGAAAGGGGTACATACCATGTCGATTAAAGTACCAGTTGGAGTCTCTAACCGCCATGTCCATCTCTCGCAAGAAGATCTGGAAACACTCTTTGGCCCCGGTTATAAACTTACCGTCAAAAAAGAGCTCTCCCAACCCGGGCAATTTGCGGCCGAGGAAACCGTGAATCTGATTGGTCCCAAACGGACCATCGCCAATGTGCGAATCCTTGGACCGGTTCGTCCCCAGACCCAAGTGGAAATTTCCTTAACTGACTCTTTTACCTTAGGGATTGCTGCTCCGATCCGCGATTCCGGGAATCTAAAAGACACCCCAGGAATCACGATTGAGGGACCGCAAGGCCGGATTGAAATTACCGAGGGTGTGATGATCGCTCAGCGCCACTTGCATCTAAGTACCGCCGAAGGAGAAGAGCTTGGTTTAAAGGATCAAGACATTGTCCAAGCTAAAGTAGAAGGAAGCCGTGGCTTAATCTTTGACCAAATCTTAGTCAGAGTCGGTCCTAACTATAAAAAAGACCTTCATCTTGACATAGATGAGGCCAACGCTGCCGGTCTCAAGAATGGAGATTTAGTAACAATTATAAAATAGCTCTTCTGAGGTGAGTACTTTGCCGATTTATGAGTTTACCTGCCAACAGTGTAAGCATAAGTTTGAAGAATTATGCAAAACAGATACAAAACAGCTTATTTGCCCGAAATGTGGTTCGTCAGAGACAACCCGTCTCTTTTCCCTGTTCGGCGTCGGTAGACAAGCGGGCTCGTCTACTACCAGCTCTTCCGGTTGTGCCGGTTGTGGTGGTGGACACTGTTCAACTTGTCACTAGAGGTAAACAGCGGCAGAGCTGTGGTCGGAAGAGAATAGTATACATTAGTAAAAAGATCCTGTTATTCACAAATAGGATCTTTTTTATTTTAGTTTATGAGAAGATAGATGGTGATTAATAGATTAGATCATTGGTAGGGATTTGGAGCCAGGTGAAGAAATAGTCCTATGATTGTTGTTGTAAAAAATAAGTCTTTACCGATTAGTAAAATCGCTGTCATTAGATAGCTTACTTAATTGAACGAGGTGTTGTGATGAGAAGGACCAAAATAATCTGTACTTTGGGACCGGCCGTAGATGATGAGAAAATCCTAAGGGAGCTTATTGTAAACGGCATGGATGGGGCGCGTGTTAATTTTTCCCATGGTTGTCACGAAGAGCACAAACAGAGGGTCGAAAGGTTTAAAAGGGTAAGGGATAGTTTGAAACTACCGATTCCTTTACTTCTGGATACGAAGGGGCCGGAAATCCGGACGGGGAGGTTCACGCATGGTGAAACCTCGTTAAAAAAGGGAGAGCGGTTTATTCTTTCCAATGAAGATATAATCGGCGATCAGACAAAATGCTCGGTTACCTATAAAGATTTACATAAAGACGTCAAAAAGCATGATCGAATCTTGCTCAATGATGGGCGGGTTGAACTTATGGTGGAAAGGATAGAAGGCAGCGATATCCATTGCGTTATCCTCAATGGTGGGGTGATCAGAAATAATCAAGGCATAAATGTACCTAATGCCAATATAAACCTGCCTTCATTAACGCCACAAGATATTAAGGATATCATCTTTGGGATCGAAAATGACTTTGATTTTATTGCCGCCTCCTTTGTTCGAAAACCCTCTGATGTGACAATGATCAGAGAAATCCTTGACCAACACGGGGGCACCGATCTGAAAATAATCGCTAAAATTGAAAACCGGCAAGGGATTGAGAATTTCGATCAGATTTTAGAGGTAGCAGACGGGATCATGGTTGCTCGTGGTGACTTAGGAGTGGAGATTCCCGTAGAAGAAGTACCGATTGTCCAAAAATCCCTGATCGATAAATGCTATCGTTATGGGAAACCGGTGATTACGGCTACCCAGATGTTAGACTCGATGATTAGAAATCCTAGGCCAACCAGAGCGGAAGCCAGTGATATCGCCAATGCCATTTATGATCGAACAAGTGCTATTATGCTTTCGGGGGAAACAGCGATGGGGAAATATCCACTCGAAAGCTTGATTACCATGGGCAAGATTGCCGAGAAAGCGGAAAAGGCGATGGATTATTGGACTGCTTTTTCGCAAACTAAGTATGATTTAATGGGAAGTGTAACCAATGCGATCAGCCATGCTACTTGCACAACAGCAATGAACTTAAAGGTGGCGGCCATAGTTGCCTTTACACAGTCGGGTTATACGGCAAAAATGATTTCGCGCTTTCGACCTGCTTGTCCAATTATCGCTATAACCCCTGTGGAAAAGGTCCAACGCCAACTCGCCTTGTCCTGGGGTGTAATCCCCTTTTTAGTAGATGAAGTTCTCACCGCTGACGACTTGTTCGCAATTGGAGAGCAAAAGGCTTTAGAATCAGGCTATGTGCAAAACGGAGATTTGATTGTTATTACCGCTGGCGTACCAGTAGGAATCAGTGGGACTACCAATACCATGAAAGTAAATATTGTCGGGAAGACTTGAAAGCAAGAAAGAGCACAGACTAAAAGAATAATCTGTTCTGAGGAAGGCAGGAATTGGCATTGATGAAGGTTCTATTTTCTAGCAAACAATTACTAATCCGCCTCATGGTGGCTATTAATCTCCTGGTTTGGTCCTCCGGTCTTATTCACGCGAAGACAGAAGAGGTGAGGCCTCCTTATCAGATTGTTGAAGAAGAGGCAACCGGGGAGCTTTTCTTCGTTCAAAACGCTCCTCATTTTAATAATAAACAAAAACCGACCGTGGCTGTCGCGCTAGGGGGCGGGGGAGCAAGGGCATTGGTTAATGTCGGGATCTTAAAAGCACTGGAAGAAGAGAAGATCCCGGTCGATCTAGTGGTCGGTTCTAGTATGGGGGCGATTGTTGCGGTACTTTACGGCAGCGGGATGCCCATCGCATCCATTGAAGAGTTGGTTACCACCAATCTTTTGCCTTCATTGTTTGATCTTAATTTTCCCTTCATCTATTCGGTAATCGACACCCGAAGAGTTAACTTTTTTATGGAAAAATTCTCACCCTATCAAAGGATGGAAGAATTTCCGATCCCCACGGCTTTATTAAGTTATGACCTGACTAATGGGGTGAAATATATCCACACCAGTGGCCGGATTTCTAGAGAGATCCAAGGCTCTTACTCGATCCCCCTCTTTTTTCCGGTGGTCAACTATGATGGCTTATACCTCATGGATCCAGGGATCTTAGAATTGACACCGGCTCAGGCTGCTAAGGTGCTTGGTGCTGATGTCATTATCTCGACCACCGCTTTTGACGCCCTGCCCTATAACACCTACGATCTGCCGATTCGCGCTTGGACGCGTTTTATTAATCTGCAAAAGGAAAGAAATTCACAAGAGATTATTGACCAGTATTCTGATCTAACGATCAACTGTGAGGTCGGAGATTACTCATTTATGGATTATCACCTGGCCGCTGAATTCATTGCTTTAGGTTACTGTGAAGCAAAAAAACTGATCCCAGAGCTTAAACGGGTTTTAGCCGCCAAAAATATACCGTTAAAAGATGATGAACTACAAACCCAGTCGGAGATGGCAAGCCACAACTATGAACAAAGCCGCTCTAAACTGGTTACCGACCTTAAATATGAACGTTTACGATACGATTTTACCCGTATTAAACCAATCGTTTACTATGGAAAGGAACATTCTTTTTTCAAACAGAAGCTACTAAAAGCCGAGTCCTCAACTCTCCAGTACGGACTCCTTTGGCAAAGGGGGCCAGCTAACCTTGAACTCTTAACGAGAGGTAAAAGCTTCGATTATCTAGAGGCAAAGTTTAAAGTGATTGGTCTGACCCCGTCTGTAGACCTGATTGGTAAAGCATTTTACGAAAAAGAAAGAACCGGAGAGCAGACTGGATACGGTCTGGATTTAAAGTATCACCGCCCTCATTATGCTCTCTCCCTCGGTTGGGCTGATCTCAAAAGTACACAGTATCTTCATGGTGGTGGAATCTTTGAGCTAAATTGGGGGAAAACCAAGATCAAAGGAGAGACCGATCTTTACACGCCATTATCCGGTCACACAGGAATAACTGGAACGAAATATGTTTATTCCCAGGTAATGAGCAGAGGAGTAGGGGAGTACTTTACCTTACAACCGAGAATGGTGGTCAGTAATACCGCTGAGCAAGAGGTGTTTGCTCCTCCCTCAATCTACCGTGGATTTGCACCAACCCTCGCGGACCAGGAGCTTTTCCTCCAATCTTCCTTACAATTGGATTATCACCATCGCTTTGCTTATTCACTGGAACTGTTCCAATGCATCCAGCTCAAAGAGATCTCTTTCTTCTCCTTTACTGATCTATGTTATCACCTCCGAGAAAAAGGTGATGAGACCACCTATGCAGCCGGGATCGGAACAGCTTGTGACCTGAACCTCCTTGGGATTAAGCCCTTTATCTTCGGGGGATATGTGGCCTATGATTTCGGAAAAGCTTCCTGGCGGGGCGCTTTATCTCTGGATTTATCGTTTTGAGTAAATTTTATTCCAAACCAATTACTTGAATCTCAAAAAGGCGCGGCCAGAATTTCCCGGTAACAAATATCCGGTCGCCGTCTGGATCATAGGCAATCCCATTGAGGACATCGACCGTCTGCCCTTTATTGGTCTGGGGGTCGAGCAGGCCAGTCAAGTCAAGCCACCCGGTAACTTGACCGCTGTCCGGGTCGATGATTGCAATCTGATCAGTTTGCCAGATATTAGCAAAGATCTGCCCTTTGATATATTCAAGTTCATTCAGGTTAGCTACCGGCCGGTTATGGCTGGTGACCAGGATTCGCTTGACCGGGATGTAAGTTTCAGGATCAAGAAAGGTAAGGGTAGGGGAGCCGTCACTCATAATCAAGTGCTTACCATCACTGGTTAGACCCCACCCTTCCGTTGGATAGGTAAAGGTATCTAGTAGAGTAAAGAAATTAAGGTCATAAACGAACCCTTGATGTTCCCGCCAGGTTAATTGAACCAGCCGTCCGTTATGGAGGGTAATACCCTCACCAAAGTATTCCGGTGGGAGGTTAATCTGCTGAAGAACCGCTCCGTCTTGTAGCTTAACCTTACGCAAGGAGGAATGGCCATACAAACCGGTTCCTTCGTAAAAATAACCAGCGTAATAGATTAGACCCTGGGTAAAAGCATCAGGATCATGAGGAAAACAGTTGATGATCCGGTAGGAATAAACAGGCGGGGAGGGGAGGGGGTCGTTAACGTAAGCCAAGACACTCGCTGGTAGAGTTTGGATTATAATTAAAACTGCCAACAGCAGTATGCGGTACTGAACTTTGTTGTACATTGGAAGCACTCCTCATTTATGCAAAAATCCCGCCCTACTAGGTAAGGCGGGACACTTTTTAGCTGTTTTTATGCTTTACCATCACAGCCAAGGACATGGATGAGCTTGTGTTTCACCAGTTCTTTAATCGCCTCTCTGGCCGGTCTGAGATACTGCCGAGGATCAAAATGATCCGGATGCTGAGCGAGATATTCTCGGATCGTACCGGTCATCGCTAGGCGGAGATCGGAATCGATATTAATTTTGCACACGGCAGACCGGGCGGCTTTCCTTAACATATCCTCAGGAACACCACGGGCACCAGGCATATTACCGCCATATTTATTAATCTTCTCTACAAACTCTGGGATAACCGAGGAAGCCCCGTGCAGAACAATCGGGAAACCAGGAAGTCTTCTAGCTATTTCTTCAAGAATATCAAATCTTAATTCGGGCTCACCCTTAAACTTATAAGCGCCGTGACTAGTACCAATGGCAACCGCTAGGGAATCAACACCGGTCCGCGCGACAAACTCTTCCACCTCTTCCGGTTTGGTATACGAAGACTCTTCTTCGGAGACATTTATATCATCCTCGACACCGGCCAGCCTTCCCAGTTCGCCTTCGACAACAACACCATGGTCATGGGCATAGTCAACAACCTGTTTGGTTAGTTTAATGTTTTCCTCGAAGGGAAGGTGTGAACCGTCGATCATGACCGAGGTAAAACCGCCATCGATACAGGCCTTACAAATTTCAAAGGAATCTCCGTGGTCAAGATGGAGGCAGATGGGAAGTTGGGTGTCGATTGCAGCCGCTTCCACCAATATCATTAAATATGTATGATTGGCATATTTCCGCGCACCAGCCGAAACTTGTAAGATCAACGGGGCATTAACTTCTTTGGCCGCTTCGGTAATACCTTGAATAATTTCCATGTTGTTGACATTGAAGGCTCCAATTGCATATCCACCTTCGTAAGCCTTTTTAAACATTTCTTTGGTAGTAACTAATGGCATAAACTAACAACTCCTTTAAGAAATAATGTTGATAGAATAAGTATGTTTTAGATTTATTATCTTAATTCTACCAAATTAGAACTTAAAATCAAGGAATTTCTATTCTGAAGCCGCTGTTTACGCCCAGGAGTAAATTAATAGTTGGTAAAAAACCTATGTGCTGGAGAGTATTTGCCATCTTTGTTATATTTTTATGTGGTTTTTGTTAAATTTAATTATCTCATCACCTGATTAGTGTATAATAAATTCACAACTAAAGATGGGACTTTGATTCTGTTAATGAACTCGATGTTCATCGTTCATCGGCATAAAACCGCTGTCTTTTTCCCGGTTCCCGGCTAGAATGGTGAATTATACTAGACACGCTTACATATTGAACCGGGCATTATATAATTGGCTCTTTAAATATTTTAAACAGTTAATTAAACGGGAGGACGTTTAGTATACAGCTGAATATTATTACTATAATATAGGAGGTATAGCAGATGAGTGTTTTAAAAGGTGCGCTTATCTTCGGGCAGTCCGGGGGACCAACTGCGGTGATCAACGCCAGCGCGGCCGGGGTTTTTCAAGAGGCGCTAAAGCAGGAAGCAATCACCGAAGTTTATGGGGCAGCCCACGGTATTAAAGGCATTTTGGAGGAAAATTTTTATGATATTAGTAAAGAAGACCCCTATGAGTTGGAACTTTTAAAAACCACGCCTTCCTCCGCGCTTGGTTCCGTCCGCTATAAGCTTAAAGATGCTGAAGAGGATGAGACTGATTACCGAAGAATCCTGGAAGTCTTTAAGAAATATAACATCAGGTATTTCTTGTACAACGGTGGAAATGATTCCATGGATACTTGTAACAAAGTAAGTAAATATTTTCAGAAGGTTGGTTACGAATGCCGGGTGATGGGCGTACCCAAAACCATCGATAACGATCTATGGGGGACGGACCATTGTCCAGGTTACGGTAGCGCTGCCCGGTATATCGCCACCTCTATTATGGAAGTTTATCACGATGCCAGGGTTTATGATCAAGGGATGATCACGGTCCTGGAAATCATGGGCCGGAATGCCGGTTGGCTGACCGCTTCCGCCGCGTTGGCTGCTAACGCCGGGTTTGGACCGGATTTAATCTACCTCCCAGAAATTCCTTTCGATCTGGACCAGTTTCTCGACGATGTTAATGAGGTCTATCGCCGCCAAAACAATGTGATTGTTGCCGTTTCCGAAGGAATTAAAGATAAAAACGGAAAATACATCTCCGAATACGGAAGGGAACTTGCCTATAGAGATTCCTTTGGCCATGTGCAACTGGGCGGCTTGGCACCGACCCTGGTAAAAATCCTACGCGAAAAAACCAGCGCGAAAATACGTGGTATTGAGTTTAGCCTCCTCCAAAGATGTGCGGCACACCTAGGCTCCCTGACCGATGTAAATGAGGCAGCCTTGGCCGGGCAGATGGCTGTGCGCTATGCCGTGGAAGGAAAGACTGATTACATGGTCGCCTTTGAACGAGAGGACGGGCTGGAGTATAAATGCAAAACCAAATTAGTAAAACTCGAAGAGGTTGCCAATAAGGAAAAGAAAATCCCCCGCGAATGGATCAATGAAGCTGGTAACGGATTGAAGAAAGAATTTATCGACTATGCCTTACCCTTGATTCAAGGCGCATCTTCTCCGCCGCTGGAAAATAGCCTACCGCGTTTTGCTAAATTGAAAAAAGTCAAAGTATCTGGTGCCAGTCTCAATCGTGAACCGGTAACGATTGGCAGTAAGTAATATTCTTTCTCTTTGTTGAACTATGGACAAGCTAGTTTCTTAGCTAGTAATCCTATACATTCTACAAAAACCCCGGCACTTGAAGATCACTCTTCTCGTCAGCCGGGGTTTTTTATAGTTTTACCGGAACAACTAAGAAGGGGAGGGGAGAGGATCTCTTACCAGGTTTGAAAAAACTAAATAAACAAAAAGATCTGGTTAAATCTGTGGCGGCTTAATTTTTAGACTCTTCACGTAAAGCAAATCCGACAAAAATTCCGGTGTGTAGCCATATAGGTGAAGAAAACCTTGGCGGAAATTCCGTAGCTTTTCCTCCAAAGACTTAATTTCCCGATTCCATAATTGCTCAACTGCCTCCAGTTCCATAAACATCTCATCTTCCACCTTGTCAAGCCCACTCGCCTCGTACCCCAAATTACAGTTTCCCACGTCGCACCGTACCTCTAGATCCATGATTTCACCTACTTTTCGTATGACTTTACATAATATATATTATAGGACGTTAAAAATGAGGTATTTTTTGTATTTATCGCCAAATAGAATTTAAAACAGCATTACAGTTTATTCCATACCAGGGATCATGTGATCAAGTCCAGATTAGTGTGTAAATTCCTCAGTTATCAATAAGCTTATCTGATATACGCAATATTGCTTTGATCATT
>JAAYGU010000055.1 GCA_012727535.1 Bacillota bacterium | reverse complement strand
GACCATCTCTGTACATTCCGGTTGCCTAATCCTCTCCCAATGAAACTGGTGGGCAAATTGGATCTCGAGCCTGTCGCCCCGCAGCGCTTTGGGTGTCCCCGCCCGGAGAATCGCTTCTGTCGTTCTTTTCTTTTCTTTAACCGCCGCAAGGACTGCTTCCCACTGCTCGAAAGTTCTGGCGGGAGCCTGATTTTTCGCGGACGCGCTACGGGTGGTTGGCGAGGAAGCCGACGGCCCCGCCGCCCTAGTCTGGGGAATGCTCTGCGGCTCTGGTGGCCCAGCGCCTACTTTCTGCTCCAATTTAGCGAGACGCGCTTCCATTTGGTCCAACCGTCTGAACAACTGGTCTGAAGCACCGCTTTCCTCGACCGTCAACAACCGGAGCAAAGCCATCTCCAGCGAGAGACTTCCTTCATTGCTACGTTTGGCCGTCATACCGGCTTCTAAGAACAACTCTACACCCCTTTGCAGGCGAGCCGTCCCGATCGATTTAGCGATCTCCCGCGCCGCCTCCTCTTCCTCGGGATTGAGGTTCACTGGAACCGCGGCGTCGGTTAATAATAAAAAGAGAAGATCCCGGAAAAAACGGGCTAGTTGACGCGCAAAGAGGGCTGGATCTTTCCCTTCTTTCCCGGCCTTTTCCAACACGGCAAGACCAGCCGCCAGATCCTGCGTAGCCATCGCCCGGCCAAAGGCCAAAAGCGCTTCGGTTTCGGCCAGCCCGAGCACGGCGCGGACATCAGCGGCGGTCAATTTCCCTTCCGCGTAAGCGAGCCCCTGCTCCAGCAGGCCAATGGCATCGCGCATTCCCCCGTCGGTTTCCCGGCCAATTAAGTAGAGCGCTTCCGCCTCGGCCTCCAAACCTTCGGCTTGTACCAACCGGCTAAGGTGACCGACGATCTCCTCCACCGTTAAGCGTTTGAAATCAAACCGCTGACAACGGGAGAGGATGGTCGAAGGCACTTTATGAATTTCGGTCGTGGCAAAAATAAAGATTACATGAGAAGGCGGTTCTTCCAGCGTCTTGAGTAACGCATTAAATGCCTCAGTCGTTAACATATGTACCTCATCAATGATGTAGACCTTGAAGCTCCCTTCCACCGGCGCAAACTTTACTTTTTCGCGTAAGTCTCGAACTTCATCAATGCCCCGGTTGGAGGCACCATCAATCTCCATCACATCCAAGGCCACCCCATCGGCAATCCGTTGACAACTCGGACACTGGTTACAAGGATCGGGTTTCTCCCCCCGTCCGGTACAATTCACGGCTTTAGCCAGGATCTTAGCAGCCGAGGTTTTTCCGGTACCGCGCGGCCCGGTAAATAAATAGGCGTGTGCGACCTGCTGATGGAGTATGGCATTGCGCAACGTCCGCACAACATGTTCCTGTCCGACAAAACCCTGGACAAAGCTTTGCGGCCGCCATTTACGGTATAAACTGCGATACTCCATTATTCTTTCCCCGCCTTTACGAATTTACTTCCTTTTCCCGCGCCCACACGCTCTCCCCTCTGCTCTCCTTTAAAAATAATCATAAGAGACAACCTCATCGAGGGGCTTCCGCCCCCGAAAGTCCGGGTTTTCCGCCGGGTACCCCAGCGTGATCAGCGCAACGACCTTATATTCCTCCGGCACGTGTAAAGTCCTTTTCGCTTCATCCTGGTCAAACCAGCCCAGCCAACAGGTCCCGAGTCCATGCGCGACTGCGGCCAACAGCAAATGGGTCAGCGCGATCGACAGATCAACCGCATACGCCGGTACGCCGCAGCGCATCACCCGGCCCGGATTGAGCGCCACCCCGGCGACGATCACCGGCGCCGTGGCCAAAAAGGGCTGCCCGGCAGTGGCGGCGAGCTTTTCGATCTGATCCCGATCTTTAACCACTATAAACCGCCAATCCTGCCGGTTATTACCCGAAGGCGCCAACCGCACGGTTTCCATGAGCGTGGTCAGGATTTCGTCCTCAACCGGCCGGTCTTGGTAGCGTCGTATACTCCTTCGTTCTTTCATTGCCTGCATTACATCCAACGATCTCACCTCGTCCGTTCGATCCTTCTCATTATATTAAACTCTTTTAAGTTATTCCATAAAAATTTGCCTATTTCCTGCCGCTTAGTATCCTCCCCTACGCATTGTTTACCTAAAATAAAAGGTTATCCAGTCACCGGATAACCTCTCCCCTACCCACTTCTTCCTTTTATATAGAAAGCATAAAGGAATCATTCGTAACTCAACGCGATGACCGGATCAAGCTTGGCGGCTTTCTGTGCGGGGTACAGACCGAAGAATAAACCGACCAGTAAGGAGAAGGAAAAGGCGACCAAGACTGAAGTATGGGTGACAACCAGGGGCCAACCGCCAACTTTAGCCACCGCCAGCGCGCCCAACCAACCAAAAATGATCCCAATCAAACCACCAAAACCGCTCATCGCCAAGGATTCAATCATAAATTGCGCCATGATATGCTTGCGTTTCGCCCCCAAGGCCTTCCGGATGCCGATTTCACGTGTCCGTTCCGTTACCGAAACAAGCATAATATTCATGATTCCAATCCCCCCGACTAATAGGGAGATACCGGCGATGCCCCCCAGCATTAGACTTAAGGTTGCGGTCACCTCGGAGATCGTCGCAAGGATCTGTTCCTGGCTGCTAATATTAAATTTATCGGTATCCAGCAGATAACGGGTGAGAAAATACTCCACTTCTGCCACGGCTGTTTTCGCGGTCTCGCTGGAACGTGCCTGCGCGGTATAACCGGAGACATATTTCCGGTTGTTAATCTTTTTGAGCAGGACGGAAGCCGGAATAAACGCCTGGTTATCAAGATTGCCAATCGCCCCGGTCCCCTTCTCTTCCATCACCCCGATTACGACAAACAGCAGTTTCCGGTTGCGGGCAAATAACTTTACCCTCTGCCCGAGCGGATCTTGCCCCGGAAATAGCTCTTCCGCTAGCTTCGCGCCTAACACCATCACATTTGTGGCATTTGCTTCGTGCTCGGCATTAATAAACTGGCCGCGGACCGGATAATACTCGACAATCTCTTGGTAAGCCGGAGTTACCCCGACCGTCGTCGTCTGATAGTTTATATCACCGGCAATCAGGATCCCGGAAGTCTGTACATTGGGAGTGATTCTTGCGAGCGAAGGGCAATTCCGCAGGATCTGCTCGGCTAATTCCATGGTAAAAACATCAGTGGCGGTAAAACTAAGCCGACCGCTGCGTCCTCGGGTGATCCCCGGGCCAATATTGATAATATTCGAGCCGAGCGCAGAAATCTGGCTAGTCACTTGGGACTGGGCGCCGGAGCCGACCGAAACGATGGCGATCACCGCCGCCACCCCGATAATAATTCCGAGCATGGAAAGGAAAGAACGCATTTTGCTGGTGGTTAGACTATCGAGCGCCATCCGTAAGATCTCTAATATCATGCGATCACCTCGTCCCGTTGGATCAAGCCATCCCGGATCTGAATGATCCGCCGCGCCTGGGCGGCAATCTCCGGATCATGAGTAACCAGAATAATGGTATGACCCTCCTGATTAAGCCGGTGAAATGTTTTCATAATCTCCTGTCCCGTCTTGGTATCCAGATTACCGGTCGGTTCATCCGCCAGCAGCAATGCCGGATTATTAATCAAAGCCCGGGCAATGGCCACGCGTTGTTTTTGGCCGCCCGATATTTCATTGGGCCGGTGGTGTAAGCGCTCACCCAACCCCACCATTTCCAGTGCCTGCCGTGCCAACTGTTGTTGTTTGCGGCGGCCCCGCAGGCCCGCGTAAATGAGTGGAAGACAGACATTCTGGAGAATAGTTGCTTTGGGCAAGAGATTAAATTGTTGAAAGACAAAACCGATCTTCTTATTCCTAATCTCTGCCAGTTGATTGTCGGAGGCACGGCTCATATCGTGGCCGTCCAAAAGATAACGTCCTGCGGTCGGCCGGTCCAGGCAGCCTAAAATATGCATCAGGGTGGATTTCCCCGAACCGGATGGACCGATAATCGCCACAAACTCGCCCGCGGCAATTTGGAAAGACGCATCCTTCAAGGCTTCAACTTTAACCGCACCCATGTGATAGGTTTTTTGGAGGTGTTCCGCTTGGATTAACATCTTTATCGACCTCTAATCATTATTCCGGGCCGCGATCCCGGTCCGGGCCTCGCTCCAGGGGAAGAACCAGTGCCGGCGTTATTGGCAAATGGGTGCGCATTGATCAGAATCTCATCGCCCGGCTCGACCCCTTCCAGAATCACGACGCTAAAACCATTATTCAGTCCCGTTTTGACCGGTGTTGGCACCGGTCGATTATTTACTACTTTGATCACCTGTTCCTGTCCCCGGTTGTTGATAATCGCGGCCACCGGCACCAAAACTTGATCTTTCACTTCCTCCACGATAATCTCTAGATCGGCGGAAAATTCCGGCTTCAACAGCTCCGTTTCTTCATTAAGGATAATCTTGACCGGTAAAGTTACAATCCCATTGTTGTTCTTTGCTTGCAGGGCGATCTCTTTAACCCGCCCCAGAAAAGTCCGTTCGGGCACCGCTTCCACCGTAATCCGGACTTCCTGACCGATCTTGACCAGATGGCACTCGCTCTCGCTGATCTCCACATCAATCTCGTAGGGGCCATCCGCCATAATCGTTCCGACGGCATTCTGTTCATTAATACCGACGTAATCACCGACATCCACCAGATCTCTGGTAATAATCCCGTCAAACGGAGCCGTTAAAGTCGTCGCTTCCAAATTTTCCTTCGCAAGTCGCAACGTCAGTTCGGCCTCTTTGATCTCCCGTTCCGAACCGTTAATCACTGCTAAATCATAGGCTTTTTTCGCCCTGATATACTCTAATTCTTGTCTGGTCTTCTCCAATTCGACTAAAACTTCGCCCTTTTTCACTCTTTTACCGGCATCCAGATAGTCGTTTTTCACGCGGCCGCTGATACTGAAATAGAGCTCTTTAATTTGTTGCGGTGACAAATAGCCACTCGCCGAGATTGTTTTTTGGAGATCCCCTTTTTCCACCCTCATCACCATCTCGGGTGTGATTTCTCTATGCAAGCGACTACCGGTAGCGGCCTTGTCTAACCGCTGTTTCCTGGCAAACCAACCGGCGCCAAGCACCCCAATGATCACGAGAATGGCGATAATTCTTCGTTTTTTATTGCTTAGCTTCATCGATCCTACCCCCAAGTTTTCAAGATCTCCCGGTACCAACCGGGAATCTAGAGGTTAAATCAGCCCGACCAGGCGTAATATCCGCAGCTTAGCGAGGAATACGCGGTCTTCTGCCTCTTCCCGACTGATCTGGACAATCTGAGCAGCAACCGCTTTTCGTGCCCATTCTTGTTCAGTAATCAAACCGGCCGCCAGTTGCTTCCGATAGACCTCTGCTTCTAGGGCTGCTTTTTCTTCCTGAAAAATGACCGCCTCCAAATTAAGCTTAGCCAGTTCAAACTGGTGAAGTAGTTTCTGTAGTTGGGAGTGTAGATTCTCCATTAGATACTGATAGTCACGTTCGAGCGAACGCAGTAAGGCTTGGTGTTCTTCCTCTTCCAGTCTTTTCTTGCCGCCGTCCCATAACTTATAATTAAGATTTAAATTAATTTGCCACTTGTGCTCCGGATAATTGTAGGTCCCGCCGGCTGTAATCTCCGGCTTCCTCTCCGCCTGCTTCCATTCCCATTCTTCTCTCACTTGCTGCTGGTCACGGCGATGGGCGGCCAATTGGTAATGATTAGCACTCAGTACTTTCATCAGCCACTCATCATCCTCCCAATCAAACGCCAATTTGGCCAATTCCTCTTTAATCTGCTGGAAATAGGGATTCTCCGGAACCAAATTTACCTTGCTGGTAGCCGGTAACCCCAACGCCAGTTGCCACTCTCTCTCTGCCGCCGCAAGGGTATTCCTCGCCTGTTTAAGTTGGTATTCGGCTTGCTTTAAGGAAGCTTTCCCGGCCAGGATCTGAGGTGGCCCCGCCTCACCGATTGCTTGGCGCTGTTCGATTAGGGCAAATTCTTCATTGGCCAGGCGATACTCTTCTTCTGCCACTTCGACCTTTTCTTGGAGGCGCAGAAGATTAAGGTAGCCTTCCAGCCAGTTGATTTTCTCCGTCTCCGCCTGCCATTTGAAGTTCTCTTCTGCTTTTTTTAGGGTGTTAAGAGTCCGGTAGTACTCCTGTTCAGCAGCGGAAGGGGACCAGGGAAACAGCTTTTGCGTTAGATTAAAAGTAAACCCCACCGCCGGCTCTTCGTCCACTGTCAGTTCCTTTTTTAACGAGAGTTTAGGACTGAGGGAAAGTCCGCTGCGATAAGATCTTCGGCCCTGGACACCGACCTCCACCTCAGCCTGTTCCCGACCGGTTGAAAAGGAACTACTCCCTAGATTACCGGTATCCAGCTGGCCGACGACATCTGCTTGCCAATTCAGACCAGCTTCAAGCATTGCCAATTGCCGCTGGAGCTGCGCAACTTGATCCTGCAGGCCGGTGAGCGCCGGACTATGCTCAAATCCCCAGGCAATCGCTTCTTCTAAGGTGATTTCCTTGCTGGTTGGCTTTTTCTGATCTTCCGCCGTTACTTGACTGCTGCTAGCGAACAGAACAAAGCAAGCAAGGAAGAAGAGAAATACGCGGTGGCTATTTTTCTTCACAAGCTTAAACATCAGTTACCCTCCAGTTCCAGGCCGAGCAGTTGTTGCAGCTTCCACTTTTCAAGGAGAAAAGCAGAGACAGTAACCAGTGCCTGGTATTCCGCCTGCAACAACTCGACCTCGGCAGCAATCCGGTCTGTTCGATTAATCAGACCAACAGCCTGTTGTTGTTGGATCTTCTTGTAATTGGTTTGTACCGTGAGCAAATGGGTGCGGTTGATCGCCAGTTCTTCCTCCTTCTGACGCACCGTCGCATACTGTTTAACCACCGAGGTGTCTAAGTCGGCCAGGGCACGTTCCCTGGCTAATCTCGCCAGCTTCAAATTATTCTCCAGCTTGTTTGCTTCCCAAGCCGAAAGGGGACCGACTTGCCCCCGTTCCCAATCAAGCTCCGCCAGTTCAACCCCGAGGTCTAAGGAGCGGAGGTTTAAACTGTTTTGGCGCGCCAAAGCACGTGACTCTTCCAGACTCAACGACCAACCCGTTGGCGTGGTGCATTCCTCCAAGGCCACCTGGAGTTCCCCCGGGGCTACTCCGATCTGGGCTTCCAGGTTACGCAGTAATTGGTTGTGCTGATCTTCGGTTTTGCGTAAGGCTAAACGTGCGCTATGGTATTCGTTCTCCTGCTTCAGTAATTCGATCCGTGTTTTATAGCCCAGTTCTACCTGCGCATCTAGATCCTGGAGCAACTGCGCCTCGTATTCAACCGCTTTACTTCTCAGCAACTTTTCCCGGTTTACTTTACCGATCTCCAAATAGGTTTGGGCGATCGCCAGCAGCACCTGGTTTCGTGTTTGTTCATAACCGGCCTGCGCCTCCAGCAGATTCTTTTCCCTCTGGAGATCCGCATATCTGGAGACCGCTAATTGATTAGTGGCTTTATTCTTTTCATAATCTAAGCGCGCGTTATCCAAACGAAGCTTAGCCATTTTCAGTTCATAATTCGCCTCTTCGCCTAAAGATAATGCTTTTTCTAACGTAAGCGGCTTGACTTCCGCTCCCCCCAAAACCTGCACCAGGCCAAGGAGGAAGATCATCGGGCCTATTAACCTTTTTTTCGCTTTCAATTCCATCCCTCCCCTTAACTCTCCCTGCAAGTTGTTCTACTCAAAAAAGCTAAAGTATTCCTGGTGTTTATATAGACCGTTCCTCTCTTTACAGGACCAATCTTTTTCGAAGCTCACAGGTTTAAACGCCGAAAACCCTAGAATGTTCCTCTGAATACAAAATCTTTGCCTATTACCAATTATTTAATTAATGTACTACCCCAAAACCGGTTTTCCAAAAAAGATATAAAAAAACCACTCTGCGTGAGAGTAGTCTTTTTAAAGCTATGGACAGAACAGGACGCCTTATTTGCTATGGGAGAGTAGCCAATTAATCAAATCTAGATCGGGATTCAAGTAGGTCAGCCGTGGCACATCGAAATGGGTCGCCCCATCAAAGATCGTCACTTTTGCGTTGTTGTTTTTAGTTTTCAACCTTTTAATAAAACGGACGGATGACGCTGGATCAACTATCGTGTCATTAGAACCGACAAAAGCCCAAATCGGAAGCTCCGCTAACGCATTTATATTGGCTTCTGTCATTTTAATACTGCCACTCAACGGTGCAATGCAAGAAAACAAATCCGGGTAGAAAAGAGCAATCCCCCAAACACCGGTTCCACCCATGCTATGACCGGTTAGACTTATTCTCTTGGGATCAAGATTATGTTTCTTAATGAGAAAACCAATCAATTCTTTCAAAGAATCCTTAATATTAACCCAACCTCTTTGCTCTGCCGGTAATTGAGGAATAACAACATAAGCGGGAATATGATCAATAATACCATCTCGAATGTATTGCGGGAAACCATCGTTTTTCATTAATAAATCCAAATCGTTACCTTTGCCGCTTCCTCCATGCAGATAGATGATTAGGGGCAGATGATCGCCTGCCTTGACCGGAGTATACAGCCAGTAGTTAAATCTTTCCAATTCGCTTGTT
This sequence comes from Bacillota bacterium, assembly GCA_012727535.1. GTDB lineage: Bacteria > Bacillota > UBA4882 > UBA10575 > UBA10575 > JAAYGU01. Next base: position 16,164 of record JAAYGU010000055.1, on the reverse strand, counting down.
TTAAGGCTTCCCTTTTCGAGTCCAAAACCGGTGGTAAAGCCAATAACCCTTACCATTCCTGTCGTGGCAATCAAAATCAAGCTAATAATAGACAAGCAAATGGCTTTTTTGTTCATCCGTAAACTTCCGTATTTACGTTTTCTTCTCTCATTCTCCCGGCTCCCACCGACCACTTTTCATCATTAACGGTGTAATATTCCATAAACAACTTTTAGCAATCGGTTTGCCTAAAAATCGTTCTGAGAAGGGGCTTATTACCAAAAACTTACTCCAAAACAAAACCCCAGCTCCGCTGGGGTTGAATTGCATATGATTGGTGCCGAAGGCGGGATTTGAACCCGCACGGGATTGCTCCCACTGCGCCCTGAACGCAGCGCGTCTGCCTGTTCCACCACTTCGGCACTGCAAATGATATTATAACTTAAAATGAGGCACTTGTAAAGAGGTTATTTTCAACCGCATTGCAGTACGGTCAGTCGCTGATATAAATAATCAATGATCGTACTGCGTTTTATGATCCCAATAAAGTTCTGCTGGTCATCGACGACTGGAATAAAGTTTTGATTGACGGCCAGGGGAATTAACTCTTCAATCTGTGAATTAATAGAGATCGCTTCGTTACGTTGGTGTTTAGGGATATCTCGAAGGCGAATTTTATACAGATCTTTAAATTTTAAGTCCGGATTTCGCTTTAAACTCCACAGCAAATCGCCTTCGGTGAGTGTTCCGACGTATTTGCCGGCTTTATCCACCAAGGGCATTGCGGTATAGCGGTGATATTCCATCTTCTCCAAAGCTTGACGGATTTTAGAACCCTCATCGATCCATATCACTTCTTCTTTGGGTGTAAGATAAAAAGCAGCAATATTCATCTTCTGCGCTTCCTTAATTCACTCTCCATTATAAATAACGTATAAAAAAGTAAAACATTTCATTTTTCCCGCTGTTTTACGCAAAAATTTCAAGCGGAAAGCCCCCCGTACCCTGATCTTTATTGAAATTTTGTATAAATTTAGTGGCATTACCGTAAAATATCCTTGAAACAAAGATAAATGGAGATTTCAGGCTATTTTTTTTTATTTGATGGAGCTTATGGAAGCTATTCTTATTTCATTTCCGTTTTTCGCCCAGTATCGCTATATTTTGCCTGGTAATGCTTCTTGCATTTTCCAGGCGTGGTTAATAAAATAAACACTAGAATTAGCACTCACCTAAGACGAGTGCTAATAAAAACCTTGAGGAGGGAGAAAATGAACATTAAACCATTAGGAGAAAGAATCGTCATTAAAGTTATGGAGAGTGAGGAAAAGACCAAAAGTGGTATCGTCCTCCCTGATACGGCTAAAGAAAAACCGCAGCAGGGCGAGGTCGTGGCGATCGGCTCCGGAAAAACCCTGGATAACGGCCAAAAAGTTCCCTTGGAATTAAAGGTTGGCGACCGCGTATTATTCGCTAAATACGCCGGAACTGAAGTTAAATTGGATGGCGAAGAATATATGGTAATGAAGGAGAGCGACGTTCTGGCGATCTTAGATTAAGCCAGTTTCAACTGACATTTAAATAAATAAGTATGAAGAGGGTGAAAAAATGGCTGGAAAACAAATCATTTTTAACGAAGAAGCACGACATGCTTTGGAGCGTGGCGTCAATAAGCTAGCTGATACTGTAAAAATAACCTTAGGGCCGAAAGGTCGTAATGTTGTTTTAGAGAGGAAATATGGTTCTCCCACGATTACCAATGACGGTGTCACGATTGCCAAAGAGATCGAGTTGGAAGATCCCTTTGAGAACATGGGTGCCCAACTAGCCAAGGAAGTAGCAACCAAGACCAACGATGTCGCCGGCGACGGCACCACCACCGCTACTTTATTGGCGCAAGCCATGGTCAGAGAAGGATTGAAAAACCTGGCCGCTGGGGCTAACCCGATGATCCTAAAGCGCGGTATAGAAAAAGCGGTTAACGCCGTCGTTGATGAGCTGAAGAAGATCAGCAAACCAGTTGATAATAAACAAGCGATTGTCCAGGTGGCTTCGGTCTCCGCTTCCGACGAAGAGATTGGTAATTTAATCGCGGAAGCCATGGAGAAAGTCGGTAAAGACGGGGTTATTACCGTCGAAGAATCCAAAACCACTGGCACCCACCTTGAAGTGGTCGAAGGAATGCTTTTTGACCGGGGTTATATCTCGCACTATATGGTGACCGACTCCGACCGGATGGAAGCGGTACTAGAAGAACCCTACATCTTGTTGACGGATAAGAAGATCACTTTGGTGAAAGACCTCATTCCCATTCTGGAAAAGGTCGTACAAAGAGGCAAACCCTTATTGATCGTTGCCGAAGATGTGGAAGGCGAAGCCTTGGCTACTTTAGTCGTGAACAAACTGCGCGGTACCCTCAATGTCGTCGCAGTGAAAGCTCCTGGGTTTGGCGACCGCCGCAAAGCAATGCTCAGTGATATCGCTATTGTCACCGGCGGACAGGTGATCTCCGAGGATGTTGGAATGACTCTTGAAAATGTCACCCTTGAAATGTTGGGCCAGGCCCGCCAGGTCAAAGTCACAAAAGAGGAGACCACCATTGTTGATGGTAAAGGTTCTTCACAAGACATCAAGAACCGTATCAACCAGATTAAACTCGAGATTGAAGAGACTACTTCCGACTATGATCGGGAGAAACTCCAAGAAAGACTGGCGAAACTCGCTGGTGGAGTGGCTGTCATTCAGGTTGGTGCCGCTACCGAGACCGAAATGAAAGAGAAGAAACACCGGATTGAGGATGCGCTTTCAGCAACCCGTGCCGCTGTAGAAGAAGGAAATGTGCCGGGTGGCGGTGTGGCCTTGCTCCAAATCTCCCCCATCCTCGACGAACTGCTGAAACAGGAGAGCGGCGATGTCGCTACCGGGATCTCCATCGTCCGTAAGGCTTTGGCCGAACCCATTAAGTGGATTGCCAACAATGCCGGGGACGAAGGTTCCGTCATTGCTGAAAAAGTACTTGCTCTGCCGAAGGGTCAGGGTTACAATGCGGTCACCGGTGAGTTTGTCGATATGGTAGAAGCGGGGATTGTCGATCCGACCAAAGTTACCCGCAGCGCGCTCCAGAATGCAGCCAGCATCGCTGCCATGTTACTCACCACCGAGTCTTTGATCGCCGACATTCCGGAGAAAGAGAAACCGGCTATGCCGAACCCCGGAATGGGAATGGATTATTAATAAAAAAAGAGGGGTTTTCCCCTCTTTTTTTATTTATGAATTTGTTTACCTACTTGTTGCTCGTCACGCGCTGCATGGCTGAATTTTGCTTCTCGCAGCTGACACCCTTCACTAACGACAAAAGATACCCTCGCCAGCCTTTCCTCACCCGGTAAATAGCGATTCGAGCTGCGAGAGTATCGAGTACCGCCCGGACTGAAGAGCGCATATGCACCGCTGCTCACGGTACCTGCCAACAATTCGGCAATTAACTTACTACTCTTTAGATCGCAGAGGGCTCCGGCTTAAACCTACAACTGCAAAATCCGGTCTACAAATTCCTCCAGTCTCCCCGCCTCATTCACCGTCTTAAAGACGCTATAACGCTCCCGATAATCTTTGGCATAAAGCAGACTCTTCCTTAAGGTTTCTTGGTCAATCCCCAGCTCAGCAGCTGTCATCGGCGAGCCCAATTCCCGAAAGACTTTGACTAGTGTTTCGTAGTCCGGCAGAAACGCAAGTTCTTCTTTGATCAGCCGCTGGTTCCGGACCAAGGCCTGAAGACGTCGTTCTTGCTCCGGCCAGTCAATATATTCTTTAGGATTATCCCGCAAAATCAAAGAACCGATTTTTTCTCCATAGGCGTCCTTGACCCCTTCTTCCCAGGCAGCTTTTGTCGGCCTGGCTTGGCGGATTCGCTCTAGCTCCAACTCGTTCCAGTCTTGCTCCAAGAAAAGAGAGTAAAACCGCACAGCATATAGCGTCCCCACCCCAACTGCTGTTCCGTGGCTGGCCGCTTTTTCTCCACGTAAGAGTTTAGCCATCTCCCAGAAATGGGCCATATTATGTTCAATCGAAGCTACCGGCCTGGTATGGCCTAACATTAAAATCGACACCCCTGAGAGGATCAGGGCCTCCATCAAACTTTTAATTCCCTCCGGCGTCCGGTTTTTGATCCCCTCAAACTGCTGCAGACACTTCTCCACCGCCTGGCTAACCAAGTCGGCCGCCACCGGACAATACGGTTCTTCATTGATGATCCGACCGAGAATCCAATCCGCTTTGGCAATATATTTACCGATGACATCACCAAACCCGGAAATAACCATGTCGTAAGGGGCATGTCTGATGATTTCCAGATCGCAGATTAAGACCTGCGGATAAGTAGCCGTCTTATTAACCTTCAAGCCCCGGGCCAGTAGCGGAGCGATCACTGAAGTGTACCCGTCCATGGACGCCGCCGTCGCGACACTGACAAACTCCCGTCCGGTATGAAAGGCCACATACCGAGTGAGATCATTGATCGAACCGGAACCGACGGCGACTAAAAAATCGATCTCTGGGTCCATAGCTAAAAGGATCTCACCAAGCGCTGCCTCATCCGGCTCCAGTTCTCCCTCCCGCTCCAACAGACAGAGCGTCGCCGTCAATCCCCCGGCTGCTAGGAGCCGCATCGTTTCTGCCCCGGCCACCCGGTAAGTATTCTGATCCGCCACCACCAAGGCCTTCTTCCCAAGCTTCCGTTTTTTCAGGTAGTCAACGATCCCCGCAAGTACTCCTTCACCAATATAGACATCCAAATCCGGCTGCTGGTGCTCAATTCCGCACTGACAATTGATCTCCGGTAAGATGAGTTGATTGTTTTCGTAAGTAATCTTCATCGTAAGCTTCCTCCTCTCCTTATTTCCGGGCATAGTTCGACCGGTATCCAGTAATAGCAAACCTTTCTCATTTGGTTGGTTACGGGGGGTTGCAGTTGCCCTTGTTAGCTAATTATAGATCGATCATTACTTTCCTGCCGAAGCTAGAGAATATTAATGGAATCTTTATGATATAATGAGCTAGGTTTGGAAGATAGTTTATCATTCTCACCCTGCTTCTTTTCGTTGCCATGATCATCGCCAGGAAACCCCGTTTTCTCCTCGAATTCAAAGAATAGCTCATAGACCCATCATGATAAGGCGGAAAGGAGCAGAGCTTTATCTAATCCCGACATTAGGACGAGTTCTTAACCGCATCAGCGAATAATTGGTATTTTAAATTAAAAAGGAGATGATCGTTTGTCGTCGGACCGCAATTATTATGTGAAAAAAGCGCTCGCCCTTGGCGCGGAGCACGCTGTCTTATTTGAAATTAAAGATATTGTTTTTGATTCCCGAACAATTCTAAAATGTATGTTTGGCTGCGCCGACTGGGGCAAAGGACCGACCTGCCCTTCGCGACCCGGCTCTTTGAAACCTTGGGAATACCGGAGAATCTTTGAAGAGTATACCTGGGGCCTCATTATTCATTCGCCACAGAAAAAAACTGCCCAAGAAGTCTCGTTCGCGATTGAGCGCGAGGCCTTCCTCGACGGTTATCACTTTGCCTTCTCCCTCAGTGACTGTGCCCTTTGCACTGAATGCGCCGGTTTAAAAGGCAAGCCCTGTGTCGACCCGAAGAAAGCCCGACCATCCTTTCATAGTGTCGGGATTGATGTTTTTCGGACGGTGCACAAATACGGTTTACCGTTGAAACCACTGAAAGACGAAACCGAGCCACAGAACTGGTATTCCGCCGTCTTTATCGATTAGAATCGTTTAATCCCGCACTAAACTCCGGCCTAGGGTTTAATGGTTCTTCTAAAAAAATATGCCCACCCAGGGTGGCGTTTTTTGCGCCGTCCACCAGAATGGAGACCGCATTTAGGTCAAGATTGACTGCCAAAGTGTTGACTAAACTATAAAGAGCCATCAGTTCTGAGGCACCTCCACCATTTATACTCTCCGCCAGCGCGGCATCAATATCTACCACAGCGGTCTCCCCGGCCAACCGGAAGCTACGGACCCATTCTCCAGGGGGTAAACAGGGCAGTAGGGCACTCCCTTCCCCAGGCCCTTTCAGGAGTTCCTTCAGGACCAATTTTCCCCTTTCCTCTCGTTGCCATTCCTCAAAGTGGGGGGTCTCCCGCACTTCCGGTTTGAACGCCAAATCTTCATTATTGGGTGTAGCGTAATAAAGGCAGACTGTTCCGGGTAGCACCGACGGAAAGCTAAGCTCCGGATAGACCTTACTGGTCAACACCGGCCGCGCTGCGGTTTCCAGGGCAGTTAGGTACTCAGCTGTTCCATAAAAGATGGCTTCAGCTAACTTTTCCCTGTATTCTGCATCCGCTAGCAACTCTTCTTCGCGGGGGTTGGAGATAAAACCCACCTCGACGGTGACCGCAGGCATTGTCGTAGCCTTTAAGAGCAAATATTCGGCCTGTTGCGCCTTCCGGCGGTTAGGCCCTAAACGTTCAGCCAGACTTTTTTGGATCGCTACCGCCAGCAATTTACTTTCTGGAAGTTTACCATCATAAAAGCATTGCGCACCCGACCAGATCGATTGCGGGAAACTGTTGACATGAATACTCAAAAGCAGATCGGCTTCACTTTCATTCGCTATCTTCACCCGGTGTAGTAAGTCCCGGCGTTTTTTCGTCAGTCGGCGGTCTCCATTTTCTCCGCTGTAGTCAAGATCCGCTTCTCTGGTCATCACTACATAGACCCCCACCCGAGAAAAATAGCGCTTCAACCTTTTGGCCACATCCAAAGTGATCTCCTTCTCTTCTAAACCGCTACGACCGACTGCTCCCGGATCTATTCCTCCGTGCCCGGCATCAATGACAATTTTTTTTCCGGAAATCGCCGATGGTAAAAGCTTTGTCGTCTTAACGGTCTGCCGTTCGGAGGTCCATCCGTATAAAAACCCGAGGAGCATGAAGATCAAGATTCCATAAGTATACTCCGTCTTCCAAACTAGATTAATGATATAAATCCGCTTCCGTTTCACGCGCGACACCCCCGTCACTCCTGATCAAAAGTATGATAAAAAGTGGTGAAATAGAAGCAGAAGCGAAAAATTACGCAAACAAGCTTACCAATCTTCTCATTTGACCGGTTCCGCCAAAATGCTTATAATTAGTGTAACAAGAATATAGATGATAAAAAGAGAGATTGTTTAATAAATCCGACTGTTACGGTAAATGATCAAAAGTTATTGGAGGGTTTTTAATGGATAGTTTTTCCATTAAACCTGTGGTGACCAGAAGCGACATGCGCGATTTTCTGCTCTTGCCTTGGAGTATATATAAAAAAGATCCTTATTGGGTTCCCCCGCTCCTGAGCGACCTCAAGAAAAAATTGGATCCCCGTTTTAATCCATTGCTGCGCAAGGGGCCTTATCGCCTCTTTCTGACCTGTGATGCGGTAGGACGGCCTTTAAGCCGCATAATGGTCGGCGTTGATGAAGTAATGAACCAGCTCAAAGGGAAAAATGAAGGTTATGTTGCTCTGTTCGAATCCCATAACGAAGAAGCGGGAATTGTTCTGCTTAACCATGCCTGTGACTGGCTATTATCCTTGGACAAAGGAATCAACCTGATCAAAGGGCCGATCTCGCCCACCAAGGGAGACGAGCTACGGGGACTTTTGGTTTGGGGGTTTGATTCTCCTCCGGTCTTAATGAACTCCTATAATCCACCGGAATATGCCGCCTATTTTGAGAAGGCGGGGTTCACTAAAGACCGCGATTTTTATGCTTATTATTATGACCTCAAAACCATGGACGCCAGGAAAACTGAACGGGTAGTCAGCTACGCCCAACATAAATACGGATTTCAAGTGCAAACCCTAGATCCGGCCAATTTAGAAGCAGAGCTCAAAGATATTAAATACATTATTGACCGCGCAATGCCGGAAGACTGGGAAGACCTGGTTCCCCCCAGTCTGGAGGAGCTGAAGATGCTCGCCGTACAACTGAAGGAGTATGCCATTCCCGAGCTGATTCCGATCGCACGCAGCTTACAAGGTGAACCTATCGGTTTTGCCATCTCTCTACCTGATTATAATAAGGTGCTGGCCAAAATGAACGGACAGCTCTTCCCGATCGGCTGGGCCAAATTCCTGCTGAACCGGCATCGCGTTTCCGGGGCGCGCGTCTTCCTTCTCTTTGTCATCCCCGAGTACCGCAAAAAAGGAGTTTCGGGGACTATCTTTTATCAACTGCTCTTGAAAGCGAAAGAGCTTGGTTTCACCTATGGTGAAGGCTCCACCGTTGCCGAATTTAACACCCCGATGCGCCGTGATGCCGAAGGAGCGGGCGGTCTGCATTATAAAACCTATCGTGTTTTTAAGAAGGAGCTTTAACCTTAAACTAAATCCCTATAGTTTTCCGGGTACCGGACCGTTTCGGCAAAGAACAGTTCAAACAAGAAATCTCAGCCATCCCACCCCTAAAAAGATTCACGGGTGGGATTTTTCTATGGGGGGATAATATAGATACCGCAATAACCGTCGAAGGAGGTAAACGCGTGCGCACCCTTTGGAAAGGAGCCATCAGTTTCGGCTTGGTCAATGTGCCGATCAAGATGTATACAGCGACCGAACGAAAGGACATCCGTTTCAACCAACTGCATGCTCCCTGTAAGACCCCGATTCAATACCGGAAATACTGCCCAGTCTGTCAAGTGGAAGTAAGCGCCGATGAACTGGTGCGGGGTTATGAATTCGAAAAAGGCCGGTATGTGATCTTACGGGATGAGGACTTTGAGCTCCTACCCGGTGAAAACACCAAAACCATCGACATCCTTGACTTTGTTGATCTGGCCGAGATTGATCCGGTTTATTATGACCGAAGTTATTATCTCGCACCCAACCCCGGCGGCGAAAAAGCCTATGCCCTCTTAAAAAAGGCCATGCAAGAAACGGGAAAAATTGCGATCGCCCGGGTGATGATTCGCTCAAAATCCGTGCTGGCGTGTCTCCGCGTCTATGACCAACTACTGACCATGGAGACCATGTTTTTCCCGGATGAAATCAGGTCCCCGGCAGCCCTCACGGCACAGATCAAAGAGCCCGAACTCCACCCCAATGAGATCAGTATGGCTAATAGTTTAATTGAAAACCTCTCGTCGCACTTTGAACCGGAGAAATACACCAACCAGTACCGCTCGAAATTAATGGAGATTATCCAGACCAAGATTGCCGGGGAAGAAGTGGCGACTCCGGCCGCCCCAGACACCCCCAAGGTGATTGATCTGATGGAAGCCCTTCAGGCCAGCCTCAAGGCCACGGAAAAGGAGAAAGAAGCCGCGACTCCCCGCAAAAAAACGCGGAAAAAGAAGACGGGATAAAAAATGAAGCTGCCTTTAACGCTCGCCCCGATGCTCGCCGTCCCCGCCCCGCCCTTTGACTCTCCCGACTATTTTTTTGAAATAAAGTGGGACGGTGAACGCTGTCTGGCTTTTCTAACCAGCACGACTCGTCTACAAAGCCGGAATCAACGGGATATTACTTTCCAATACCCGGAACTGACCACCCTGCACCGGCAACTGCGGCAGACCTGTGTCGTATTGGACGGCGAGATCATCGCCCTCGAGAATGGTAAACCAAGTTTTTTCCGCCTGCAAAGCCGGATGCATGCCACTTCGGAACAACGCATCAAAGAGGGACGGTTAACCAATCCCGTGGTTTATGTCGTCTTTGATCTCCTCTATGCCGAAGGCAAACCCCTCCTCCACCTCCCTCTGTACCGCCGCCGGGAACTACTTGATTCCCTTCTGATCCCGACCGAGCATCTGATCACCAGCACCTACCTCCCGGAACAAGGACGGGCCTTATACAGTCAAATCGCCAGCTTAGGCTTAGAGGGAATCGTCGGTAAAGAAAAAAACAGTCCCTACCTTCCAGGAAAGAGAAGCCCAGCCTGGAAAAAATCACGCGTCACGAAAAGTGCAAACTTTGTCCTCTGTGGGTATACGACCAATCCCCATGGCCGGAAAGACCTTTCTGCACTGGTGCTAGGGGCTTATGAGGCGGAGGCCCTGCTCTACTACGGCTTGGTCGGAACCGGACTCTCCCAAGCCGAAATTGCTCATCTGTTGGCCTTGTTTACCCCGTTAACCCGAGCGTATTCACCCCTGGCTAACCCACCGCGCCTGGCCTCTGTGACCTGGCTAGAACCGACATTAGTCTGTGAAGTCGAGTATCTACAGGTAACTGCCGATCGCCGTCTCCGCCACCCACTCTATAAAGGATTACGACCGGTTGCACCCCAGGAGTGCCGGGCAGAGGATATCTGCTAACCTCCTCCCCTAGCAAGAGCGCAAGAATTAAAATAGAGCAGGTATTTTCTTTGCCGGATTATGGCAGGCGGCGTAGAAAGCTTCGCTTAGCTGCCAACGATCCAGCAAGGATGCTCCCCGGCGCGCTGGGGTAAAAACGCTGGATCTTGAGAGAAGGTTAGTATAGATCGTAAGCTTTTAAGCTAAATGATTATTTTGCTATAACCATTTTCTCCGGCAATAATTACGATAAATAAACATAAAAAGCGTTGACAAAGCAGAAAGGGAATGGTATTCTGAATTTGGTATTCCTACCAAATAACTAGGGATTAAAGATCCCTTGAATTGAACGTTTTCTAGGAACTAAAAGCAAGGAGAGTACAAGAAAGGGAGGAGCTTCAATGATCTATTTTGACCATGCGGCCACTACCCCTGTCCGATCGGAAGTCTTAGAAGCAATGTTACCGTTTTTTTCCGAGAAGTTCGGTAATGCCTCTAGTGTTTATAAACTAGCGCAGGTCAATAAAAAAGCCCTCGATGATGCCCGGGCAAAAGTAGCTACTATTCTAGGTGCGCAGCCTAATGAGATCTACTTTACTTCTGGCGGAACCGAGGCTAATAACTGGGCGCTGAAAGGGATGGCCGAAGCTTTACGGAAGCAGGGTAATCATCTGATTACGACCAAAATCGAACACCACGCTGTCCTCCGTACCTGCCAGTATTTGGAGAAGCAAGGTTTTGAGGTAACCTACCTGGATGTGGATGAAAACGGTCTAATTACCCCAGAACAAGTGGAAAAAGCGCTAAAAAAAGAGACGATCTTAATCTCGATCATGTACGCCAACAATGAAATCGGTACCATTATGCCGGTGGCGGAGATCGGGAAGATCGCCCGCACCCATGGGGTAATCTTTCATACGGATGCCGTCCAGGCCGTCGGGCAACTTCCGATTGATGTGAATCGCGACCAGATTGACCTGCTTTCCCTCTCCGGCCACAAGTTTTATGGGCCCAAAGGAACCGGAGCCCTCTACGTCCGGCGGGGCCTGCCGCTCCCTTCCTTGCTCCATGGTGGTGGGCAGGAACGCGGACGCCGGGGAGGAACGGAGAATGTCCCCGGAATCGTAGGCTTAGCTACGGCGCTGGAATTAGCCTATCAGGATCTGGATATTAAAACCGCCAAAATCCAAGCTTTGCGGGATTATATGATTGACGGAATCTATCAACGCATTCCGCATTGCCGGTTAAACGGTGACCGCACACAGCGTCTGCCCAATAATGTCAATTTCTCTTTCGCCTTTGTGGAAGGGGAATCTCTCCTGCTGCTCCTGGATCTGGAAGGCATCGCCGCCTCCAGTGGCTCGGCCTGCACTTCCGGCTCGCTCGATCCTTCCCACGTACTGCTGGCTTTAGGACTCCCCCACGAACTGGCCCATGGTTCGCTCCGCTTGACGCTGGGTGAAAACAATACGCGGGAAGAAGTTGATCTCCTGTTAGAGAAATTACCCCTCTTCGTGCAGAGAATGCGTGACATGTCCCCGCTGTACGAGGATTATTTAAAGCAAAATTCATAATTTGAAGTCAAGAATGAGGTGAAAGAGATGTACAGTGAAAAAGTGCTCAATTGTTTTATGAACCCCCAAAATGTAGGAGAAATACAAGATGCCGACGGGGTCGGCACAGTTGGTAACCCGCGTTGCGGCGATATTATGAAAATTTATTTAAAGATTGAGGATAATATCATCCGAGATGCTAAATTTAAAACCTTCGGCTGTGGGGCGGCGGTGGCCACCAGTACCATGCTGACCCAGATGATCCAGGGTAAATCGATCGACGACGCCCTTCAGATTACGAATCAAGACGTTGCCAAAGCCTTAGACGGGTTGCCGCCGGTCAAAATGCACTGTTCCTGTCTGGCGGAAGAAGCATTAAAGGCAGCCTTATGGGATTATGCACAAAAAAACCAACTCACGATTGAAGGTCTAGAGCCGCCGAAATCAGTGGCCGAGGAAGAGCATGAAGAAATCGCTGAATGATAAGGTGTTGGGGGTAACATGACCAAAACAAAAGTTGTGGTTGGGATGTCGGGCGGGGTCGATAGTTCGGTCGCTGCTTATCTACTCCAAAAAGAGGGGTACGAAGTGATCGGAATTACCATGCAGATCTGGCCGGAGGACGCTCCCCCGGATGAAACCGGCGGGTGTTGCGGATTAACTGCGGTCGACGATGCCCGCCACGTCTGCCAACTGCTTGGCATCCCCCATTACACGATAAACTTCCGAGAAGAATTTCAACGGCATGTGATCGACTACTTTATCGCCGAATATCAAGCCGGACGGACCCCTAATCCGTGCATCGCCTGCAACCGTTATGTGAAATGGGAATCATTGCTCCATAAGGCTTTACAGATCGGCGCGGAGTATATCGCTACCGGTCATTACGCCCGCATTACCAAGGATGAGGCCACCGACCGTTATCTCTTAAAAAGAGCCGTCACTTCCGTCAAAGATCAGACCTATGCCCTTTATAATCTCACCCAGTACCAACTGGCGCACACGCTCATGCCGGTCGGTCATTACCCTAAGGAAGAAGTACGCCGGATCGCTGAAGAGATTGGCCTCCCGGTGGCCGCCAAACCCGATAGCCAGGAGATCTGTTTTATTCCTGATCACGATTACGGCCGTTACATTGAAGAGCATACCACGGATCCAATCCGCCCCGGGAATTTTCTCGACCAAGCGGGACGGATCCTTGGTCAGCATAAAGGAATTATCCATTACACGGTGGGGCAGCGCAAAGGACTTGGCATCGCCGCCGAAAAACCCCTTTACGTACTGGAGATTCGGCCGGAAACCAACGAGATTATCCTGGGTGAGCGGACCGCTCTCCTCAAGGATCAGGTCTGGGCCGACCGCTTAAACTTTATTCCTTTTGCCAGACTGGAAGGAAGCAAAAGGGTGACGGCGAAGATCCGCTATAATCATCAGCCCGCCCCCTGTTCGATTGAGATGGTTGATGAATCAACAGTACTTTGCACTTTTGATGAACCCCAACGGGCGATCACACCGGGACAAGCCCTCGTCTTTTACGATGACGAACTGGTCGTTGGGGGCGGAACAATCATCAAATAAGTCTAAAGCCCGCTTCCTGGGAGGGAAGTGGGCTTCTTTTTTTATCTTTATTCACTTAAAAAAGACTTCTCGTCACTCGTCATTCATAACCATCGATAGCCCTCGCTAGCCCTCTCTAACTGGACGGAATGATGTTCTCCTGTAACCTGATTCCACCTGTACATTCTCAAGAACCGGCGCTTTTACCCTAACGCGCCAAGGAGCATCCTTGCCGGATTGTTGGGAGCTTTTCTTCCAGATTCGACTCGCGGCGGGAGAAGCAAGCAAAGCAAGGCGCGAAGGAGGACGGAGCGCAGATAATACTCATGTATATCGAGCACCGCACACAGCGAGCAACGCAGCTATGCGAAGCTTTTCACGCCACCTACCAACATAGAACCCTCTTCACTCCAGCTTGCTAGAGTGAAACACTATAAATTATCCTCTGTGCTACGCCAGTTCACTCAATCTTCCCCGCCCGGTACGCCGCCAAGTAATCCTGTCCAAACTGATCTTTACCCACCAATACCTTGGTGGCATGGAGCAGTCCCATAAGTTGACGATCCAACGGATCAAGAATGGCTGCATCCAGGCCAGCGGCCATCGCCATCACCAAAAAGGCTCGATTTAAGTATTTGCGGAGCGGGTAACCATAAGAAATATTCGACAGTCCACAGATTAGATGGGCTTCCGGCCAGTTTTCGTGGAAACGTTGGAGCGTTGCAGTCAGGGTTAACGCCGCTTGTGGATCGGTACTGACGGGACGCACCAAGGGATCAAGGTATATATCGTCCAGCGGGACTCCTGCACTGGTTAAGCCATTCACCAACCGTTCCGCCAGGCGGAGTCGGTCATCCAGGGTGGTCGGTAAGCCTTGATCATCCATCGTCAGCGCCACCACAGACACCCCATACTCTTTGATTAAGGGAAGCAGGGCCGAGTATCTTTTCTCCTCCAAGGTAATTGAGTTTAGCAGCGGCTTGCCCTTACAAACCTTCAGGGCCTGACGAATCGCCTCCGGATTGGGAGAATCCAGACAGACCGGCAACTCCTCCTCTTCCTGGACGGTCTGCACCAACCAGACCAGGCTTTCCGCTTCTTCCTCCACTAACGTTCCACAATTCAGATCGATATAATCGGCCCCGGCAGCCCGCTGGCGTAGAGCTTCATCCTTAATCAAGGCAGCATTCCGGGCGCGGACGGCCGGTTCGATCGGTTTACGACTAGTATTAATCCTTTCCCCAACAATCAACATTGAACGGTGCCTCCTTAAAATAGATAGAGGAATTTGCATAATAACCGGGCCTTGATTCACCACAGATTGGCGAAAATAGCCTGGGACTAGTTCCGCAAGGCACAATAACTTGTGGTTAAATCTAAAATCTATGAATTACACAATTCCCCAAAATATAAGAACTATTCCCGTCCCAAAAGTAATTTCCTGCCATAACCTTCATTTGTTCAAAATCCCTTAACGGTATTACGGACCAGGGCACGACGGACAAAACTTCCCCAGTACTGGGCGGCGGTCCCGCCCCCAATCGTTTGGCCATCAATCCGCAAAGGAGTACGGTCATCATTCCCAATCCAGAGCACCACGACCAGTTCCGGCGTGAAACCAACAAACCAGGCATCGGTATTTTCATTACTCGTCCCGGTTTTCCCTGCAGCTGGTCGCCCGGGATCAGCGCCTCTTCCCGTACCGTAATTAATAACCCCCTGCATCATCTCGGTCACAGCCGCCGCCGTTTCGGCCCGGATTACCTGCTCTCGCCGGTAAGCGCCCCGTTTTAACACCCTTCCCTGCTCATCTTCCACCCGGAGCACTCCTACCGGTTGCGAACGAATCCCCCGGTTCGCCAGGGCCGTAAAAGCGGTGCATAGTTCAAGCGGGGTTACCCCCTCCGTCAAGCCACCCAGGGCCAACGGGGCCAGGGCTTGATCATTTCTCACCCCTTCCGCGACCAACGGTAAACCCATCCGCTGTACAAATGTGAAAACCTCTTTGACTCCTAACTCATCAACCAACCGGACTGCCACCGCATTAACCGACCACGCCAGCGCATCACGGAGCGAAATCACGCCCCGGTACTCTCCCCCAAAATTCTGCGGACTCCACGGTCGACCGTTGATATAATAAGTCACCGGTTCATCGATCACCTTTGTGTCGGGCGTAAACCCCGCTTCAACCGCGGCGGCAAAGATTATAGGTTTTATCGCTGAGCCAATCTGTCTGCGTAAACGAACCGCCCGGTTATACCGGGAAAACCGGTAATTTCTCCCGCCCACCATCGCCAGGATCTCTCCGTTTTGCGGGTGCAGCGCCACGATTGCCCCCTCAGGACCTCCCTTTTCATCCTGCGGAAGCGAAGCAATGGTCTCCTCGGCAATCCGCTGCATATAGGCATCCAGTGTTGTATAGATCCTTAGACCGCCAGCACGTATATACCGGTTTGACCACCCATATTCCTCCGCCAACCAGTCTTCGATATAGTCGGCAAAGAACCCACCCCGACTCAGATAAGTAGGGTTTTCCTGCACCACCAGGGGGTTAGCGCTCAACTGTTCGGCTTCACGTTTGGAGAGAAGACCATCGCCGGAGAGCAGCGACAACATTAAATTACGCCGTTTTAACGCCCGCTCCGGATGGCGGTAGGGTGAATAAAGCTCCGGTCCGCGAATCAAACCGACCAGCAGGGCTTGTTCATCGGTTTCCAGTTCCCAGATATGCTTGGCAAAATAAAAGCGGGCTGCGCCTTCGACCCCGTAGACCCCATG
>JAAYGU010000054.1 GCA_012727535.1 Bacillota bacterium | reverse complement strand
GGCAAGAAAAGACCGCCGCCAAAGTAATTGACAGCGGGAAATTACAACAAATCCTCTTCTCAAGAGACCTGGCCGAACAGGGCATTCAACAGATATTGGAGATCCTAGAAAGAGATCCTCTCAACCCCCCTGTCTCCTATGTGGTAATTGTGGAGGGCAGTCCAAAAGAACTGCTGGAAACGGCGCAAACCTTCACCAGCAAGCCGCGACCAGTTCTCTACCTTAATCAACTGCTGAACAATAATATCAATGCCGCTTATACCCCGGGCACTAAAATCCATGATTTTATGATCCGCTATTTAGCCCCCGGTCTAGACCCCATCACCCCTTTAATTAAGCTCGAAACTGACGGGATCCGAGTGCTGGGGTCGGCTTTGTTTGCGGAGGATAAGATGGTCGGCACCATAGATACGCAGCAAACTGCTTTTTTACTGGCAATGATGGGCCAATTTAAAAATACGGAACTATTTTTCGACCCGCTTACACCGGAAAAGACTGATTCAGTGAAAAAAGGACTCTCCCTCACGAATGTCCGGAGCCGGAGCAAAGTTCGGGTTAAGGTCGAAGCTGGGCGTCCATTAATCGATCTATCCCTGGCGTTTATCGGTTCTTTAGTTGAATACCGGCGGGACAGTCTTGATCAGCCGCCGGCACAAAAAGAAATCGAAGAACATCTTGCCAGGCAAATTAAACAGGCTTGTCAGGAAATCATCCATTATACCCAAGAGATTGGCAGCGATCCCATCGGCATCGGAGATCTGGTCCGGGCTAAATATCCTGCTTATTGGCAGCGGGTCGACTGGCGCGCAGCTTATCGGGAGGCCATCGTCAATCTCAGTGTAAAACTAGAACTGTTACATTATGGCGCCATCAACTAACGACACTCGGTTCTAACTCCCGCTCGCTCAAAACATCGCTTCATAGTTTGACTCTTTTTTTATAAAAAGATTTCTCCGACCGGGCCCGCCAGATGCTGGCGGGCCGTGTGCGTTTTCTGGTACAGCATAAGCCCCCTGCCTCCAACAATACCCGCCCCTGCTGGCGCCACCGCCACAAGCAAAGTATCCTCCGGACCAGGCTCAGCGTTTCCTCCCTTTCCGCCACCGCACCCGAAGAAAAGGACAGCACCAACAAGAACTAAACAGGATAAGACACTAGTTTACTAGAATTGGAAGTGGGAGAAGAAAATACTTTTTTCTAAGTAGGAGGATTTAAAAGAGTGGAGGGGAAGAAGTATTTTCAAGATAGAGGAGGAGGTTGACTAATGGTCGGTAAAATTAGGACCTTAATGCAACTGCTTGCCGGTAAAATTTTACTCAGTATTAAGCGGTTTCCGGAAGCGGCCGGCATGGCCGCCGCCACTGTTACCTTACTGATTGTCATAAACCATTGGCGGGCACCCAAAGAAACGGTTGAGCTTTTAACCAGAATGGCAATGACTTTGGCTTTAGGGTTTCCCATCACCTTGGCTTTAAAGGTTCTAACCGAACAAGAGACCAGGTGGAGCAGAAAGCTGCCAATTTTACTTTTACCCCTTGCCCTGGCCATACTGTTTGCCTATTTTACGTGCTTATTAAAAGAGCTTAACACCATAACTATCTCCCGTTATATTGCTTACAGTCTAATTTGTTATTTGGCTTTTCTCTTTATCCCTTATCTTTCCAACCGTAAACATTTCGAACTTTATGTACTTAACTTGTTCATAAAGTTTTGTGCGATTTATTTATACGCCGCCACATTGTTCCTTGGTTTAGCGGCCATTTTATTGACGATCAAGCTACTTTTTGCCGTTCAGCTCAGCGAAAAACTATATTTAGATCTCTGGTTGCTCTGCGCCGGGCTCTTTGCTCCTGTCTGTTTTCTAGGGGAGATTCCCGAACACTCCCAGACTTTTGAGCCGGAGCATTACCCTTATGTACTCAAGGTCTTGTTTGTGCATATCCTGATTCCACTGCTCTCCGTCTACACCATCATTCTTTATGCCTATTTCGGCAAGATTCTTGTCACCCAGACCTGGCCGAAAGGGCTCGTCGCTCACCTTGTCCTGTGGTATGCGCTCTGCGGTACCTTGTTGATTTTTATCCTCTATCCCTTACGAACACGCAACGGGATCGCGGAAAGATTCTCCAAACTCTTCCCTTGGTTAATCCTTCCTCTGCTTGCCATGATGTTCGTCACCATGGGTAAACGGATTGAGGCCTTTGGTGTAACCGAAAATAGATACTATGTTTTGGCGGCCGGGGTTTGGGTGACCGGCTGTATGCTTTATTACTGTTTTAGCAAACGCCCCCGCAATCTCCTCCTCCCAGTCACTCTTGCCCTCATTGCCTTTCTGACAGTGACCGGCCCTTGGAGCAGCTTCTCCGTCTCCCGGTACAGCCAGAACAGACGGTTGGTTACCCTTTTGACAAAATACGAATTATGGGTAGATGGCGCTATTGCTCCGCAGTCACATCTGTCCACAGAAGCCAAGCAAGAAATCAGCTCCATCATCGCCTATTTCCGGGATCACCATAGTTTAAAAGAGATCAGCCTGTTACCTGATGATTTCACCATCGACGATATGGAAAAAGTCTTTGGCTTTGCCTTTACCCCTCAGCGCCGGACTGGACCGGATGGGCGTGAGTATTTTCACTACCAATTGGCCGATAAAGAACGACTCTTTCCCCTCGAAGGCTATGAACTCTTCGTTGATCTGACCGGAATCTATTCGGAAAAAACAATTAGCCAAAGAGGCTTGACGATCACCTACTCCGGCCAAGAAAAAATACTGGTAATTATAGAAGATAACAAAGAAATATACAGAAAAAATCTAGCGGACTTGCTCAAAGAAGAAAGGACCGCTTTCGAATCCGCCGGGAAGTGGTTGTTCATGGACCAGAACGAAAAACTGAAACTGCGTTACCTTGTTAAACAAGTTCATGGGTGGGAAGATCCGCTCACTGGCGAACTGGAGATTGACTGGGTGGGGTTTTATCTCTTTATAAAAAAAAGATAGTCTGCCAATTGTCCAGACCATTGGGCTGGGATCGTACCTTACGTCTTCCTAAACTTCTTCTTAAGCAACCCTGTATTTCGATAGTATAAGATAATATCGGTAGTAACCATTAATCCGTTAAGAATATACAAATAAATTACCCGATCATAGGAGAAGAAGATCTTGTGTAAAACCCCGGCGATATACCCAATGAGGATCGCGTATAAAAACAAGACGCTTTTGCCTGCTGTACTCTTAGCGGTCCAGGATTTATAGATCGAAACCGGCCACGCGGCGCCGAAACAGACTAGCATGATTATTTCAAAAACACTCATCTTATGCTACCTCTTTCCTTGTTAGAAATATGCCTTCGTATCTTTTAGCTTCCTCCCTGAGTTGGACAGTAAGCCCTAGACGATCTAAACCATTTATTTTCAATGACAAAAGCCCCCTAAGGTCTCTATTTCATTCAGTCGCCTTTGGGAGGTTTCCGTGCGTCTGCTTAAATTACTCTCCGCACACCTCCCCACTACGCACAAGCTCCACTCTACCCTCTTTATACAGTAAACAGCAACTCCTTTCGATTGCTTATAAGTATTAACTATAATAAAGGCTAAGATCAATCCCATCATCGCTGCTTCTCCCCACCTAGCTCATCCATAAATAATAGCTTAAACTGCAATCCCGGCCGGCCCCGTTACTTTTATTTGCCTGGGAAACGCCTTTCTCCGGAAGATTTAAACTACGAACGAAACGTCAGTTTCTCATAGTGTTTATAAAGGGCATGAAACACTCCCCGGTAGTTCTTATGCCATGGTTTCTTCTTCCCGCAAAAATGCAGAATCGAAGTGTTGTTGATCACATAGTCCATATCAACCTCGCCCTTACTCATCAACCGATAGTAGATATAGTATCGTGTATCATAGTTATACTTAATTTCGCTGATGGTTTTAATTCTCTTCGCATACAGTGAGTTGAGAACATCTTGATCCGGCATAATCAACCGGTTCTTATATTTATCGACAAAGTCAAAGATCTCTTGCTCGTCAATGAGCTCCCTTTGCAGCTGGAGGTTCATCAACAGGACTCCCGAGTTATAATATTCCTCCATTTCATAGGCGTTCAAACGAATTTTATTAATTTCTCTAATCGGAACCCGCTTATGATAAGCCGCCGCATAAAGGTAGTCAGCCAAATCAAGCTGGTATAAAGTTTTCAGTTCATTGATGACGATAATATCCGGATCAAGATAAAGGACTCTGTCCAAATCAGGCGGCAAGACTTTACAGGCTAATAACCGATAGTACATCTCCTTGGTATAATGCATCAAGATCGGTGCATCTTTAAAGTAGTCATCCGAAATCGTAACTGCTCTGAGCTGGTGATTATGGTCACTGATAAACTGGTCGAGCGCTGTCAGCTCTTCCTCTTTGAGACTGGAATGGATCAGGTAAACATAAAATTCCTCTTGCGGATTATTAATAAACATTGATTTCAGCATTACTTGAAGTGGCTTAAGATAGTTAGCGTTGATTGTAACGAGAATATTCATTACCCGAATCTTCCCCCCCCAAATTCTTCCCTTGTCCCGATATTGCTTTTGGAGTCAATCTATAGGCAAAAGGTATGGTTTATTTTCCCCAAACGCTCTTCACCTGATTCGTCAGCATTGCCTGACGCCGTCGGTTCTTTTTGATACTGGCTATTCTTTTCCTCCTTTTCACCTAACCTTCAATATTATCTTATCACCTTTTTGTTAACGATAACAGAGGCTAGGATCTAGTATGATGACGATTGTTCACCGCTCTCCCCTCGAGCCTCAGGATACCGGCAATTCTCTCGCTAACTGGTTGTTTTAACCGGCAAACATCTTCCAGACAATCCCGGCATTTCAGGTTTTGGTTGGTCTCCGCGAAAAAACGTTGCGGGTGTCTCCAGTATGCAATCTCCCAATGCAGAAAGACCAGGGTTGCCGGGATAATCAGACTCCAAGAAAAAAGACTCGGCACAAAAAGTAGTGGTGTTACCATCATCAAACAATCCCAATTAAAGATTCGGCAGGTCACACAGCAACGATTTTTCATAAACCAAAACTGAAACGGACAGTAAAACAAGATGCAAACCAGATCGCCAACATAATAAGCCATTGTTATGAGGAGCATCTCACTCTCTCCCCAGAACCCCTGGGCGTAAAGAAGCCCGATCACTAGATTACCACTCAGCCACAGAGTAGCAACTTTGCGGGCGGCCACGTTTGCTTGCTTAATTTCCGTCGCAAACTCAACCTCTGTTGGCGGCTGCTGCGTCGGCCGGTAAAATTTTTTAAACTGTTTCCGGCTGCCAATACTAGTTATTTCTATGGGGAATATTTTCAGGATCATTTCCCCCATTAGAATTACCCATAAAATATGTACCGGTTGCAAACCGTTACGGAATGATAGATCTCCCAACAGCAACAGGCTTTTGTCTTTAAGATAAACTAGAAACGTAGCTACAAAAACGATCATTCTAAAGATTAACCTGAAACCATATCTTTTCAACATCATGTCCACAAACTCTCCTGCTCATCACTCTAGGTTTTTAACAATCAATCAACCATGCTCATTGCGCTGATTAACTCACTCAGTTTTCTCATCCCCGCAATAATCAACGTAAAATCTTGCTCCGTCCATTGCTCCAGCAGCGATGCGTACTTCTCCCGGAAGACGTCGTCAATCTTTTTTAAAGTCGCCCTCCCCTCGTCGGTTAGGACCAGTTTAACCAGACGCTCATCCTCTAATGACCGGAGGCGCTTGATGAAGCCGGCCTTCTCCAGCTTTTTACACATGGTAGAAGCATTACCACTGCTTAAGCCAACGAGATTACCCACACCCCCGACTGTCGAAAGCCCCGAGCGTTCGATTCCCACTAAAATTCGCGCTTGAATCATCGTTAAACCGAAAGACTCCACAATTGGACGGAAGACAAGCTCTATCCGGTAGTGATCAGACGACTCAAGTCCCATATTTCGTTTTTGAACTCTATATCTTTCATTCTTGCCCTCCTGAGGCCGATTTTCCTTTATCCAATAATATATATACATTATATATGTTATGCTTAATAACCTCTATTGTCAATATTTTACCAACAACCTCAAATTGGGCAGTACTACCTTTTTTGCTGTCTTAAATCCCTTTTTTCGCCCACCGTTTAAATAAAAAAAAACCGCCCACTATTGGACGGCTGAGTAAAAAAGTAGCCTACGAATTCTTCATCATAACGCTTTCAATGACTTCGGCCGCATCTTCACAGGCATCACAGCATTTTTCCATAAATTCAAGGGTCTCTTTCCAGGCCAAGGTCTCTACTGGGTCTTTGGCATTGACAAAAAGATCCCGCGTCGCCTTGACAAACAGTCGATCCCCTTCTTCCTCCAAATGGTTGATTTCAACAATCATATTATGAAGGACTTGCGACTTTCGGAAATTCGGGAACTCCTCCAGTGCTTCCTTCAGAGCCTCACAGCATTTTACAATAATGGCGGCCATCTCAATCGCGTCGGTACGTAAAGTGGTAAAGTTAAACATATAGAGGCGCATCAAAACATCTTCAATGGTGTCAGTGACATTGTCAATTGTATCCGCCATCAAAACAATATCTTCCCGTTCGATGGGAGTAATAAATTCCCGGGCCAACCTTTTGATCATCCGGTGTCTTTCCACATCGCCCGCATGTTCAATCTCATGCATCTGCCGCATCTTTTCTTCTACTTCAGCCGCTTGAAAATTATTCATAATTTCATTGAGAAGTTGAGCAGCGTCACATGAGTACTTCACCAACTCGACAAAGGTATGAAAATAATTCTCATTTTTTTTAGCCATAATATCTGTTCTCCTTTAGTTATGTACTTTTCAGCAGCTACCTTTAAAAAAGGCGCATAAATAAGATCGCCATTAAATATCCGATCATTCCACAACCCGGAAAGGTAAGAATCCAAGCCGTTACCATCTCCCGGACAATCCCCCAATTAACCGATGATAAACGCTTAGCGGCACCAACCCCCATAATCGCCGTGGTTTTGGTATGGGTAGTGCTGACGGGAATTCCGGTCAGCGAAGCTAAAAGGAGGCAGGCGACCGCCGCCAAATCAGCAGAAAAGCCTTGGTGCTTATCTAGTTTTACCATATCCATACCGACCGACTTAATAATCCGCAATCCGCCAATCGAGGTTCCCAGTGCCATCACCGCCGAACAGAGCAACATTAACCAGATTGGAATCCGAAAGGTAGTGACCTGAGCTTGTCCCTGTGCCAAGAACATCCCAAGCATAAAGACACCCATAAATTTCTGGCCGTCCTGCGCGCCATGCATAAAGGCCATCCCGGCTGCACCGGCAATTTGTGCATTCTTAAAAAAGCTGAATGTTTTTCGTCGATCCATATCACGACAGACCAGTTCGATCAGCTTTACTACCAGCCAACCACTGCCAAAGCCCAACCCGGTCGAGAGGACCAGTCCGTAGAGTACCTTCACCCATTCGGCGGGATTTATACCAGCCAATCCGCCCTGCAAGGCAATAGCGGCCCCGGATATCCCGGCAATCAGGGCATGACTTTCACTGGTGGGTATCCCAAACCACCAAGCAGCCGTCGCCCATAATACGATCGCGAAGAGCGCCGCGCAGAGCGCAACTAGAGCCTCATGGGAGTCCCCCCCGAAATCGACCATTTTATAAATAGTCTGCGCAACCGTGGCATTAAACATGGTCATCACGAATACCCCAAGAAAGTTAAAAACAGCAGCCATGATAATTGAGGCTCGGGGCTCCATGGAGCGGGTGGAGATACAAGTGGCAATCGCATTAGGCGCATCCGTCCAACCATTAACTAGTATTACTCCTAAGGTTAGTAGTGAAGTAACGAAAAGGGCGGGATTCGAGATTAACAGAGCTAAATAATTATCAAGCGAAATTGACATTCTTCCCCTCCTAAATCTGTTTTAGGTTTTTCCATCAGCTTCCTGCGGATTTAGTGATACCAAAACTCTCCACCGCTTGGTAAAATTAATCCTCTCTATAGTATCCCTTTAGCAGATAAAAGTAGTGTCCATTCCTTAAAAGCGCAAACCCTTTTCATTTTAGAAGAGATAAGCCGGAGTGACAAGGGTAAAAAGAGAAATCTTGTTTTTTATTAAACAAGATTTTACATAAGAAATATAAAGTTATCTCATCGCTCGCTGCTCCGAGGATCACCACTTGAACTTGGACGAAAGAATAGACAGTCAATATTTATTCCTGCCGGGTCTGTCTCCTCAAGCACAAACCGGATCGTATCTCCTTGCTGAAGGGTAAAGTTGATCCTTTTGGTATCATAGTTAAAGCTCCTCCCATCACTGGCCGGAAAGAAGACTGGACGGATCAAACGTCCATTGATATAGAGGAGTAATCTACAATCAGCGATTGCCGCGTACCGGACGATTATCTGAGCGGCTGCCGGTACGCCGCAGAATTCTAAAGCGGTATGTTTCTCACGCAGATTGACTGCCGTTCCTCCGGAAGCCTCTTCATCCTGGTAGCGGTGTGCTTCCCCACTCATTACCGCCGCTTGGTCTTCGATCTTAATTAAGCTACCAGGCAAAGGGGGAGGCGTCTCCAGCGCCTCATACAAGACCCGACCAGTCGCATCGAGCGGTGCATTAATCCCCAACAGCCGCGCCATGGTGGGCGCAAAGTCTTCCGTATAGACCCTTCCTTGAAAAGTAATCCCCTTTTTGATCCCACGCCCCCACATAAAGGTCCCAATCCGTTGCGCCTCCTCGGCCAGACTATCATGCTGGCCTCGTGCCCGCATTACCCCAGCGCTGGAAAGACGGAAATGAAAAGGAGGTTGGGGCGAGATAATCAAGTCAGCAAAACCGGCTTTAACCCCTCTCGCCAACATCTCCCAGGGATACATAATACGCCCGACGTAATTTACACCTTGTAGGGCCGCCTCAATCTTTCTATTTTTGGCGGCAATCACATTCCGGCAATCACATTCGGATCGTATTCCCCTATATAAGAGAGCTGCACCTGTAAGCCCGCGGTAACTACAGCGATTTTGCTCCCTTTCTTCGGCTTTTCTTTACCACCGGGACTTAATACCTCGCACTTAAATCCCGGTCCTAAAGCCTCAATCCGCCACAACAAATCCGGCAACTTACTCCGGATACTATCGTCAAACTGGGATTGCTGCAACCCCATGGAGACCATCCCATGGTCCGTCGTGAGGATAAAACTCATCCGGTCATAGAGTCCGGCTTCCCGACAGGCCTGAATGAACTCACCCAGTTTCGCGTCCATCACTGCCAGGCGTTCAACTACTGCTTGTCGGCGCTCCGCTTCGGTCCTGACCGGAGCCTGTCCGTAACTGTACCTCCAATTATGGCCAAGAGCGTCAAGATCATCTATATAAAGCGCGAGCAAAACCGGGCTTTGCTCAGCAAAAAGACCACCATGGTTCTTTTTAATCAGGTGAATCGCTTCATCAAACCGGGCAGCAAAGTCAGAATAACCGTTCGCTCCAACCGGAGCATTGATGTAAATCTTTACTGGCTCACCGGAAACCGTCCCCCTGGTCAATAAGGCAAACTGATTAATGGACAAGACATTAACTCCCTGCCGAACGGCAGCTTCCGCCAGAGTTTCAGCCTCATTTTTCCGGGCGGGCTGCTCCTGGATTACCCGGTTCAATTTTTTATCATAATACCGGTAGTGATTATCAGTGTAGCGCGGGGTAGTTCCAGAGGCAATCGTCGCTTGCATGGGATTGGTAATCGATGGTATACCGGTATAGGCATTTGCAAAAAATACTCCCTCTGCCTTCCGGAGCCGGGATAAAGTCGGAATTTTACTCTGGGCTTCCGCCTGATCTATATAATACTGAGCAAAACCGTCCCAGTTTATGTAGACAACAATCGGACCGCCGGAGGAAACAGGTGTTTCCGCGGAGAGCGGAGCCCGTGTTTCCGGCGCCGCGGCGGCCAGAGTAATTGTATTTAGCCAAGCAGACAGTAAGCAAACAAGTGCCAAGGCAATGCTGGAAGCGCTTTTTAATTTTCTCATCTTTGCCTCCTGGGACTTAATTTAATTACAAAATTATTCTTGGCTCCCGGCAATTTCTCCTTTTGGCAAATAATGCGCCCATCCACTGGCGACACCAGTTTTTCCCCATGGTAAGGAATAAGAGCACTGAACCGAAAAAGACATTTCCAAAGATAGTTCGCTAATAATACTTATTTTTACAATAAAAATAAAGGTTTTTTTCCTTTTTTGTCGAAAAATTATTATTTACTTAAAAGTAATATTAAATTTATGCAAACGAGCAAACAGACCTTTACTAAATTATTTGTTGCTGAGAATTTTTCCCCAAGAGCCTAACCCAAAAAGGAGGATTCTTTATGGACTTATGGAAAAACACTAAAATTTCGCAGCGCATCTTCTACAGTTTCGTATTGGCGCTCATCGGTACGGTTATCTTAACGACTGCTACTTTTATTGGTATTAGTGGTATTTCGGGAAGCTATGAAACAATTCTGGAGTCAAACCAACAAAAACAACGATTGGATGAATTTCTGTCCTCAGTCCGAGTCACCGAAAACATCGCTTATTATTTACGGGTCTTTGTCACTGACGGTGGAATGACTCTCCAATTCAGAGACGAAACGGCAATTAAAACAAATCTTGGGCATGTGATAAATGCAAGTACGGAACTTCTTCCCCTCATTCAAGCCATGGTACCGGAAGAAGCTCCCCATTTTGAGGAATTGTTGGCTGAGATTGAGGGGGTGGCGGAGCATAGTTTCATTGATCAAGCCGATCAGAGGGAAAATTACCGGGTATTAGTGCGCATCGCCTCGTCACTGACCAATCTTCGCTTTTTTTCGACAAATCTAATTAATCAATTGGACGAAATCATCAATTTGAAGATTGCCGAGGCACAAAGGCAGATTAATATTTTCCGGCTCAGCATGATTATTTTGAGTGCAGTGATTTTAGGCTTATTACTCTTGATCATTATTCCCCTTCTTAGGAATTTAAAGAAAATCTTCGCCCCCATGCACGAAGTGGCAGAGACCACTCTCCAGGGAGCAAACCGGGCTTTAGAATATACCAGTTCGATCAATGAATCGATTTCTCAGCTAAAACTGGTCCTCAACGACATGGGGTATGGCATTCAAGAAGTAAGCTCCGGCGTCCAGGACAGTTCATTACAAGCCCAAAATATCATCAATAATGTCTCGGCCTCTACTAGTTCCGTCGGTGATCTGGCGGAGAAAGCTTCCTCCATTTATGAGCATCTAACACTTAACCAAGCCAACCTACAGTCGAAAATTGGGCAAATTCAGGAGTTATCCAAAAACGTAACCACATCCTTAGATATGATTAATCGGAACACTGATATTACCGAAAGACTGACCCAGCAATTAAGTACTCTGGAGATTGAACTGCAAGGCATTGAAGGCATTCTGGCAGAGATGAGCCAAATCACGGAACAAACCAACCTCCTAGCCCTGAACGCAAGTATCGAAGCAGCTAAAGCCGGCGAATACGGACGAGGGTTTGCCGTCGTCGCCGACCGGATTAAAAAACTTTCGGAAGGAACAAAAGGATTTACCGAGAACATCCGGGATACCATCACTAGCCTCCAGGAAGTGGCTAATGTGGTCACTGGTGGTTTAGAAGATATAATCATCAATCTCCGTGGTTCAACCTCTGAGGTCTTTGAGGTTAATAACCGTTTCGCTGAGTTAGAAGAGGTCCTGCAAACCCTCTTCCAGGCCAACAACGAGATCATTGCGGCCGTCAACCTACAACTAGAGAATACGAAAAAGATCCATGTAAATGTCGAAGAAATAACAATGGCCATTAGCAACATCTCCGCCCAGGTTGAACAAGCCTCCGCTTCCATGGAGGAATTATCAGCGGAAAGTGAGGAGATTATCGGCCAAATTGAATTGATTGACAATAATGCCTCAGAAACCCGGAATGTGGTAAAGCGGCAGGTTGATCTGGCCCGCCTCGCCAAGGAGACTGCTGATCAATTTTGATCAGCACCCCTCTTCTCCCCCGCCGGTTTACTCTAAGCACTAAAAATAAGACCAGATTGGCCAAGCCAATCTGGTCTTTTCAAACAAGGCGAACCCCTTCTTTTATGCCCTCCGGTACTCTTCCCCTTTCAACTACTAACAATCTACTAGGCTGTTCATATTAAGGCAACTCTGTAAAAATCCCTTTTTCCCGATCCTTATAGACGTTTTGCCAGGAGAAAATCCGTCCATTCATCACTATATAGACGCCGGCCGGTAAAAGCTGCACGGCAACAATTCCACATCCCAAATTAAAGACGGCATCAGAGTTTTTGAAGGTGTAGGGAATCATCGCCCCGGTCAGAACAACCACCTTATCAAGGCCGGCTTCCCCCAAGACCTTTGCTGTCTCCGTCATCGTATCGGTCCCATGCGTAATTAAGATCCTCCGCTCCGGCGCCTTCCTAGTGGCTTCTAGAATCTGGAGGCGGTTGGCTTGGCGCATCTCTAAACTATCAATTAACTGATTAAGCTCTAGCGTAACCTCTACGGTGCAACGAACCTGCTCCAGGATCTCCGGTAAATGCGTATTCTTAAAAGTAAGGGCTCCTTGAATTTCGTCATAGTGTTTATCAAAAGTTCCACCGGTAATAATAATCCGAATACTCATTGAACCACCTTCATTCTTAATCAAGACATAGCCATCTTAAAAATAAGTAGCCAGAGCCTTCTTTGCCTACCTCTTTACTTTCAGCTTTTACTAAAGTGTTATGCGCTTTATAAAATAACCAGCCATAGAGGAAGAATCGGCAGATTTATGCCGAGGTGCAGTTTAAGTTAGAAAATTCTTCATCATGCTTTTCTCTCCTCCTTAATTAACGGTTTTTTCCTGGTAATAAACTCTTGACGGATCAGGACCATTAACCAAAGCACCGCTCGGACAGATCCTCTTTGGCTGCTTTATTAAATTATATCGTTATAATAAGAAAAAAGTTTTACCAAGGTAACACCTTAACAATCTTTAAGATCGTAGATGAAAAAACTTGATGACACTTATAGAAAAAAGTACCCTCCTCAATTTATTGACGACTGAGGAGATCAGCAGCTACCAAAATGATGGTAGCATCAAGACGGTTAACTATAACCAAAACGAGATTGTGCTTTTGGCAGGGGAGGAATGCGTCAAACTTGAGAATACCCTCTCCGGCCACATCGTCGTGGAACGGATCGATGAATCCGGACACCTTATGACACTAGCCGAATTTCCCCTTAGCTAACACCGATTCTTTTAAATAATTCATATGATGATCATAATCAGCATAAGAAAAACGGGGTGAGCAACATGTACAATACCTTTCCCCCATCCCAACCGCCTTGTTATCCCGAATTAAGGGATTACGGACCGGAACCCTTTGTCATCAATATTGCCGAAGCCACCCGGCGAAACACGAACTTCCGGACCGCTTTATGGACCGGCTGCTATTTACAACTGACCCTGATGAGCATTAATGTCGGCGAAGATATCGGCTTAGAAATCCATCCTTTTACCGATCAGTTCATTCGGATCGAAGAAGGCCACGGTCTGGTTAGAATGGGGGATCACCAATACAACTTGACTTTTGAACGACAGGTTTCTGATGACGATGTAATCTTTATCCCTGCGGGTAAATGGCATAATCTGATCAACACCGGCAACACAACGCTCAAATTATACTCCATCTATGCCCCGCCAGAGCATCCCCGGGGTACAATTCATGTAACTAAGCCTAGGGAACACTATAATCATTGAACCAACACAAATAAGCGCGAGCGTGCAACGCCCTTGTTTCCGCGGCTATTTTCCGAAGTGAATCGCATTTTGGGAACAAACTTCTTGACAGTTGGTGCATTGATGACACAAGGCGGTATCGATCTCCCCTTTTTTATCTGCTCCCATTACGACAATCGCCCCTGATGGACAGGATTTCTCACACCGTTTACACCCTGTACAGGCCTTTGGATCAACTTTCTTCGACCACCTCGCAAATCGACCAAAAATTCTTTGCAGCACGCCAAAAGGACAGATCAAATTATGAAAAACCTGCGGCTCATACCTGAGCGTAACGAAGATTGAAATAACCAGCCAGAGAGGAAGAATGGGCAGGTTTATGCCAAGACGCCTTTTAAACACAAGCATGGCTGCTACGCTAAGCACTAGGAAAACCCAGGAAAAGTTATTTTTTTTTAGCCATTGGGGAAGCTTTTCCGTTTTAAATCCCAGCTTATTGCCTAGCCTCGCCGCCGGAATCATCAAAGTATTCATCGGACACACATACCCGCAGTAAATTCTCCCAAAAAACAAGGCCGCCACCAGGCTAATCGCAAACAACCCCAACCACAGCATGATTTTACCCTTTGCCAACAAAAAGAGGAACAACCCCAAGAACGCAACACGAATTACTGTTACCATATTCTTCATAATGCTTTTCCCTCCATCCTCTTCGGCTTGATTTATTCCATTATATCGTTATAATAAGAAAAAAGGTGTTACCAAGGTAACACCTTAACGCTCTTTGAGGATGGTAGTGGGATGAACAACTATATGACCCTAATGGAACAAAGTACCCTGCTCAATTTATTGACCACTGAGGAAATCAGGGGCTACCTATCGGATGGCAGCTTCAGGACGGCGGCCTACAACAAGAACAAGATCGTGCATTTTGCGGGGGAGGTCTGCGCTAAACTGGAGATTATCCTCTCCGGTCAGGTCGTCGTCGAACGGATTGATGAAACCGGACACCTCATGACGGTAGCCGAATTTTTCCGCAATGATCTCCTGGGCGGGAATTTATTATTCTCGAAAAACCCCTATTACCCAATGACCGTTACCGCCAAAGAGCCTACGGTGATTTTAGAGATTAGTAAAGAGCGCCTTTTTAAACTCTTCACTGTTCATCAACGTTTTTTAGAAAAATACCTCGAAATCGTCTCCGATCA
Organism: Bacillota bacterium; assembly: GCA_012727535.1. Classification (GTDB taxonomy): domain Bacteria; phylum Bacillota; class UBA4882; order UBA10575; family UBA10575; genus JAAYGU01. Next base: position 9,382 of record JAAYGU010000054.1, on the reverse strand, counting down.
TGTTACTATTCTCGGCGATCGCATTAAACACTATGTGAACAGAACAATTCGCGAAAGCGTAATCAGCTTTCTTGAATACGAAAGTAAAAAGCAGAACACCAACCGGATCAAACTGAAAATGACCAAAAAAGCTCTGGCCGAAAAGATCGGTGTACAACGCACCTCCTTGTCACGGGAATTAGCAAAAATGAAGAGGGATGGTCTCATTCTATACGATGCCGATTCCATTACCCTTTTAAAAAAGAAATAAAAACCAGGTTATTTCCCATGGAAAAACCGCCGTTAGCTGTTGGCCTAACGGCGGTTTTCCTTTCCCTCCAAACTTCCAGATAAAACCAGTGACATTTTCTTAGAAAAATCTTAGAATGACATTATCAAAGTATAACTACTAAAGTAAATTAATTAAGATTGACAAATCGGTAAAAATATGATAATTACTTAAATCGATTTGCATTAATTAAATAGTTTTGCGGAAGAAAAACGCCATACCAAATTCCTTAAAAACAGTCAATTTTTCTTAAAGGTAAACCATGGTTATCAGGTAATTTCCTAAGTATTATCCTGATAATTTGGGGGATAAATAATCTTGCGGGGGGTAGATAAATGAAAATTAAGCTCCATGGGTTTAATAACCTCACAAAGACTTTATCTTTTAGTATGTATGATATTTGTTATACCAAAACGGTGTCCGACCGGGATGCTTATATTGCTTATATCGATGAACAGTACAATGCCGAAAGATTAACCCAGATTCTGAAGAATGTAACCGAAATCATTGGCGCTAATATTTTAAGCATCGCCAACCAAGATTATGACCCCCAGGGAGCCAGCGTTACACTTTTGGTCTGCGAGGATCCGATTCAGCAGAAGGAAACCTCTACCCTTGAGCCGGAGGTCATCCTCGCCCACCTCGACAAAAGTCATATCTCGGTTCATACCTATCCCGAATACCATCCTCACGACGGGGTTTGCACCTTCCGTGCTGACATTGATGTTTCAACTTGCGGACAAATTTCCCCTCTTAAAGCCCTCAATTACCTGATTAACTGTTTTGATACGGATATCATGACAATCGACTACCGGGTACGCGGCTTTACCCGTGATATCACCGGTAAAAAGATTTTTAATGACCATAAATTCAATTCAATTCAGGACTATATTGACCAGAGTATTTTAAACAAATACCAGATGATTGATGTCAATGTTTACCAGGAGAATATCTACCATACTAAATGCAAGCTTAAATACTTTAATTTAGACAATTATCTTTTCGGTTTTTCCAAAAAAGACATTCACCCGGGGGAAGCGCGGGAAATTACCCGCCGCTTGAAGAAGGAGATGAATGAGATCTTCCACGGACTGAATCTTTCGTGAGCGGGGTCGGAGGCTTTTTGATGGACTTAAAAAACCACGCGGCCACACCAATATATACGGGGCTTCAAAACTACACCCAGGCTAAAATCATTCATTTCGATGTCCCCGGGCATAAGAAAAACCCGGTTTCACCGCTGGCAGAGGCTTTCGGCGAACAGATCGTCTTGTTTGATGCCAATTCCACCAAGGATCTGGATGTACTCTCGAATCCAACGGGGATTATTAAAGAAGCAGAAGCCTTAATGGCCGATGCTTATGGTGCTGATTATGCTTTCCTGCTCGTGAATGGTTCAACCTTTGGCGTAATCACCATGATCATGTCCGCTTGCGGGCCGAAAGATAAAATAATAATGCCACGCAATGTTCATAAATCAGCGATCAATGGGGTGATCTTAAGCGGCGCGCTTCCGGTATTCATCGATCCGGAGATTGACCCCGAATATGGGATCACCAACGGGATAACCTATAGTGCAGTTAAAGAAGCGATCAGGGCAAATCCCGGGGTTAAAGGGATCTTTCTGAATAACCCCACTTACTATGGTACGGTCTCCGATCTTAAGGCCATTGTACGGCTCGCCCACCGCCACGGTATTCCGGTCTTGGTCGATGAAGCCCATGGCTCACACTTTCCCTTCCATCCGGAGTTACCGGACGCGGCAATGCATGTTGGGGCGGACATGTCCACGGTCAGCATCCATAAAACCGGAGGCTCCTTAACCCAGACCTCCGCTATCCTCCTCAATGAAGGGCTGATCAGTAAAGAAAAGGTCCGCACCATCATTAACTTAATGCAAACCACAAGTGCTTCCTATTTCTTGTTGGCCAGCCTTGATCTGGCCCGGAAGCATCTGGTCTTCAACGGTCGTCAGATTTGGGGGAATCTCCTTGCTTTAAGCGCAAAGGCCAAAGCGGAGATTAATAAAATACCGGGTTTAAGTGTCATCACCCGCGACGATTATGTCAACGGTAAAGAGATTTACGACTATGATGAGAGCAAATTAGTAATAAGAGTAAATGAGCTTGGCCTGACCGGTTTCGAAGTTTATGACTTATTTAAAGAAAAGTACAATATCCAGTTCGAACTGGCCGAAACCTATGTGGTGCTGGCAGTCACCGGTCCCGGTGATACGGCAGAAGATCTGACGCAGCTGGTCGAGGCCTGCGAAAAACTAAGCCGGGACTATTATGGCAAAAAGCCGCCTTTCCACCTCCCGCTGCCCGGCTACTTTGCCCGGCCGCAAGCCGTGGTCGCCCCCCGTGATGCGTTTTACGGCGTTAAAAAACAGGTTCCCCTCCCGGAAGCCTGTGGCGAGATTAGCGGTGAATCGATCATGATTTATCCGCCCGGCATTCCCCTGGTTATCCCGGGCGAACGAATCACCGAAGAGATTATCGACCATTATAATTTCTATCGAAAACAGAATTGTATAATCATGAATGACGATGGAAACATCGACTTTATTAAGGTCCTTGGAGAATAGAGCTTTTGGGCGCTATTAAACAAAAGCCCGAAAAGGGGGTTAAATAATTGGTTGATTTATGGTTCTCGGAATACCATACCGAAGATGTACGCTTTTCAATTAAAGTCGAGCCGCTTTGGTCCGAACAAACAAAGTTCCAAAGGATTGATTTCTTCAGAAACGCAACCTTTGGTACTTTTTTTACCCTTGATGGTTTCCTGATGATGACGGAGAAAGACGAGTTCATTTACCATGAAATGATCTGCCATCCCGCCTTCGCCACTAATCCCGAGATCCAAAGGGTGTTGATTATTGGCGGCGGTGATGGAGGAACCGCCCGCGAGGTAGCACGCTACCCAACTGTTCAGCAGATTGATCAAGTGGAGATCGACGAGCGAGTGGTTCGCCTCTGTCAACAGTACTTACCCCAAACCGCTTCGGTCTTCGAAAATGAACCACGACTTAAACTGCATTTTGTCGATGGTGTGGAGTTTGTAAAAAACACTCCGGAGGGGACTTATGATTTAATCCTGGTTGATTCCACGGATCCGATTGGTCCGGGCGAAGGCCTTTTTACCCTTGAGTTTTATCGCAACTGTTACCGGGCTTTAACCCCAAACGGGAGCTTAATCAACCAGCACGAAAGCCCTTACTACCCAGGTGATGCCCGGGAGATGAAGCGGGCCCACCAAAAAATTAAAGCCACCTTCCCGATCGCCCGTGTCTATCAGGTTTTTAAGCCGACCTATCCCTCCGGCCTTAGGCTGTTCGGTTTTGCCGCCAAGACACTCGATCCGGTCACTGATTTTAAACCTGAATTGTGGCAGCAGTTCAAGCTTATAACCAGATATTATAATACCGACATACATACAGCTTCGTTTGCCCTCCCTACTTACGTCCAGGAGATGCTGACCGAAGATGCGTGAGTCAACCGGCCCCACCTTCATCGGATGTGGGAGCGATTTTGCCTCCGCCACCTCAGTCCTTTTGGGGGTCCCCTTTGACGGAACCGTTTCCTTTCGTCCGGGCGCCCGTTTCGCTCCGGCCCAGATCCGAATGGAATCGGTTGGGCTCGAAACCTACAGCCCTTACTTTGATGCTGATTTAACCGATTTCTCACTCTGTGATCTGGGCGATCTGGAGCCACCCTTCGGTAACACCGAAAAAGTATTACAGCTCGTCCAGGAACAGATGCGCCATGTCTTTCAGCACAATAAGAAATTGATCATGCTCGGCGGCGAACATCTGATCTCTCTCCCCGCCATCACCGAAGCAAAACGCCAATATGATGATCTAGTCGTGCTCCATTTTGACGCGCACACGGACCTCCGCTCCGACTACCTGGGCGAAACTCTTTCCCATGCTACAGTGATGCGCCGGGTCTGGGAAGTTTTGGGTGATGGCCGGATCTGGCAATTTGGAATCCGCAGCGGAACCAGAGAAGAATTTTACTGGGCAAAAGCCGGACGTACAGTCTTACAAATGCATGATTTTACCGGCTTAGGGGCAGCCATTGCTGAGATTGGCCACCGACCAGTCTATCTAACCATCGATCTGGATGTACTTGACCCTTCCGTTCTCCCGGGCACCGGTACCCCGGAGGCGGGCGGAGTCTCTTTCCCCGATCTGATTACCGCCCTCAAAGCAGTTTCTACTCTTAATATCATCGGAAGCGATCTGGTTGAACTCGCCCCCCATTATGACCATAGCGGAGCATCCTCCGCCGTGGCCTGTAAAGTCTTGCGCGAGCTAATTATAGCAGTAAGTATAGGCCTTTGACAAAAAGCGGCTTTTCAAAAGCCGCTTTTTTTGTCCTTTTCAAATCAGTATAACCCGGCAGCAAAAGATCTCTTCTTCCTGCGCCAAATCGGTCACCGGGGTTAAAATCGCTAAACATTGCCTAAACAATTTCAAGAAAAAACTGCAAATATATGGTGAAATTATGACAAAACTTCCTTTATAATAGAGATATGGTAGTTCTTGTCCGAATCTCTTTTTACACAAGCAGGCAAGAAGAAAGGAAGTGATTGCTATTTGAATGTTCTTCTCGAAAAATTAAAAGAAGTTCTTTTCGCGGTGATTCCCGTTACAGTAATTGTCTTAATACTCAATTTTACATTTACCCCACTTGATCATCATTTGCTGGTGCGGTTTCTCCTCGGTGCCTTCTTCATCATCATCGGACTGACGATCTTCTTATTTGGTGTTGATATCGGCATCACCCCCATCGGTACCCTTATGGGTAATGCTCTTGCTAAAAGCAATAAAGTCTGGATCGTTGGTCTCGCCGGTTTAATTCTAGGGTTTTTTATCTCCATTGCCGAACCCGATCTACACATCTTAGCCGGTCAAGTTCAGGCTGTAACAGCCGGGGTCCTTTCTCAAACAAGTATCGTCGTGGTGGTCTCGGTGGGTATCGCTGTCTTACTAACCCTTGGTCTCTTTCGCATTGTTTATAACCAACCGTTAAATAAAATGCTAACCCTAATCTACCTGTTGATCCTGGTAATAGGCATCTTCTCTTCCTCTGGATTTATCGCGATCGCGTTCGATGCCTCCGGTGCCACTACCGGTGCCTTGACCGTCCCGTTTATGCTCGCCCTTGCCTATGGTGTTTCTTCTTTAAAAAAGAATGGCGCAGCTTCAGAGGAAGATAGTTTTGGCTTGGTGGGACTGGCTTCTTCCGGTGCCATCTTGGCTGTAATTATTATGAGTCTGTTTTCCAAGACCCGCGAATTGAGCGGCAGCTTAGAATTTAGAATTTCCCAGTCTACATCAATTTTTGCTCCTTTTATGAATCAACTACCCGGAATCGCCAAGAATATAATTTTAGCCCTTCTCCCTTTATTATTAACCTTTCTGGTCTTTCAAACGCTATCCTTTCGTCTTTCCGGGCGCGCTTTCAAGAAAATTATGAAGGGTCTGCTCTATACTTTTATCGGTTTAGTCTTATTCTTAACCGGAGTGAATGCTGGTTTTATGGATGTCGGGAGTATGGTCGGTTATCGTCTCGCTTTGTTAGAACAACCGTGGATTGTGTTCCTTATTGGCTTTACCCTTGGTTTAGTCGTGATTTTAGCCGAACCAGCCGTTTATGTTTTAACGACACAGATTGAAAATGTCACTACAGGCTACGTCAAGCGTAAAATTGTCTTATTCGCCCTTTCGCTAGGTGTGGGTTGCGCCGTCACCTTTTCCATGGTGAGAATTATTATTCCCCGGGTCCAACTCTGGCATTTTTTGTTGCCAGGGTATATCATCTCGATCGCCATCTCTTACGTGGTTCCTTCCCTCTTTGTCGGGATTGCCTTTGACGCCGGGGGTGTCGCCTCCGGGCCGATGACTGCCACCTTTATTCTAGCCTTCGCGCAAGGGGTTGCCGAAGCAACCGAAGGCGCCAATGTCTTAATTGACGGTTTTGGTGTAATCGCGATGGTCGCTTTAACCCCATTAATCGCCTTACAGGTTTTAGGGCTTATTTATAAAATCAAATCGCAAAAGGAGGTTGTTGATCATGAGTAATAACTCCGAAAACGAGCAATGGGTATTGCTTTGCACAGTAGTGAATTTCGGCGTCGGCAGCAAAGTAATGTCTATTCTTAGACGGCAAGGGGTCTCCGGTGGCACCATCTTTTTCGGCAAAGGTACGGTTAAAAACTTTCTGTTAGAAATATTGGATCTAACCGATATCCGTAAAGAAATTGTGCTAAGCGTCACTGTGCCATCCCTAGCTGACCGGGCGCTGGAGGTGCTTAATAAACAGTTGGCTTTTCATAAACCGCATCATGGGATCGCGTTTACAATTACTGTTAATAGCCAGGTTGGCGTTCACCCAGTAGCGCCAGACCAAGCAAAGGAAAGAAGAGGTGTGATTAAACCGATGTATAAGGCGATATTTGTGGTTGTGGATCGCGGGAAAGCGGAAGAAGTTATTGATGCGGCGAAACTCGCCGGCGCGCGGGGCGCAACCGTGATCAATGCCAGAGGCTCAGGGGTCCACGAAACAAAGAAGCTGTTTGCCATGCCGATTGAACCGGAAAAAGAAATCGTCATGATCCTTTCCAAGATTGAGCTTACTAGCGCCATTGTGTCGAGTATTAGGGAAGAACTACAGATCGAAGAACCCGGGAAGGGGATCTTGTTTGTTCTCAATGTTGATCAGACTTATGGTTTATATTAAGGACTTGTAGCAATATTTTAAATTTAAAGTAACCCCACAATGAATTAAGCCCGACTGCATGTCAATCGGGCTTTTTCGCCGTACACTTGTATATTTGCTATGTTGGTCGACTCACCCAGCCTTAATTCACTTTGTGAATTTTTGGGCTGGTGTGAGCGACTTGTTAGCCAGAACTACTTGCTTATCAATAACTCCCGTTCTACTCTCCCCAGATCGGCCAAGGCCATTTCTGCTTCTCTAAGCACGTGGCTGGCTAATAAGGGCGAAATGAGACTAAGAACTTTGCAGGTTTCCACCAACTCCAAAGCAACCGCTTTAAAATCCCTAATCCCCATGGTTGTCTCGATTACTTCCCCATTAAACCTTTGTAGTCTGGGTATGACAAACGGTCCCTTGAGGTTGCCAAATCCCGGTGGTAACGGCTCGCCCATCATCGAGGCGGGTAAGAGGTGGTTTTCAAAATCCCTCGGGACCAGCATTGATTGTAAATCCTCCCCTTGGAGGCGCAAGGTTTCAAAATCCACGCCGAACTGGGTTGCTCTTTGTACCAATGGCCGTTCCGAAGGATCTAACAAATGGGCGATAAACCGGGCATGATCCCCCATAATGCGTAACCAAAAGATCTCTTCTTCCAGGGCGAATTCGGCCACCGGAGTCTGGATGTTATTATTTAGCTTGAGTAAGTTGGCGCGAAAACGGATCGCCTCCCGGCGTACATGGTCAATTAATAACGGATAGTTAAAGCCACCGAGACGACAAGTGATCATGCGCTTTAACACGTAAGTTTTGAACTCAATGATCCGGTCTAAGGCTTGAATCACATCTTGATTCAAAGCCAAAACTGCTGCCCGCTCATTTGGCGTCTGGTCGGCGTGGGCTTTCAAATTGGCAAAAATCTTCTCCAATTGTCGCGCTTCATCAATTAATGCCGTTTCCGTACAAGGTAATCCTTCGCGAATGAAAAGAGCATGTTCGGACATGATCTGCGTCCAGAATCGATTTTGTCTTAGCGATTCTGTAATAAAATTGGACTTATCCATAATCGGTCTCACCTCCACGTCAAACCTTATGATCATTATAGTTGAGACCGGATTACGATGTGTTAGTCCACCTCCGGGACGAATTCTTAAATTACATTTTGGTACAGTTTATTACTTTGCCATCATAGACCTTAAGTCCCAGTAATTTAATCATGACTGCTGAGCCCGGTTAGGCCTTTACTTAAATGCTTCTTTTGACGCCTCGCCTTAAGTTTATTTAACTCCCCGAGCACTGCATAGTATTCTTCATCAAGTGCCTCTAGATCATCTTGGGGCGAAGGCAGCGACAAGCGTCCTACGATCCCGGCTAACCGGTTCTCGAGGAGATTAATTTGGGCCTTGATTTCTTCCTCCCCTTGCTGATCGAGCACCGTATTCTTATGGGCTAAAAACTCCTCATACGTCCCGGGGAAGATTTTTATTTTATGATCCTCAATCGTCATAATCTGGTCGGCAACAGCGCTGATCAGCCGGCGGTCATGTGAGACCAGCAATAAAGTTTGGTCAAACTCACGCAGCACTTCCTCCACCACCTCGAGCGAATTTAAATCTAAATAATTCGTGGGTTCATCTAGGAGCAGAAGGTTTAAACCTTTTAACAGCATTTTTGCAAAGGAAACTTTAACGCGCTCGCCGCCGCTTAAGACACCTACCGGTTTAAAGACATCATCCCTTTTCAATAACAGCCTGGCCAGCAAGGTCCGGGCGAAGGATTCTTCGTACCTACTCTCGGCCATTACATTATCAAGAATGGTCAGGTTTTCATCTAAGATGCTCATCTCCTGACTGAAGTAACCAATTTCAGCACCCGGAGCAATACTGATCCCGGCCTCCTGATTCATGATCATTTTAAACAAAGTAGTTTTCCCGCACCCATTCGGACCAAGCAAAGCAACCTTGGCGCCATTGGTAATAATAAACTCTGCATCCTCAAAAATGACCAGGTCACCATAACTTTTGTTGAGATGATGGCCTTCAATAACCACTTTACTATAGAGCTTCCCGGCCTCCGGGATATCAAGTTTAATAATCTCCTCTATCCTTGGTTTTTCTTTAACCACCAACTGTTTTATTCTGGTCTCAATACTCTTTACTGAACGTTCCAGCGCTGCCTTGGCCTTTTGGCTTCCCATCTTGTGTAGCCGCGCCTCGGAATTGCCCATCCTCTTCGGTGTTTTCTTGATCGAGCGGGCTTTTTGCCGACGCTCAATGGCCACCCGTTCCAGCCGCTTTTTCTCGCTTATATACTGTTCGTATTCAAATTGGGCCCTTGCTCTTTTTTCCGCCTTTTGCGCGCTATATGCGCTGTAGTTGCCATTATACAGCTG
>JAAYGU010000053.1 GCA_012727535.1 Bacillota bacterium | reverse complement strand
CGGTGGACTGGCCACTCTTGAACAGGTTGATGAGGTTCTATCCGCCGGTGCCGCCAAAGTCTCGATCAGTTCGGCGGCGGTGAAAAATCCGGACTTATTACCGGAGGTGGTTGGCCGGTTCGGTGGAGAACGGTTGGTGTTGGCGGTTGATGCCAAACGGCGTGACACCGCCGCCGCGGCGTGGGAGGTTTATATCAACGGCGGCTCGACCCCGACCGGTCTTGATCTATTGACCTGGGTGGCCCAGGCGGAGCAGGCCGGAGTGGGCGAAATCTTATTAACCAGTATTGATACGGACGGCACACAGGATGGCTATGATTATGCCATGCTGCGTGCGGTCAGTGAACACGTTAAGATCCCGGTGATTGCTTCCGGGGGTGCGGGCCAGCTAGAGCACTTCCGGGATGCGGTCCAGAAAGGGAAGGCTGCGGCGGTGCTGGCCGCCTCGCTTTTTCACTTTAAAACCTATTCTATCCGTGAAGTTAAGGAGTATCTAGCCGCGGCCGGCATACCGGTTCGCTTGAAATGAAAAAGTCTGCATTGAACAATGGATGATCTTGAGGCGATTTTTTCAGGCACGGCTCCAGCCCGGTTATTTTTCATAGCAGTGCATTAGGTGAACCCGGGTGCGGGGTGCCTGCTTTTTTATAGGAATTACATTGAACTTTGGTCGTTACACCATTTCTATAAAGCAGAGGGAGAATCGAGCGCGTTGGTACTGACTAAACGAAGAGGGTTTGGATAAAGGGGGGCTTCGCTTGACGAAGGAGGAACTGTTAACGGAAGTTAAGTATAAAGATGGCTTACTCACGGTTGTGCTTCAGGATTTTCAGACGAACGAAGTCTTAATGGTTGGTTTTATGAACGAAGAGGCGTTACAGAAAACCTTGGAGACGGGAGAGGCTTGGTTTTACAGCCGGAGTCGGCAAGAGTTATGGCATAAGGGTGCCACCTCCGGCCATCGCCAACTGATCAAAGAAATAAAGGTTGATTGTGACGGTGACGCGTTACTCCTTAAAGTAGAATCGGTCGGTGGCTGTGTCTGCCATACTGGGCAGCGCAGTTGTTTCTTCCGGGGGTTGGCGCCGGAAGGAGAAAAGGTAGCGGAAGGCGTCGATTTTCAACTGTTCAACACTCTCTACCAGCTGATCCTTGACCGCAAGGAAAACCCCAAAGCCGGTTCCTACACCTGCTACCTTTGGGAGCAGGGACAGGATAAGATCCTGAAAAAAGTGGGGGAAGAAGCGGCAGAGGTGATTATTGGGTCAAAAAACAACAGTCAGGATGAGGTTATTTACGAAACCGCTGATCTGCTTTACCACCTTTTGGTCCTCCTGGCCTGGCATGGAATCGAGCCGGCCGCGATCATTAAAGAACTGGAAAAACGGCGTTAAGCCAAAAGTAACCGGTAAAGATGGGTTCAAGAGGAGAACTCGTTTTTTACGCTCTGACCGGATAATTACAAGGTGAGCGTCGGTGTGGGACTTGAAAGAAGGCAGGCAGGAAAACTGAGACTGACCGAGAATAATCAAGTCGACAGGAGTGAATCAGGATTGGATTTATGGATCAAAGAGCTGAATCCGGCCCAGCGGGAAGCGGTCTGTCATACTGAAGGACCGCTTCTGATTTTAGCCGGGGCGGGCAGTGGAAAAACCAGAGTGTTAACCTATCGAATCGCTAAACTTTTGCAAAGCGGCGTCTGTCCGTATCATATTTTAGCGGTGACATTCACGAACAAAGCAGCCCAAGAAATGAAGGAGCGGGTCAGTGGGTTGATCGGACCGGAGGCCGAGAGAATCTGGGTGGCGACGTTTCACGCTACTTGTGCCCGGATTCTGAGGGTGGACGGAGGTTTTCTAGGACTGGACCGCAACTTCGTGATTTACGATACTCAAGACCAGCTGATTGTGGTTAGGGAAGTTCTGCGCGAGCTAAACCTGAGTGAAAACAACTTCAACCCGCGGGCGGTTTTGGCCACCATCTCCAAAGCGAAGAATGAATTGATTGGGCCCCAAGAGTATGAACAGCAGGCGGCCGATTTCTGGTCGTAGGTCGTGCGGAAGGTATACCCGCTTTACCAGAAAAAATTGGCGCAAAATACGGCAGTGGACTTTGACGACTTGATTATGCAGACGATCCGTCTCTTCCGCGAATTCCCTACCGTACTCGCTAAATACCAGGAAAGATTCAAATATATTCTGGTCGACGAATACCAGGACACCAACCATGCGCAGTATACGTTGATTAATTTGCTGGCGGAGAAAGAGCGCAATCTCTGTGTGGTCGGTGATGACGACCAGTCGATTTACAGCTTTCGTAGTGCCGATATCCGCAATATTCTCGACTTTGAGCGGGATTACCCCGAAGTTAAAGTGGTTAAGTTGGAACAGAACTACCGCTCGACCAAAAACATCTTAAGCGCGGCCAATGAGGTGATCCGGAACAACCATGCCCGCAAAACCAAGACCCTGTGGACCGAAAACGAAGAAGGGGAGAAAGTCACCATCTTAAAAGCTGCTGATGAGCGGGAAGAGGCATGGTTGGTGGCGGCGAGGATTGAACAGTTAATCAGGGAAGAAGGCCGGCAATTTTCCGATTTTGCTCTACTGTACCGAACGAATGCGCAGTCCCGGGTCTTCGAAGAGGTTTTTATCCAAAAGGGCCTTCCTTATCAGGTCGTCGGGGGTCTGCGCTTTTACGAGCGCAAGGAGATTAGGGATCTCCTTAGTTACCTTAAATTAGTGTACAATCCTAATGACCGGGTTAGTCTGCGGCGGGTGATTAATACCCCAAAACGCGGAATCGGGGAAGTGACCTTTGAACGGTTAATTGGCTATTTGGATGAGTACGGTTATGGTACGTTGGAAGGTTTGAGCCGGCTCGAAGAAGCTCCCGCGCTCACCCGGAGGGCGATCAACCCTTTGCAAACCTTTGGCCAGTTTCTACAGAAGATGGTTGCTTTACAGGCTGAGGTGGGAATCTCCGTACTCGCACAGCGGGTTATGGAAGAATCCGGCTATTTAAGGAGTCTCCAAGCGGAAGGAACGGTGGAAGCGGAGAGTAGGCTGGAGAACCTCCGTGAATTTCTCTCGATCACTGTTGAGTTTGAAAAAGAGAGTGAAGATAAATCGCTCGCCGCCTTTTTAGAGACGGTGGCATTGGTGGCTGATGTGGATCAATTTCAGCAAGAACAGGACGGGGTCATTTTAATGACGATCCACGCGGCGAAAGGTCTGGAATTCCCGGTCGTTTTTCTGGTCGGGATGGAGGAAGGAGTCTTCCCGCACAGCCGCTCTTTGCTGGACCCGGCCGAACTGGAAGAGGAGCGGAGGCTTTGTTATGTGGGGATGACCAGAGCTTGTCAGCGATTATTTCTGACTTATGCGGGTATGCGCACGTTAAACGGGACAACTCAGTTCAGTGTGGCCTCCCGTTTTCTCCAAGAAATACCCAAGCACTTGCTCTGTTGGCCGGGAGAGGATGAAAAGAAGGACTTCAACCGGCGGCCTGTCTCAGCTCCGCCCGCTGCGCCAAAGGCCAGGAGTGTACCGGTTGACTTCAATCCGGGCGATAAGATTTCCCACCGCAAGTGGGGGATTGGCACCATCATCACAGTGCAAGGGAGCGGTGAGGAGGCCTCGGCGAAAGTGGCTTTTCCTGGGTTGGGCATTAAGGAACTGCTGCTCGCGTTGGCCCCGATTGAAAAAGTAAAATAATTGCCAATACATTCCTCAGGTGGAATGGCCGGGAAGGGGAGGAAGACTGGCGGAAAAAGTCGAAGATCCATGCAATTAACATTAGCTTTAGCAGGAGGATTACAAGTGAAAAGATCTTCGGTCGGCCTGGTAATGATATTTTTGCTTCTACTCTTGAACAGTTGTCTTCTCCCGGTGCAGGGCGAGACGGCATACGCTTCACTTCCCGACACGACAGACGGAGTAACAGCCGGACAATATCTCTTAGCCATTGAAACACAGGCTGACCAGGGGAGATTAAGTTACGTACTGAAAATCGGCGGTGAGTATACTTATCGCTCCTTTTTGTTGGAGAATCCGGCGCGCTTGGTAATCGATCTGAGCGGCATTGAGCCCTCCCCGCATTTATCAACCGCGGAGTTGGCAGGCACGCCGGTGAAAGGGGTGCGAGTTAGCCGCTTTGCTCAGGATACTACCCGGGTCGTTTTTGATCTAGACTTTCTCCTGGGCTATCGTTTAGAACCCGTATCCGGGCAGGCAGGGGACTTGCGATTGGTCTTCAATGCGACCCTCAAGGATATTAGCTTTTCCTCAGCCAGCGAAGCTCCGGAGATTTATATCGATACTTCTTCTGCGGTTAACCACCGAACCGATTACCTTTTGGCTCCGCATCGCCTAATCATCGATCTCTGGGATGTGACGCTGACCGGACCCGCATTAACGATCCCGGGGGACAATAAGTGGGTGAAAAATATCCGGGTCAGTCAGTTTGACCCCCAGACCATCCGCCTGGTTATGGAGATTCAAGAACCGCGTAACTGTATGATCAGTGCCGATCCGGTAGTCCCGGGACGGTTGGTCGTGAAAACCGTTCAGGAATTGCAGGAAGCGACCTGGGTCAAAAAGGGAAGCGGGGGGGAACTGGTGATCAAAAGTTCGGGGATGTTAAGCGCTGTACCGGTCTGGGACGCCCCCTCCGGGAAACTCCTGATTGATCTCCCCCATACCACCTTCGATGAAGCGGCGTTCACGATACCGACCGAGGCGCCGGCTTTTCGCTTGAGTAAAAAGGATGGTCTCACGGTCCAAGTGGAACTACCTATCCCCACTGGGCATCAGTATAGTCTGACTGTTGATCAAGATACCCTGCGGGTCAGTATCCAAGACGCGCCGTTGGCTGGTAAGATTATCGTATTGGATCCGGGACATGGCGGGATCGACTCAGGGGCGATTAGTAGAAGTGGTTTGCGAGAGAAAGATTTGAACTTTGATGTGACCATCCGCTTGAAGCAATACCTGGAAGATCTTGGTGCCCAAGTTTTGCTGACCCGTGATGATGACCGTTACGTATGGCTTTATGACCGGGTAGCGATTGCCAACCGGGTCGGAGCGGCGGTGATGATTAGTATCCATGCCAACAATCATGATAATAGCAAAATTCGCGGGTTGGAAGTCTGGCATCATCCCGAACGAGAGGCGAGTGCTTTCTTGGCCCAGTGTCTAGCCCAAGAGGTGCTCCGCCAGACGGATCTTCCTTTCCGGGGAATCATGGCCAGTAAAGATTTTGTGCTGCCCCGGGAGACCGAAATGCCGACGGTCATTTTTGAGATGGGCTTTATCTCCAATAAGGAGGAAGAGAAATTGCTTTGGAAGACGGAGTTTAGAGAAAAGATCGTCGCGGGTTTGGGCCAGGGTTTGTTAAATTACTTTTATACACAAACGGCAGGGGAAGAATAGAAACGATTGTCGAAGAACTGTTAGCAAAGAAAAGACCGGGTTACGGATAATCCGGTCAAGCAGGAGAGGAGCAAAGGGTGAAACCATATTTACTAATCGATTTCGGTAGTACCTACACGAAGATGACCGCGGTGGATCTGGACCAACCGGCTGTGTTGGGAACGGCCCGCGCCCGTACCAGTGTTGAGGATGGGCTGTTATTAGGGTACCTAAAAGCCCTTGAACGGTTGGAGCAGAAAGTAGGTCATCTTAATTATGAACGGCGGCTGGCTTGTAGTAGCGCGGCCGGTGGCTTAAAGATGGTGGCGATCGGGTTGGTGCCGGAACTCACGGTTGAAGCGGCGAAAAAAGCTGCTTTAGGTGCCGGAGCCCGTGTGATTGGTGCCTATGGGTTTGAGCTATCTCCGGCGGAGATTGAAGAGCTGCTCGCTTTGGAACCAGACCTGATCTTACTGGCCGGCGGGACCGACGGTGGGAATAAAGAGACGATTTTACATAATGCGCGGCTCCTGGCCGCCAGCCGTTTGGCGGTGCCGGTGATCGTGGCCGGCAATAAAACGGTGGCGCCGCAGGTCGAAGAGGCTTTAAAGGCGGCGGGGAAGATTTGTTACCGGGTAGCTAATGTCCTACCGGAGCTTGGACGGTTGAATATCGAGCCAGTCCAGAATGAAATCCGGGAGATTTTTTTGCAACGGATCATTCAGGCTAAGGGTTTAGACCAGGTTGAACAGGTGATTGATGGGATTACCATGCCGACCCCGGCGGCTGTTCTGCAAGCTGCCGAGCGGCTGGCGACGGGAGCCGGTGATCATCTTCCTGGGATGGGCGATCTCCTGGTGGTTGATGTCGGCGGGGCGACGACCGATGTCCATAGTATCGCCGAAGGTTTCCCCACCGAACCGAATGTTTTCCTCCAAGGATTACCGGAACCGAAGGTCAAAAGAACAGTGGAAGGCGATTTAGGCATGCGTTCCAGCGCCGTGGCCTTAATGGAGCATTTTACGGCGCAAACCCTTGCCAAGTTGGCTGATCTGCCCGAAGAAGCAGTGCTCAGCGGGGTGAAAAAGCGCGTACTGAATGTCCAATATCTCCCCACCTCCCCGGAGGACCTCCGCCTGGAGGAGACCATTGGTTACCTGGCAGTTAAAGCGGCAACCGAACGACATGCCGGTTGCGTTGAAAAGTTTTATACACCCCAAGGAATCTCTTATCTACAAGTCGGGAAAGATCTGACTGCCGTCAAAACTGTCATTGGGACCGGGGGGGTGCTGGCTTCCTCGCCGGTCGGGTCTAAGGTTTTAACGGGAGCCCTCTATGATCCCGCTACGCCAGAGAGTTTAAAACCAACAGCGCCCCGGTTTTATCTCGACCACGACTATCTCTTTTCGACTTTGGGGTTAATTGCGAAGGAATATCCGGATCTTTCCTTCCGGCTCCTGACAAAGGCCTTAAAGCCTGTTAATTGACGAGTTTTACCGTGGTTTAAGGGGTTTTTTAAAGTTGACAGAGCGCAAATGGTTATATATAGTAATGAAAGACAATCAGTACAATTCCCTTGGTGAGAAGTAAGGAGAAGAGATGGAGGAGAAGATGGAACGAATAGACGGAAGGCAAGCAGATCAACTAAGACCGGTTAAGATCAGCCGCAACTTTATTCAACACGCAGAAGGGTCTGTTTTGATTGAAGTTGGCGCGTCGAAAGTAATCTGTACGGCGACGGTTGAGGATAAAGTGCCGATTTGGTTGCGTGGTAGTGGTCAAGGATGGGTTACCGCTGAATACGCCATGATCCCACGGGCGACCCCACAACGGAATATACGGGAAGTGACCAAAGGTAAACCGAGCGGCCGCTCTCAGGAGATCCAACGCTTGGTTGGACGTGCTCTCCGTTCGGTTGTCAATCTCTCGGCGCTGGGGGAGAAGACGGTCTGGATCGATTGTGATGTGATCCAAGCGGACGGGGGAACCAGGACAGCGGCGATTACCGGGGCTTTTGTCGCCTTGGTGGATGCCCTGGCGACGGTGGCGAAAGACGATCAGGAACAGTTACCGCTCTATGATTATTTGGCCGCCACCAGTGTGGGGATTGTCGATGACCAATTGCTTTTAGATCTGTGTTACGCTGAAGATTCAAAAGCTTCCGTCGATATGAACATAGTGATGACGGGGAACGGACAATTAGTGGAAGTGCAAGCCACTGCGGAAGGGGCTCCGTTTTCCCACGAAGAATTCGAGGTATTACTCAGTTTAGCCAATAAAGGAATTAAAGAGTTAATTTCTTTCCAAGCCGAGGTCCTGGGGGACCTGGGGAAACGGATTGGAGGAATGAACATTGGCTAAGGTCGTCCTCGCTTCGCGAAATCAAGGAAAGGTAAAGGAGCTGAAAATGCTCCTTTCCGATTTATCTTGGGAGGTTTACTCGATGCTGGACTTCCCCGGCGTCCCGGAAGTAGTGGAAGACGGGAAGACCTTTATCGAGAATGCCGTTAAAAAAGCTACGGCCGTTGCCGCGCACCTCAAAGCCTGGACGATCGCGGATGATTCCGGACTGATGGTCGATGCCTTGGACGGCGCTCCGGGTGTTCTTTCCGCCCGTTTTGCCGGAGAAGAACGGGATGATGCCAAAAACAACGAAAAGCTCTTAAAGCTATTGGCCGGGGTTCCGCAGGAAGAACGGACGGCTCGTTTCTGCTCAGCGCTTGCCTTTGTTTCGCCCGCCGGTGAAGTCTGGACAACGGAAGGATACTGCAATGGGCTAATCACTTTTGCTCCGCGCGGGGAGAACGGTTTTGGCTACGATCCCCTTTTTCTCCTGCCGGAACTGGGTTTGACCATGGCTGAACTGACCGACGAACAGAAGAACCAGATTAGCCACCGGGCGATGGCAATGCGTAATTTCCGGGCCTATCTGGCCACCAAGTTTGAAAATCAATAGATAACGCCCAAAATCCACAATGGATGGGTAACCGGGAGGGAAAATGAGTTACATTTTTCGCTTGATTAAGTATGCGAAAGCATACTGGAAATACTTGTTTATTGCGGCTTTTAGTCTACTGGCCGTGACTGGAATGAACCTAGTTGGTCCTTGGTTAATCAGAATGTTGATCGGGATCGTCACGAACATTAATGCCGAGCCGGAGGCCGGGGAGAAAATAATCACACTCTCGGTTCTTCTTCTCCTCTCCTACCTAGCAAGGATGGGGTTTCAATTTCTACGAGGATACTATGCTCATTACGGGGCGTGGTACACCGTAGCTTATATGCGGGTGGTTGTCTATGACAAACTTCAGCAACTATCGTTGAAGTTTTATAATGATAAGCAAACCGGCCAGCTGATGTCCAGAGTGGTTAATGATACCGCGACCTTCGAGATGCTAATAGCCCACGCTTTACCCGATCTGGTTACCAATCTTCTGATTCTAGCAGGGGTTACCGTCATCTTGTTCAGTATGAATGCCACGCTGGCTTTTTTTACTTTGATTCCGATTCCGTTTCTTTTTTATGCATGTGTTTTATTTACCCACCATGTTTTACCCAAATTCAGAAAAGCACAGAAATACTTAGCTGATTTTACCGCCGATTTACAAGATAATCTTTCAGGTATCCGGGAGATCCAGGCTTTTAACAAGCAAGAGCAAGAACTCGATAAAATCAGGAAGATCTCCTTTAAAAACTCGCAGATCCGAGTGAACGCCATGAAGTTGAGTTCTCTTTTCCACCCCTCCATTGACTTCTTTAGTTCGCTCGGTACGGTGATCGTGGTTGCCTTTGGCGGACTCTTAGCGCTTCAGAACAAGATGCCGGTGGCCGATATTGTCGGTTTCATCCTCTATCTAAGCATGTTTTACCAACCAATCACCGCCTTAGGGCTTGTCTTGGAAAATATTCAAGCCGCGATTGCCGGCGCGGAAAGAGTATTTGAAATACTTGATACAGAACCGGATGTTAAAGAGAGTGAAAACCCGCAAGTTTTAAAGGATGTACGGGGCGAAGTTGAATTCAAGCATGTCGATTTCGGGTATGATGAGAAGAGCAAAATTCTTGATGATGTTTCTTTTCATATCCGCCCCGGCGAGATGGTAGCTTTTATCGGTCCGACCGGCGTCGGTAAGACCACGATTATGAGCCTGTTAAACAGGTTTTATGATAAAGATGCCGGTTCCATCCTGATCGACGGCGTAGAAATTAAGAATGTTTCTTTACGTTCCTTACGCGATCATATTAGCATGGTGCTGCAAGATGTATTTTTGTTTAACGGAACAATTGCCGAAAATATCGCCTATGGTCGGGAAGAAGCTTCCCCCGAAGAAATCGTGGCCGCGGCGAAAACCGCTTGCGCTCATGATTTTATCATGGCGTTGCCGGACGGGTATGATACCTATATCGGTGAACGGGGAGTCAAGCTGTCTGGAGGGCAGAAGCAGCGGTTGGCTATTGCCCGGGCGGTCCTGAAAAATGCACCGATTTTAATCATGGACGAAGCAACCTCCTCGGTCGATGTAGAGACCGAAAGGGAAATCCAGAAAGCCATTAACAACCTCGCGGGTAGCCGGACAATTATTATCATTGCGCACCGGTTATCTACCGTCCGGAAGGCTGACAAAATTATCGTCCTTGATGAAGGGAAAGTGGTCGAAGAGGGAAAACATGATGAATTGATCCAGAAGAAAGGTTTATATCACCACCTCTGTTCCATGCAGTTCATCGAATACCAGGCGGAGACTGTGGGGAAGGCGACGCGGCCGGATATTGCGTGAGGTGTGAGAGTGAAGACTATGCGGATACTGGTAGTCAGTGATACCCATGGTAATTACCAGCTTTTACATAAACTTTTAACGACAGTAGGACCGTTTGATCTATTGATCCATGCCGGAGACGGTGGCAATGATCTGTTGCAATTGGCGCGGGACTTTCCCGACCTTCCCCGGTATGCGGTGGCCGGAAACTGTGATCCTTTTTCCCGTTTGCCCCGGGAGTTATGCTTCGAGGCCGGCGGGCAGAGAATATTCTTGACCCACGGCGACCGTTACGGAGTGAAACACGATCTTTTACGTCTCGCCCTCAAAGGGAAAGCCAGCCAGGCCGATCTGGTCATTTTTGGCCATACCCATCTCCCTCTGCTTGACCAGAGCCACGGGGTGATGCTCTTGAACCCAGGCAGCCTTGGTAGTTGCCGTGGCGAACGAAAGCATAGTTACGGTTGGGTGGAGATTGGGCCGGACGGAATGAATCCGGAGATTCGCTTTATGGGGTGAAAAAGAAAGAGAGGATAACTGCTGAAGTTATCCCCTCTTTCTTTATAAAATTTATTAAAATAAGTAGAAAGCCAGGTCTTTTTACCAGCGACTGGTCGCGTCGTGCTTGAGGAGGATTAAGCAATCAATCGCTTCGGTCGGGGAGAAAAGGTTATTTTCAATCAGGTCAATCAGGTAATTAAAGGTATTTTCTTCCGTGGAGAGATGGTAGGCGTTTACTCTGATCTGCCGTAAATAATTAGTGAACTCGGATCTGGAGATCCGTCCTAAGTCCAAGAGGCAAAGCTCCAGGATGAGATTGTGAATCCGGTTGCTGAGCGAAAGATAACCACGGAGTGAGACCTGTTGGGAACGCAAATAGTCACCAAAACGGGAGGGTTCGATCATCCGCTGCTTGGCTTTCTCGGTCAGGCGAAGAATGAGCGCGGTTTCCGGATCGATCGAGCCCAGAACAAGATAGCGTAATTCACTTAGTTCACTGGGATCCTTTGGTGTGCTGGTTGGCGGCCGGAAATCAAAATCCTTTTTGCTTTGTCCCGGCGGATTGATTTGGAACCAGAAATGGAAAAACTTATTGGGACTTGAACTTGATTGGCCGGGCGGCGGAAGCGGTTTGTTAATCTCCACATCCTTACTCGACTGCGAGCCCGATTGGGCGAAGGCACCCGTCACCAACAGTAAAGAGCCGATCAGGATTAAACACAAAAGAAGACTACGTTTATGTACTCGACTCATTTTTCAACCTCCATTATCATATAAATTTAACCGGTAATGGTGTCAATTTTATTATTCGCGACTGTTCCATAAAATCCCTTGCTGCTTCACTAATTAATCGAAAATTTTCATGCTGGGGCCGCAGCAGACTTAGCCTATTATCCTATTATATTGAAGGATAATTAAAAAGTGTGCTTCAGTCCTTCCCGTCGCCTTCAAGAGTAGGCTGAAGGCGGTATCCGGGGAGGAAGACCGGAATGGAAAGAAGGAATTGCCAGATGAAGAGGCCCGTGATTGGGATTACGTGTAGTCACCGGAAAGAGCACCCGGATCAGTATAGGTTGGCCGGGGCATACTGCCGTGCGGTCGAAAGGGCGGGTGGAATTCCAGTGCTGTTGCCAGCGGTCGAGTCGCTCCTCCCACCGGCCAAGTTTGACCGCCCCTTGGGCTCCTTCTGTCAAGGATTGCTCTTAAGCGGGGGCGGTGATTTGGACCCCAGTTTTTTCGGGGAACCTCCCCATCCTCGCCTGGGAAGCGTTGATCCTCTGCGTGACCACTGGGAAATTACTTTGATCCATCAAGCTTTAAAGGAAGGCCTTCCGCTCCTTGGGATCTGCCGGGGGATGCAGGTGCTCAACGTCGCCTTAGGGGGAAGCCTTTATCAAGATTTACCCAGTCAGTATTCACCGCCGGGTGCTGCCCTGCTTGAACACCGGCCAAGCAGGGGGGCGGAAGATGCCCAGCACCGTGTAAGCATCAAGGAGGGTACCAACCTCCATTTTTTACTGGGACGGACAGTGATTTGGACCAATTCTCATCATCATCAAGCGATTAAAGACTTGGCTCCGGGTCTTCTGGTCTCCGCTTGGAGTGAGGATCAAGTGGTCGAGGGGATTGAGGCTCCAGGTGAAGATTGGCTCTTGGGGGTACAGTGGCATCCGGAACGGTGGCCAGGGCCCGACTCTGAAAAGCTTTTTGGCGGGTTAATCGAGGCCTGTCGCACAAATGAAGCCGGAAAAAATGGTTTGTAATGACTTGAGAAAAAGCTATTTACAACGGTGGATTATTATGGTTCAATCGTAACAGAGATGATTAGATGAGGGAATTACATAACCCGAATGCTTAAAAGGACTTTGATCCGCGGGATGTTGATGAACGGAAAGTCCGTTAGAGATAAGCTAATGTTATTTTAAAAAAGTGCCGAATATTATTGTAAGGGGCCAAAACAACCGACTTATGTAATTCCATAAATTAAATAGGGAGGGAAAGAAGATAAAAAAAAAGAAGATTTACTTATTTCGCCCTGGGGGCCTTGGTCTTATTAATGTTGATGTCGGGATGTCGGATTGAATTTGGCGAATATGTGATTTCCGGACGAGTGACAAGTTCAAATCCTGCTGAAGTTATTGAAGGAGTAAAAATTAAATACGAACGTAACTATGATAAGGAGAAGCCAGTGTATCCCTATTCAGACGGAAGATGGACGCTCTGGGTGAATGAAGGTGACCATCTTAGAATTTGGGCGGAAAAGGATAAAAATTATATATTTGGACCAGCGTTCTATGAATTTACAGTCAAGGGAGATCGGCGGAATACTGATTTTCGGGTAATCGGCTGGATGGATGATTTTTCCAATATAAATAGTGGTTGGGTAAGAGATTTTGAGAAAGATTATGTTCCCGCAGCGGAATATGAAGTCAGGGTTAGTTACCCATATTCGATCAGAGTAACTGCGCCCTTGTCGGTTCAGAAAAGTTATACGGTCGAGGCAACGATGTATACGCAAGCGGGTAGTGGGATGTACGGTTTAATCTTTAATGCCGGTAACCTTGGGGTAGGGGAATTCTATTATATTTTCCGGGTCCATCCGTATGAGGGCTATGCTGAGTTTCTAAAAGCCGTAAAAACGCCAGAAGAAACCCAAACCACGACTGTGGGAAGCAAAACAAATTGGGAGATTGATCCGGATAACACTACTATTAGTAGTATCATACCGAACAGATTAGAAGTGGTGCAGAATGCGTACTTTGTGAAACTGTTTGTCAACGGAGTTGAAGTCTTTTATGATTATGTAGATCTGCAACCGGGTAATCATGTGAAGGTTGGGTTATATGCTTGCCCCGATGACGACTCATCCCATACCGTCCGGTTTGATGATTTTCGATTGACGGCGATGGGCTTTAACCCTTCACCAATCTCTAATGCCCCCGGGTTCGAGAAAAGCATCGAGATTTCTAAGTAGAAAGATTTTCGAAGAAGATTTCACTTGGTTTTTAAAAGAGACCGTATGGTCTCTTTTTTCCTAATGGGCTGTATTTGTGGTAAAATTTATGGCAAAGCCTGTACAATATATGTCTCAAGCATACAAGTCGATACTTACAACAAGAGAAGGAGGTACTCCGTTGCAAGAAAATCAGCTCATGGTTATCTATGGTGACGATCCGCGCACGATGGTGGAGACGCTTTTACAGAAGATCAAACCGGAAGAGGGACTACCCCGTACGGCCAAGATCGGCTTAAAGCCCAATCTGGTACTGGACAAGCCGGCAGCTTCGGGGGCGACGACGCACCCGGAGTTGGTCGAAGGAATAATCAAATACTTTCAAGCCCGCGGGTATCATGATCTAAGAATAATGGAGGGCTCCTGGGTGGGCGCACAGACGGAGAGGGCTTTTCAAATCTGCGGTTATCAGGAGTTGGCTGCTCAGTACCAGGTTCCGTTAATCAATTTGAAACGGGACCGCACAATAACCCGGCAGGTGGGCGCTCTAACTCTGGAGGTCTGTGCGTCGGTGCTGGAGGTAGATTACCTGATTAACCTACCGGTCTTAAAGGCGCATTGCCAAACCGCACTGACCTGCGCGCTGAAGAACCTGAAGGGTTGTGTACCGGATGCGGAGAAACGACGGTTTCACCGGATGGGGTTGCATCAGCCGATTGCTCATTTGGCGGCAGCGCTCCCTACTCAGCTGACGATTGTCGACGGGATCTGTGGCGATCTCACCTTTGAGGAAGGGGGAAATCCGGTGCCGATGGGCCGGGTATTCGCCGGGCGCGATCCGGTATTGATCGATGCCTACGCCGCCTCTTTATTGGGGCTAGCGGCGGAGGACGTCCCCTATATTGCCATTGCTGCCGGGTTGGGGGTCGGCGAGGATAATCTGGACAAGGCGGAGATCATTGAGTTTAATCCGGAAGCTAAGTCCGCACAACCTTTCCGGTTGTCCCGGCGGGTGCAGTCTTTAGCCAGGTATATCGAAGAGTGTGAGGCTTGTTCCGCCTGTTACGGCAGTCTGATTCATGCCTTACACCGGTTGGAGGAGGAAGGTGAACTAAGCCGGTTAGGCCTGGGGCCTAAAGCGGTCAAGATCGGTCAGGGGTTTCGCGGGGTAAATGGAGAGGGTTTGGGGGTCGGTGTTTGTACTCGCGGCCTACAATCTTCTATTCCCGGCTGTCCGCCGACAGCGCGGGCGATTAAGGATTTTCTCGGCAAACTAAATCTTGATTGACCTTGCTATTTCGCAGGTGCAAACGATAGTTTAAGGTACAGGTCAATGGCGGCCGTGGGGGATTAAACTTTGCGGGGGCTGCTCTTGACTCGTCCTACCGGTTGTGCTACTCTTAAGTAAAAAATATGGCATGATGGGGTGTTGCCTGGTGCGGGTGGAAAAGACGTACGACGATACGGTCAGGATTTGGTCGGAAAACCCGGCGGATACGGAGGAACTTGGTGTAGTTCTCGGGGGTATTCTGCAACCAGGTGACCTCTTTTTTTTATCCGGGGAATTAGGGAGTGGAAAAACCCTCTTCGTCCGGGGGCTCACGCAGGGAATGAACAGCGAGGAGCTAGCGACCAGTCCGACTTTTGCTTTGGTGCACCGCTATGAGGGGCCGCTGCCCCTTTACCATCTGGATCTCTACCGGCTGAGCGGTCCTGAGGAACTGGAACCCCTCGCTCTGGAAGAGCTCCTAGAAGAAGAAGCGGCACTGGTGATCGAGTGGGGTGAACCAGCGAAAGAAGTATTACCTTCTACTTATATGCAAGTTGAATTCCGCCGGGGGGAGGCGGAGAACCAGCGCTTGATCACTTTTCTGCCCTCAGGGGAACGCTACCGGGTGATCAATCATTTACTAGCAGAAGAACTGAAGAAGCAAGCTCAAAGATAGGGAAGTGGATACGCATGCGGGTATTAGGAATTGATACAGCAACCAGGACCGGTGCCCTTGCTCTGCTCGATGGTGCACAGGTCATCTGGGCGGAGCAGGCCCTGATCAGGCCCGGAGGAAGTGAGAAACTCCCGGCTCTGCTCGCCGAAGCAATGGAGGCAGCGGCGGTCAGTCCGGAGGAGTTGGAGTTGATCGCGGTCGGTGTGGGACCTGGTTCTTATACCGGGGTGCGGGTCGGATTGGCGATCGCGAAGGGGTTGGCTTTTGGGCTGAAGGTCCCATTGGTTGGGGTTTCGACCCTGCAAGCGCTCGCCGCCAATATCAAAACTGACACGCTGGTTTGTCCCCTGGTCAAGTCCAGGAAGGGAGAGGTTTACGCTGGTCTTTACCAGTGGCAAGGAGCACAGTTGGTGGAACTGGCCCCCCCGGCGATCTGGGGCCAGGAAGAATTGGCTTCCAAGCTGAAAGCCCAGGGGGAAAGGATCGTTTTTCTCGGGGAAGAACTTGACGAATACTATACATACCTTGCGCATTACTTAAAAGAGCAGGCTAGGTTTGGACAGGGGAAAGAAAATCTGGTGGATGCAGCAGCCGTAGCCCGGTTGGGGTTAGCCGAATGGGAGAAAAATAAGGAGAATCAATTATATACCGTCCTTCCCTTATATTTACGCCGCACCGAAGCCGAGATCCGGTGGGCGGAAAGGGGTTGTCCCGGGTGAACTTTGAGGTGACACCGATGCGCCTGGAAGATCTGGAAGAGGTGCTGGCGATCGAGGAAGAATGTTTCTCCGTACCCTGGTCGAAAGCTTCTTTTCTCTATGAATTATTAGAGAATGAGCGGGCTTTTTACTATGTGGCCAGGGCTAACCGGAAGGTCCTCGGTTATGTCGGAATGTGGATGATCCTGGATGAGGGGCATATTACGAATCTCGCGGTCGCTCCGGCCTATCGGCGGCGCGGAATTGGGCGGGCCTTGTTACAGTATTTGGTGGAGGCCAGTAAAATGCTGAGGATTAGGTATCTTACCCTTGAAGTCCGGCGCTCGAACTTATCGGCCCAACTGCTTTATGAAGAATTGGGTTTTGTCCGGACCGGAGTCCGTCCGCGTTATTACCAAGACAATCAGGAAGATGCGATCATTATGTGGAAAGGCCCGCTCTAAAGGGAGAAAAGGAGAGATCATGCTTGTTGATATTGGGGGTTGAAACCTCTTGTGATGAAACAGCCGTCGCCGTGGTGGAGGATGGCTGTAAGATTAGGAGCAATGTTATTCTGTCGCAGATTGACCGGCACCGCAAGTTTGGCGGCGTCGTTCCGGAACTAGCGGCGCGCTGTCATTTGGAGGCGATTACGCCGATTGTAGAAGAAGCCCTGCGGGAAGCCGGTGTTCTTCCGCAAGAGATTAAGTTGGTCGCGGCTACCTACGGCCCGGGCTTGATTGGTGGGTTATTGGTCGGGCTTTCGCTGGCGAAAGCGTTGAGCCTGGCTTGGAAAGTACCGTTTGTCGGGGTTAACCATGTCGAGGGCCATATCTATGCCAATTTCCTTGCGCATCCAGATTTAACTCCCCCGTTAATCTGTTTGACGGTTTCCGGCGGGCATACCAACCTGATTTATATGGCGGAACACGGTGATTATGAAGTATTAGGTGAAACCCGCGACGATGCGGCCGGGGAAGCTTTCGATAAAGTCGCCCGGGTTTTGGGCTTGGGTTACCCTGGCGGTCCGCCGGTTGACCGCCTCGCCCGGCAGGGGAAAGCAGAAATTACACTGGTGCAACAGGATCGTCTGGCCGGTACATATGATTTCAGTTTTAGCGGGCTGAAAACTGCGGTCGTTAACTTGGTGCATCGTCTGGAACAAAAAGGGGAGACAGTGCCGACGGCGGATCTGGCGGCTAGTTTCCAGAGGCAAGTGGTCTCGACATTACTGGAGCGGGCCTTTCGGGCGGTAGAAGATAAAAAGGTGACCACACTGGCCCTGTCCGGGGGAGTAGCTGCTAACTCCGAATTGCGGGAGCGGTTTACGCAAGAAGCCGCCCGGCGGGGAGTAAAATTGTACTATCCGCCTTTGGACCTTTGTACTGATAATGCTGCCATGATCGCCGCCTGTGGCTATTTTCGCTGGCAAAAGCAAGGGTCTTCACCTTTGGACCTCACGGTGGCGCCGCGTCTCCGCCTAACTTGAGCAAAATAAGGATTAAATTACTATCTTAAGACAATATTACCTGTTCACATCCTGTGGAAAGCTGTGGATTGCTTGCTTATATCTCCCATTAAAACAGGGATTTTATAGACAATTATTTTGTCGACTTTGCTGTGGATTTTGTGGATTAAACCGAAAATTATCATCAAAACCCCAATTGGCCTGTGGATAACTTTGTGGAATATGTGGAGAACAAGTCTGTGGTTAACCTTTTGTAGCAGTGTGTACAGAGATTACCCCCTTATTTAGCAGGCTTTAAGGGGAAAAAACCTTTGGTGACGTTATGTTAAGCGCTCAGCAGGGGGTGTTTGGGCATGTCGAATTATTCTGATTTAGTGCGGATTGCCGGGGTGGTACCGGAAAGCGTGGTGGATGGGCCGGGCCTCAGGGCGGTGGTCTTCTTCCAAGGTTGTCCGCACCACTGTCCGGGTTGTCATAACCCAGAAACCTGGGATCCGCAGGGTGGAGAAGGAGTTTCCCCTGATGAAGTATGGCGCCGCCTCCATTATCATCCCTTGTTATCCGGAGTGCCCTTCAGCGGGGGAGAACCTTTAGCGCAACCGGCGGGGGCTTTAGCCTTGGCGAAAAAAGTGCGGGCTGCCGGGGGGAATTTAATGATTTATACCGGCTATACCTGGGAGGAGATCTTAACTTTTACTTCTCCAGAGATTAAGGAGCTGTTGACCCTTACGGCTCTGCTGGTTGATGGGCCGTTTCTTCTGGCCCAAAAAGAGCCGAAACTGTTATTCCGGGGTTCGGCGAACCAAAGAATAATCGATGTTCCGAGTTCATTAGCGCAGCAAAAAGTGGTGCTGTGGCAAGAAAAGGGGGGCGGTCGGGATGGCCTGGCTATTACGGGAGGAGCAGGGGATTAAGTATTACCGCTCGTCCTTGCTGGCCGGTCTTCCCTGGTTGGTGCATGCTTTCTCGACCCGCGGGGCGGGGAAGAGGCCGGAGGGGGGAGACGGAGTTGGTCTGGCGGACCAGCAAGCAGAGCGGCGGCGCTTTTTTGCCCTTTTTCAGTTATCCTTCACACAAGTGTATATGGTCAACCAGGTGCACGGGGCAGATGTGATCACGGTAGAGAAGACCGCAGCCTGGGACCCAACCCCGGAAGCTGATGGCCTACTCACTAATCTACCCGGAGTGGGGCTGGCCACCGTGCATGCTGATTGTGTGCCGGTTCTGATTGTCGATCCGGTGCGGCGCGCGATTGCGGCGGTCCATGCCGGCTGGAAAGGGACCCTGGCGCAAATTGTGCCCAAAGCACTGCAGCAGATGAGCCGGGAGTATGGTACTGTTCCGGAGGACTGTTGGGCGGCGATTGGTCCGGCAATTGGCGCTTGTTGTTACCGCGTTAGTGCCGAACGGTTTAAATTGTTCCAAAAGAGCTGCCCAGAGGTAGGCCTGATTGAACAGGATGGTATTTACGCTTTAGATCTCGTGGCCATCAATCACCATTACCTCCGTAGTATGGGTTTGTCGGACGCGCGGATCGATCCGGCCAACTTATGCACTTCATGTCAGCGTGAAGATTTTTATTCCTACCGCCGGGAGCAAACGACCGGGCGGATGCTTTCGTTGATAGCGATAAAAGAAAAAGGAAAAGAGTGAGCAGAAAAAGCAGGAAAAAAGCAGTCTACTAACGAATTTATAATTTTTTGAGGGGAATTTTCCTGCCGCCAGTGCGGCGGGAGGGAGATGAGGCAGGGGTTAAATTTGAAACGGTATGTATTAAGACCTGATTCGCTTTTAGCCCGGTTGCTCAGGAAAAAGCATCTTTTCCGGCCTTTCTGCGCCATGACGCTCTTATTGCTGCTTTTTCTTCTGCTTTCGCAACTGATCTTAGCGGCCATCGGCTATTTTTTTCCCCAAGTACGGGTGGTCGACTGGGGCACAGTTGAGCATGGGCAATGGGTGAAAGTGTTGGCGATCCGGGAAGAGCATCTCTTGGCCGCTCCTTTTGATGCTGAACTTAACCTGCTGGTCGAAGAGGGGAGTCGGATTCGGGCCGGGGAAGTGCTGGCGGAGTTAATCAGGACGGATGTTAACCCCCGTTTAAACCAAGAACAGCGCCTGGCCCTGCGGACAATTGCCGGACGTTTAACCCAGCTCGAACTCGAACGGGTACAGCTGGAAAAAGATCTGGCTTACTTACAAAGTCAGACCGATAATCCGTCTGGGACGCAAGAACAGTTACAAAAGGTCAGAACAGCGCTGGCCGCACTCTTACGAACCCGTGCGCACTTAGTGGAAAATGTGGATGCCCATTTTCCGTCTTGGACTGAGTATTACCAGTTGGTGGTGGCGGACCAACCGGGGATTTTCAGCACCCGCCTCGACGGCGGGGAGGAGCTTGATGTTCTGGGCGCTTACGGCACCAACGGCGATCCGTTTACCCAGTCCTATAAGCCCAATCAAAACTTGCCCAAGAAAATCAAGGCGGGAAAACCCTGGGCTAAGATTATCGGCGATTATCATCAGACCTTGATCTGCCGTCTACCGGTTGATGTAAACCTGGAGCCACCGGAGGAGGCAACGTTGCTGGTCAGTGGGGAACGGTTCCCTTTGACCTTTATCGCTACCGACTATACGAACCGGCATTGGTTTTTTACGGAAAACTCTCTGTCACCAGTCCTTCTCGAACAGAGGATTTTCCCAGGATATCTTATTTACAAACGTACGACTGGCTTACGGGTGCCGGCGGCGGCTTTAAACTATCATGAGCAGGCTGGCTGGACCGTAACCACTTCGATCAAGGGTACACGGTCCCAGCTTGGGGTGGAAGTAATCACGCAGAATGACCAGTGGGCGATTGTCGAGGGCTTACCGATTGGGACGACGGTTTTTTACCGGTAACCCTCTCCCACCGTAGACAGAGATGAATTTGGCGTTTTAAGATCGGGGGCAATACTTTGGTTTGGAAAGAAAACTTGGCGATTGTCCGGGATAAAATAGAACGGGCGGCGGCCAGAGCGGGCCGTCGGCCTGAGGACCTTACTTTATTGGTTGTAACAAAATATATTACTGCTGCTGAGATTAAGCAGCTGATTGAGCATGGCCTCCGGGATCTGGGGGAAAACCGCATCCAGGATGCCCGGCGGAAACAGGAGGCATTATTGGCTTTGACCGACCAGGTGCGCTGGCATTTTATCGGTAGTTTACAGACGAATAAAGCGCGGTTGGCGGTTGGTAACTTTCAGCTCATTCACTCACTTGACCGTCCGCGCCTGGCGGCTGAACTTAACCGGTTGGCCCTGGTGCGGCAGGTAAAAGTGCCGGTTCTCCTTCAGGTTAATGTCTCCGGAGAAGAGAGCAAGCATGGCCTGACACCGCAAGCGGTTATTCCCTTTTATGAGCAAGTGCAGGCGATGCCGGGGCTAATTCCTTGCGGATTAATGACGATGGCTCCGTATACCAGTGATCCCCAAACCACGAGGCCGGTCTTTCGGGAATTACGTTTGTTATTTGAACGGATTAAGGAAGAGTTTAATCCCGGGCCCCATTGGCGGGAACTATCGATGGGCATGAGTAATGATTATGAGGTTGCGATTGAAGAGGGAGCCACCATTGTCCGGATTGGCAGTGCGATTTTCGGGGCCTAGTAGGGAGGGATAAAAATGGGGAATCGGGAAGTTGAGACTTGGGACCAATCAGAACCCAAAAAAAGCTTGTTAGAACGTTTTATGAATCTGTTTGGGTTTGAATCGGTCGAAGAGGAAGTAGAGGCGGTTCAATTAGTAGAAACTGTAGCCAGACCGGAAAAAGGGCGTGGGAAGGTCGTGAGCCTGGCTGGTCAGAACAAAGTGACCCGGTTGGTGGTTTACGAACCCACCAGTTTTGATGATGTGCAGTCGATTGTGAATCAGTTAAAAAACAAACGGCCGGTTATTTTAAATCTGGAAGAGACGGAGAAGGGGATAGCCCGGCGGATCACCGATTTTGTCGGGGGCGCGGTTTATGCCATTGACGGGGCGGTGCAAAAGGTGAGCCCTTCCATTGTTTTGTTTACACCTCCAAATGTTGAAGTGACTTTTCCCCTGCGTACCGAGGCGAAGAATGATATTTTCACTACGGATAAATTCGACCGTTAGGAGGAAGTTAACTTGGGAAGTATCGGCTTCATCGGCGGCGGGTTAATGGCCACCGCCATGATCAAAGGCCTGTTGCAGCAGGGTTACCCCGCACAAGAGATCCTGGTTTCCGATCCTGATCCCGAGCGCCGGGAAAGCCTGGCCGAGTTCGGTGTGCTTACCTTCACCGATAATCAGGAGATGCTGTGGGAACTGAGGAGGCGGGAAGGAGAAGGGGTTGTTTTAGCGGTCAAACCGCAGGTCATCAAGGAGGCGCTGGCCGGCTTGACCTTTCCGCTCCTGCCAGTACTGTCGATTGTCGCCGGTTATTCCCTGGCTGCTTTGGCGCGTTTACTTCCTGCTGAGATGCGTATTTTGAGGGCCATGCCCAATACACCGGCGTTGGTCGGGGCGGGGATCACCGCTTTGACCGCCAGCGTCAAGTGTGGAGTAGAGGATCAAAAGTGGGCGGAGAAAGTGCTGGGCAGTTTGGGTAAAGTAGTAATTGTCCCGGAAAGTCTGATGAATGCCGTCACCGGTCTCTCCGGAAGTGGACCGGGCTTTGTCTATTTTATGTTGGAAGCCTTAATTGACGGTGGAGTGTTGGCCGGTCTACCCCGTCCCTTAGCCCGCGAACTGGCTGTGCAGACCGCGGCGGGGAGCATAAAAATGCTCCAGGAGCTGAAGGAGCATCCCGCTGAACTCCGCGATATGGTGACTTCGCCTGGCGGTACGACGATCGCCGGTTTGGTGCAACTAGAAGCGGCCGGCGTCTCTGGTCAGGTGATGAAGGCGGTACTTGCGGCCGCCGAAAAAGCAGCAGAGATCGGAGAATAAGTAAACAGTAAGACAAAGGTAGGATGAGGATGGACCGCGAGAGATTTTTAGCGCCATTACAAGATGGCGACCGGGCGCTGGCGGCCCGTGTTTTGGATCAGGTGGAGCTTGCCCTTAAGAAGACGGAACCGGTGGCCACTGATTTTTTTGATCCTCGGGAAAGAGAGTTGGTCGATGAGCTCCTCCATTATCTCCCCGAAGTGAAAAAGTTGAATTATGGTGGTTACCGGGGGGCGGAACGCCAACGGATGGTGATTGTCCCAGCTTTTTACCTTGCGGAGGCCGTAGAAGCACCCTTGGCTTACCTGGCGATCAAGCCATTAGCGGACAGCGGAAAAAGGAGAACGGATTCCTCACCTCTTTTTTCGCACCGTGCCATTTTAGGTAGTATTTTGGGTTTAGGTTTGAAACGGGAAAAGATCGGCGATATTTTACTGGGGGAAGAGGAAGCGCAGGTGGTAGTGGCGGAAGAGAGTGGTGAATTTATCCTTACTCACCTGCAGAAAGTGGGTTCGATCGCGGTGACGGTGGAACCGATCGATCCCGAACAATTGAACGTGCCGGTAGAAAGAGTCAAAGAGATTAAAAGCACGGTTGCTTCCTTACGTTTGGATGCTGTGGCCGGCTTGGGGTACGGAGTATCACGTACCCGCATGGCCCGGGAGATTAAAGCGGAAAAGGTCAAGGTGAACTGGAAACTGGTGACCAATCCCGCTCATAAAGTAGCGGCCGGCGATGTACTTTCGATCCGTGGCCGCGGCCGGGTAATCGTAGCCGAAGTCGGAGGGGAAACCAGAAAAGGACGGATTAGAGTAGTAATGAAACGTTTATTGTCATGAGTGGAAAGAAGAAATGGAGGAGGCGTCAGTAAATGTTCACACCAATTGATCTGGAAACGATGGTCTTTCGGCGTGGTTTACGTGGCTATCGCACGAAAGAGGTTCAGGAATTTATGCGCAAATTGACCATTGATTACGAGAAACTCTATAAGGAAAATATTGAACTCCGGGAAGTGCTGGAGGAAAAGATGGAGATCATCAAGGCTTACCAGCAGATGGAGGAGACACTCCGGAATACGCTCTGTCAGGCGCAGGGAACCGCGGAGGAGATTAAGGCGGCGGCGGAGAAACAGGCGGAGGTTCTTCTCTCCGAAGCCCAGAACCGTGCCGAGCAGATGAAGTTTAAAGTCCGGGAAGAGATCCAGGCCGAACTGCAACAACTCGCTAACCTGAAACAACAGGTTGATCTCTTCCGCATCCAGTTTACCCGGTTCTTGAAGGCCTTAATTGAAATGGCCGAACAACAACTAGATATCGACGGGATCTGGGAACACATGCTGGATCTGTCGCGGGGAGAGAATAAGCAAGGAATAGAGGAGGCAGCTGCGACGGCGGAAAAACCATCTATCCTAGAAACCACCGGGCTATAAAGACCGCGGTCAAAAAGGCGGCTAAGTCTCCTAATAAGCCCATCAGTAACAGATGTTTGGGCCGGTTAATATTAATCGCCCCTAGATAGACGGTTAATATATAAAAGGTCGTCTCTGAACAGCCGGCGACCAGGGCGGCCATGGTTCCGAGTAAGGAATCAGGCCCATGTTTTTGTACCAAATCGATCATTAAACCGAGCGTGCCCGAACCGGAGAGTGGTTTGATGATCCCTAGGGGGAGAATCTCCCGGGGAATCTGTAATAAGTTGCCCAGTGGTGCACAGAGCCGGCATAAAAATTCTAAAGCCCCGGAAGCCCTAAAGACAGCGATCCCGCCGAAGAGCGCCAGAAAAATGGGGAGCAGCCGGATTCCGGTTTTAAAGCCCTCCTCGGCACCCTGGAGGAATGTTTCGTAGACCTTAACGCTTTTGTATTCCCCGCAGGTTAGTACGGCGAGGATGAACAAGGGAATTGCCCAGACAGAAAGAAACTTCATTCTTTACTTACCCGCCTTTCGGGTTTCTTTTATGATAAAATGGACCAGCAGAGTGACGCTGGTTCCGACCAGCGTGGCCAGGAGCATGGGTAAGATAATAGAGGATGGATTCTGCGAACCGGTCTGAACCCGAACGGCAATAATAGTGGAGGGAATGAGGGAGATTCCACCGAGGATTAAGGCAAGATAGATCGAGATCTCGTCCGAGATCTCTCCAGGGGTGGGATTAACCTTTTCTAATTCATACATGGCCTTGATGCCCAAAGGGGTGGCGGCATGACTGAGGCCGAGGAGATTAGCGGCCAGACTAAGGGTGATGCAACCCAAAGCCGGGCTCCCTGCGGGAAGCTTGGGGAAGAGGCGTGAAAGCAGTGGGTGCAGGGCTCGGGCCACCCAGCGGGTCATCCCGGCCTCTTCGGCGATCCGCAACAAGCCGGACCAGAAGGCCAAAAAGCCAATAATGCCGATGCTGAATTTAACGCTTCCCTCCATGGAATGAAGCAAAGCCAGCGTAGTTTCTTCGACGCGTCCGGTTGCTCCGGCCACGAGGTAGCCGAGGAAAAAAAGGGCTAACCAGAGCTTGTTGATCATGGAAACACCCCCTACTTTTCGCCTTTGGCCATGGAAAAATTGGTTAATTTTCTTTAACTTATATATACTTAACGGCTTTGGGATTATGCCCTCCGGGTCGGGTGGGGGTTGGACCCGGCGCTTCAATAAACTATTAGGTTGGAGAGAAAGTAATGGACAGTTTTTCGCAGAGGACAAAAGCGGAACTGGCCCGCCGGTTTCCCAAGAAAAAGTGTTGCATGAAAGCGGAGTTGGCGGCGATTATCCGGGCCAGTGGGAGTCTCCACCTGCGCGCCAACCATGCGGTGGTGCTTTCGGTGAGCAGTGAAAACGCTGCTTTTATGCGCAAAGTACACCTCCTGTTGAAGGATTATTTTCAAATACCCAGTCGAATCATTATGGAGAAGACGGGACGTTTAAACCGACGTTATTACAAACTACAGTTATTTGGCGGCAAAAATGTGAAAAGAGTGTTGACGGAGTTGGATGTCTTATCACCTGGGTTAGATTTTGAAAGTGGCATTTCTTCCGCGTTGGTGCGGACCGATTGTTGTCGGGCCGCCTTTTTGCGGGGTGCTTTTTTGGCGCGCGGTTCGGTGACAGATCCCCAGAAAAACAGTTACCACCTGGAGATTGTGACTGAGAATGAAGAGTTTGCTTTAGGCCTGAACTATCTGATGAATCTTTGCCGCTTCAAAGCCGGTTTAACCCAGCGCAAAGAATACCTGGTTTACTTGAAAGAGGCTGATGCCATCGGCAAATTCCTCACTTTTATCGGCGCCCATGCTGCCTTTTTGCGGATGGAGGATGTGAGGATTATTAAGGGGATGCGGAATGAAGTCAACCGATTGGTCAACTGCGAGACGGCGAACCTGGGAAAAGCGGTCCGCGCGGCGATGGAGCAGGTCGAGGTGATTAATGCCCTGAAGGCCAAAGGAGTTTTAGCAAAGCTCCCCGTGCCCCTGCAGGAACTGGCTTACCTGCGGCTGGAACATCCCGAGGCCAGCTTAAGAGAGTTGGGCGAACTTTCGACACCGCCCCTCAGTAAATCCGCAGTTAATCACCGGATGCGTAAAATGTTAAAAATTGCCGAAACTTTTTTGGGCAGAGAAGGAAAAGAATCTTCTAAGCTGAAGGATTAGCTAGTAAAATTTCTGGGAAAAAGGAAGCCCGGATTCTTTATTCTTGCAGATTAAAGGGTGAGATTTAATCCGTCTAGGCCGTAATAACTAGTTCATGCTCAAGGAATGATAAGATCAGTTGCTCTCTTCAATTACACGCCATTGTTAGTTGATATTTTTGGCGAAAGGAGGAGATAATCCTCAATAAGTAATATTTTCCGGTTGAGAGGGCGCACCAATGATTTTATGAGCGAAGGAAAAGGAGGATAACAATGAGTGTTAAAATAGGAATTAACGGCTTTGGGCGGATCGGGCGGAATGTTTTCCGGGCAATCAAGCAGTACCACCCGGAACTGGAAGTGGTGGCAGTCAATGATCTGACTAATGCGAAAACCCTAGCCCATCTCTTAAAGTATGATTCGGTCCATGGTAGCTTGGAAGGGGAGGTCTTGGCCGAAGACGATCAGATTGTGGTGGACGGGCAGACGGTTAAAGTCTTTTCTGTCCAGGATCCCGCGGAGATACCCTGGTCCGAGTATGGCGTAGAGATTGTGGTCGAAGCGACAGGAATCTTTACCATCAAAAACGATGGAGTTAATAAAAAAGGGAAGCAGGTACGGGGCGCAGTTAATCATATTACCGGCGGCGGAGCAAAGAAAGTGATTATCACGGCACCGGCCCAGGGCGAAGATTTGACGATCGTAATGGGCGTCAATGATGACCAGTATGATCGGGAGAACCATCATGTCGTCTCCAATGCTTCGTGTACGACCAACTGCCTGGCTCCAGTGGCGAAGGTTCTCCACCAGAAGTTTGGGATTAAACGGGGATTGATGACGACGGTGCACAGCTACACCAATGATCAGCAAATTCTCGATCTCCCCCACAGTGATCTCCGGCGGGCGCGGGCGGCGGCGCTTTCGATTATCCCCACCACGACCGGCGCAGCCCGGGCAGTGGCGCTAGTGCTCCCCGAGTTAAAAGGGAAACTTAATGGTTTTGCCATGCGCGTCCCGACCCCGAACGTTTCAGTGGTCGACCTGGTGGCCGAGTTAGAGCAATCACCGGTGACCGTAGAAGAGATCAATCAGACTTTGAAAGAAGCGAGCGAGGGACAGTTGAAAGGGGTCATGGGGTACAATGAATTACCGCTGGTTTCTTCGGATTATAACGGGGATCCCCGTTCTTCAATTGTTGACGGCTTATCGACGATGGTGATCGAGGATAACCTGGTCAAAGTCGTCGCCTGGTATGACAATGAATGGGGTTATTCCTGCCGCGTAGCTGATCTGGCGGCCTTCATGGTTGCGAAGGGACTATAAAGTGACTACTTGTGGGCTGACCAGAAGCAGCGTGAGATTGTCAGTAAGGTGGCAGGGCCTTTGGCCTAGCCACCTAGGCCTATAGTCTCCTCAGGATACTTGTCTTATCTTTACATAATAGAACGAAGGAGTGTGGAATGATGGCGAAGATGACCATTAAGGACTTGGAGGTCCAAGGAAAGAGAGTTTTGGTCCGGGTAGACTTTAACGTTCGGGTTGATGAATCCGGACAGATCACCGACGACCGGCGGATCAAAGCCGCGCTGCCGACCATCAGAGACCTAGCGGAGAAGGGTGGCCGGGTTATTCTGGTTTCCCATTTCGGTCGACCAAAAGGGGTTGACGACCGGCTACGAATGGACCAGATCGGTCTTCGTCTCCAAGAATTGATTGGAAAAAAAGTGGTCAAGGTCAATGATTGTATCGGAGAAGAAGTGAAAAAAGCGGTGGCGGCGATGGAGGACGGGGATATTCTCCTCCTGGAAAATGTCCGCTTTTATAAAGAAGAAACGGCGAATGACCCCGAGTTCGCCAGGCAGCTGGCTGAACTGGCCGATCTTTATG
>JAAYGU010000052.1 GCA_012727535.1 Bacillota bacterium | reverse complement strand
TTTCCTGGTGACTATGGCGAGGGGGAACCACCCGTTCCCATCCCGAACACGGCAGTTAAGCCCCTCAGCGCCGATGGTACTTGTCGGGAGACCGGCTGGGAGAGTAGGTCGTTGCCAGGAACTATTTTTAAGCCCGGATCTAAAGATCCGGGCTTTTGCTTTATGGGGATTTATGTGGCTTTTAAGCTCCGTGACCAATTTCCGCCTGACGGGAAATAACCGGTCATGCCTTACCGGTATGCTGGCCGTCAGTATTTTGGTCTCTAGACAATAACCTTAAAGGAAATTTTATAAGAGTCTGGATATCTTGACACTGTAAAAAGTAGCAAAACATTACATCGCTTCGTTACCCGAGGATTAGGTCCCTTATGTCGATTTCAGGTGCCTAGGGAGTCAAATATTCACAGGGATACCTCAGCGGCGGCCTGTCCCGGTTAAAAGGCGACTGAGTATGGGTAGCTAGCTTAATAAGTCTGAAATAGGTTGATTTAAAGGAGGCTTACGCCTCCTTTTTTCGCTAGGAATATTAATTTCTGGTGATCTGATCGGCTTTAATCTCCGCTGAGCCTTTTTCTACAAACGTTTTACAACAGGTATCCATACAACTGTTTGCCTGCATCGGAGGGATTTGGGCTGCTTGCAGGGCATCGACCTGATCTGGAGTCTGTGCAGCCCAGGAATCTTTGGAAACTAGTATTTCAGAAGCATGACAAATGTTTCCTTGCTCCCAATAATGGCAATTATTGATACTACAATGGATCTTGGCGATCTTTTTCACCTCCGGAGGAATAAAGTATGGTAGCTCGATCACTGCTATTTAATTTACCCTCAAACTAAAGAAATAACCCTCGCGGAGACTAGTAAATATTACTGTCGGGTTTTGGTCCGATTTTAACTGATGAAATATCCTATAAGAGACTGTCCTCCAGTTTCTGGGCTGTTAATTGTTTGTGAAGGCCCTGAAGATATAAAAAAATCCTGTTGTTAACAGGATAGTACAAAACTGGCGGCCCCGAAAGGAATCGAACCTCCGACACACGGTTTAGGAAACCGCTGCTCTATCCGCTGAGCTACGGGGCCAAATATAACTGAGCCATATTATTATAACAAAAACTATAACCTGATGCAAGAAGGGGCTTAGGTCCAAAGCTTCTTTTTCTTTCTCCTTATGGGTTAAGTTTCTTTAATACTTCTCGAAAATATTCGTTCAGACTTTTGCTGCCGAGATTTAAGGTAATTTCCATGACGGCAAAAGGACATAAATCCGAAGTGCTTGGGCATAATCATAATAGAAAGAGTATTAAAAATGCCCCACCAAAGGTGAGGCAGTTGACTTCCTTGTCGTGTGGGGGAAGACTTCCTTGTCATAATATAGTATCGCTCTTTTGAGTCAAAACTTTAGGATTAATTTGTAACTATTTATCATACTTGGCATAGAATACTTAATATAAGGAAGAAAGAGGATTGAAAGAAGGTGGACAAGTGGCGGAGATCAAATACTCTATCTCAGTATTGAAAAATAATCCCCTGGTTAAAATAAAAGTTAAGGGAATCTACAATCCAAATTTTGCACAGTTTTATTACCGAAATCCGATAACCGGGGGTTGGTGTCAGGTCCAGGATCAACTGGGTACAAACGAGTTTCAAGAGCAATCCTTGATGACCTTATTTAAAAATATTACCTATACAGTCAAAAATTTAGCGGATCGGTTTTACGAAGACAGCAAAGAACTATTTGATGATCGGCAGCGAAGGTTAACGAAAAGCCGGGTTTAACAAGAACTAACGATTTCTAAACCGCAGCATTTGCTTAACATACAAAAAAGACCGGATTTTTCCGGTCTTTTTATCATACTGAAATTAACTAATATACTTATATAATACATATATAATATAAATGGAGCGCCCGGCAGGATTCGAACCTGCGACCTTTTGATTCGTAGTCAAACACTCTATCCAGCTGAGCTACGGGCGCATTTAAGGCAGATAATATAATATCATGAAACTAACATTTAGTCAAGACCACGGAGTCAATCTTTTATTTGGAAAGTTTGGCTACTAGTTTGGATTTAAAAGCAATAACCGTTTAAAAATAAAAAGACGGTTTTTTTGTTAGCCAAAAGTATAACTTATTGTTATTATAGAGTCAAGCTAATCGATTCGAATCTAGAGCAAGGAGTATGTAGTTTAATGAATCAGGATGATCTATTTTTTATGGCGGAAGCTCTGGTTGAGGCGGAGAAAGCTTTGGTTTTGGATGAGGTGCCGATCGGGGCGGTCATCGTCTATAAGGGGGAAATCTACGCCCGCGGCCATAATCTCCGGGAAAGTCTGGCTGATCCGACGGCCCATGCTGAGATTGTAGCAATTAGGAAGGCGGCTGCCAAGCGGGGAAGCTGGCGGCTGCATGGGATGACCATCTATGTGACGCTCGAGCCCTGCCCAATGTGTGCAGGGGCTTTGGTCAACGCTAGGCTGGACCGGCTGGTCTTCGGTGCCTTCGACCCGAAGGCAGGAGCAGCCGGGTCAGTGATGAATATTGTCGCCAACGAGCATCTTAACCATAGGCTATCTATCGAGGGCGGTCTCTGCAGCGAACAGGCCGGCGAGCTACTAACTCGATTTTTCCAAAGAAAAAGATAGTTTCCAATCAAAATCGCTTGACCTGCGCGCAAATTATGTGTAAAATACTAAATGGTATTGAATTGCTCATATTTAACCTCAAAATATTGGAGCGCGAGATCCGGAGAGATGGCTGAGTGGTTGAAGGCGCCCGCCTCGAAAGCGGGTAGGGGTTTACGCCCCTCGCGAGTTCGAATCTCGCTCTCTCCGCCATTAAAAAGAGGTTAGACAGACTAATGGAGAGATGGCCGAGTGGTCGAAGGCGCACGCCTGGAGAGCGTGTAGACGTTAACGCGTCTCCTGGGTTCAAATCCCAGTCTCTCCGCCATTTTTATTTTATCCGGTATCTAACCGGTTTTTTTAATTTCTAGGGAATTTCCAAGGGGATGAAATCTTAATATGTCTGTTTTCCCCTTAATTGCTGTTTTCCCGAGAGAATTACGTGTTTAAGTTGTGTTCTTGTTATCTTTCTCTGAATATGATATAATTACTTGAGTATTCATTTTGACCGTGCTAGACGGGGAGGT
>JAAYGU010000051.1 GCA_012727535.1 Bacillota bacterium | reverse complement strand
TTTTACATTTTTTTCTCCCCCTCCTTCCAGGGCATCATCACCGTCTCCAGAAAAGAAATGAACAGGTAAAAACCAACTCCCATCGCAGCCAGTAAGATTAAAGCAATAAAGATGAGCGGTGTATCAAAAATTCCGCGGGCAAAATAAACCAGATAACCCAGGCCTTTACCTGCTCCGGAAAATTCGCCGACCACAGCCCCAATCACCGAAAGGGTTAAGCCAATCCTCAGTCCGCCAAACAGGACCGGCAACGCCGAAGGGACCTCCATTTTAAAAAAAAGCTCCCGTCTGCTCGCGCCCATGATGATTAATAACTCTTTTAAACGGGGATTGGTCTCCCGTAAACCGACCACCCCATTGGTTAGAACCGGAAAGAATGCGGTGAGGGCGGCAATCAAAACTTTAGAGGTGAGGCCGAAACCAAACCAGATCACCAGGAGCGGGGCAAGGGCGACAATAGGAATCGCCTGGATCGCCACGACTAACGGGGTGATCATTTGATCCAAACGTGGGTGGCGCGCCAACAAGTAACTTAAGGGTAAAGCGGCCGCCGACCCCAAAAGAAAGCCGGCTAACGCTTCAAACAAGGTTACCAAGAAATGCTGGGTCAGGACTCCTCTCTGGGTGAGCAGTTCTTGAAAACGGGTCCACACCTCTAACGGCGAAGGCAGGATATAGGACGGATAGAAGGAAGCAAGGGCTGCCCAGAGGAGTAGAGTAATGATCCCGATAATAAATAGAGTAAACAGCCGCTCATAACGTCGGCAGCGATCAACGGACTTATGCGCCATGATTACCACCCCATCCTTGCTCCAGAAGGTCCTGCACGGTACCGACCAAACCGGCAAAGACCGGAGTACTTCGTATTTTTAGGTTTCTAGGGTAGGCCAAATCAACCTTGATTTCTCCAAGGATTCGTCCCGGTTTTTCACCCATCACCACGATCCGGTCGGCCAGGAAGACCGCTTCAAAAATATTATGGGTAACCATCAAACTAGAGAATTTGGTCTTGCTCCTGATTCTTAAGATTTCAAGATGAAGCTGATCCCGTGTCATTGCATCCAAAGCGGCAAAAGGTTCATCCAGAATCAAAACCCGGGCTTCTCCGACTAAAGCGCGGGCTAAAGCCACCCGCTGACGCATCCCCCCAGACAATTGGTGAGGGTATTTATGTTCCACGCCCCGTAAATTAACTAGCTTTAAGGCGGTATGTGCTTTCCGCTCCATCTCTTCCTGCTCGATCCCCTTGTTCCCTAATTCCAAGGGTAACATGATATTCTCAAGGACAGTCCGCCACGGTAACAAGAGCGAATCCTGTGGAACCAGGCTCAACCGATTCCAACCGGGGATCTTACTTCCACCGAAAACTTTAATCTCGCCAGCGTCCGGCGTCAGCGCCCCGGTAATTAGCCGTAATAAAGTTGATTTCCCACAGCCGCTTGGCCCGAGCAGACAGACAAACTCACCTTCCCACACTTCGAGATTAATCTCATTTAGTTCCGGTGGACAATCCGGAGAAAAAGCCAGCGTCACATTTTTAACCTCAATCACTTTGTTCATTACCCCATCTCCCCCACAATATAAAAGAAAAACCCTGAAGTTTTCTTCAGGGCTACACAAAGCTAATAGGATCGATCCATTTTTCCCTCTTTCATCCGGACTATACCGTCGGTTCTGGATTCACACCAGATCTGCTTAATTTCTTAAGCTCGTGGACTCGGGGGCTTACCCCTTACCACCGGTCGGGAATTGGCCATACGGCCTCACCCTGCCCTGAAGGATAATCTAGTCAATTGTCACAATACTATATTACCTTTTCTACAGCCAGTTGTAAAGGGGAGGATCAAAAGAATATTTTCTCCTTAACAACCTGGCTTTGCTGTTCTTCATTAATGAAATAAATCTCCATTTCGTCACTGGGTAAATCCTTTTTTTCGATGGTTAATAAAGCGGCCGGATAAGTTAACCTTTGCATCACATTCACCTTGTGCGGCTTTTCTTCACGGTAATAAATGAATAGAGCGGAGGCCTTCAGGTCAACTCTGACCGGGGTAATGGCGTAGCCACCAGAGGGGCGTTCTCCTAAAAACATCCCGATTACTAGGTACCGGTTAAGATCCAGGCCGGTCGGTAGGAGTTCCCGGAAAAGTTCTTTTTTGTTTGGATAAACAACAAAGGCCGACGGTGTATAATAATTAAGGTTCATGAGGATAAAATCAAACTTAACAGGCACTTTCTGCTCCTGGATCCAGAGCATATTACTCAAGCCGGAGATGATCCCTAATTTCAAATTGGTGAGGGTTTTAATTCTCTTGAGTAACCGCCGCACCCGCCCCGGGGAGAGCGGCTCCCTTTTTAATAAAGAAGGGGTCAGGGCGGACAGTAAGTGGGCGAGCAGGTCCGCGTCGTGTCTGACTAAACCGTTAGTATTGAGCAAAGGCGCAACAATCGGCGTCACCCCTTGCCTAATAACCCGCTCTAGATCAATCCGGACCGGTTCGGCTCCCTCCTGGGCGTAAATCTCCCGCGCCGCCGAGGGAACCTCTTGGTTGTTAATGATCATATAATCCACCAATCGCGGCGCCGTATGGTCCAGTAACGCCTGGAGATGATCGGCGGCGGTAAAACCGTCAGTCTCGCCAGCTTGGGGCATTGCATTACAGATGTAGACCTTGGCCGCCGAAGCGGCTTTGACCGCTTCCAGTACCTCTTTCACCAGTAAAGGCGGGATCAGACTGGTAAAAAGACTCCCCGGACCAATAATAATCAGATCGGCCTCTTTAATCGCCTGCAGACTCTCTGGAACTGCTCTCGCCTCAGTCGGCTCCAGATAGATCCGTCGGATCGGAGCTTTGCTTTTACCGATGGTCGATTCACCATTGACTATCGAACC
This sequence comes from Bacillota bacterium, assembly GCA_012727535.1. Lineage (GTDB taxonomy): Bacteria > Bacillota > UBA4882 > UBA10575 > UBA10575 > JAAYGU01. Next base: position 6,571 of record JAAYGU010000051.1, on the reverse strand, counting down.
GTCTTTTAACTCCGCCCGGAGTTTAGCATTGTCTAGAGTAGCAGCGAAGATCTGTCCTCGAACCGCTAACACCTTCGCCGACGCTTCAATTGCTTTTTGAAAATCACCGGTAATTCCGGTCATCGCTGTCAAAAAAAGATTCCCGAAACTATGCCCGGAGAGGCCCGTCCCGCAATCAAACCTGTATTGCATCAACTGTTCCATGAGCGGTTCGAGATCGGCCATAGCAATCAAGCAGTTCCTGATATCTCCGGGGGGGAGGATCCCGAATTCTTCACGGAGTCGTCCGGAACTTCCGCCGTCATCCGCCACCGTCACAATGGCTGTTAAGTTCGGTGTCAGTTTTTTCAAGCCGCGGAGAATCGTCCCCAGACCGGTTCCTCCACCAATCACGACAATTTTTTTCTCCTTATCCAGGAGCTTTAAAAATCCTTTATGCTCGTTTAAGCCCCGTGCCCAGAAAGCCTCTTCGTTAACCTGTTCCAAGCAGAAATAGAGCAAGAAAACAAGGCCGGTTAAGAACAATAAACAGCTTACCCATGAATGGTGATTGCTTGAATTAATACCCGAAACAAAACCGGAAATGATTAACACCAACGCAAGAAAAAGCACTCCCCATTGGTGTCTAACCCTTTGCCGGGGCATCATCCTTCCCCCTAACTTACATCACGATGTTCGACTAGGACTTTATATCCTTTGGCTTTCAAAAACTCCCGCAGCTGGTTGGCGATGGTAACCGAACGATGTTTCCCCCCGGTACAGCCAATCCCAATCACCAATTGTAAGCGTCCTTCATTAACATACTGCGGAATGCAAAACTCCATAAAATGGTATAGTTTGGTTAAATACTTCTCAGTAACCGGCCATTTTAAGACATAATCGGCCACTTCTTGGTAATTGCCGTCCAGCTCTTTAAGAGAGTCTACATAATACGGGTTGGGCAGGAAGCGCACATCAAAAATGAGGTCCGCATCAAGCGGTAGTCCGTTCCGGAAACCAAACGAAACAACGGTAATAATCATTTTTTCCTGCTTATTCAGCTTGCTAAAACGCGCGGTAATCTCTTCCCGCAACTGATGAACGGTCAACTCGCTGGTATCAATGATCAAGGAGGCTTTTCCCTTTAGCCTCTCCAACCGTGATTTCTCGGCCTTAATCCCGTCAAGGATTCTCCCTTCACCGGAGAGTGGATGCCGGCGACGGGATTCTTTAAACCTCCGGATCAGAACCTCATCACTGGCCTCCAAATAAAGGATTTTATAGCTGTAACCCGCTTCTTCCAATAATTCAAGGGAGGAAAAAAGACTGTCAAAAAAGTCGCCTCCGCGAATATCGACTACCAGTGCTATTCTATTAATCCGTCCTTCTGATTGTGCGCAAAGCTCCGCGAATTTAGGGAGAAAAATCGGCGGTAGGTTATCGACACAGAAATATCCTAGATCCTCAAAAGCCTTCATTGCTTCGGATTTTCCAGCCCCGGAGATTCCGGTGATGATTACGAAACTGATCAACTGCATGTTCAACTCTCCCCCCCTAATACTCTTCGGAACTTTGGCCCCCTTTTATTATATGCTGATGGTTCAAGAGAACGAGAAGAACGATCTTTGGGAGCAAAGAACTTATTTCGTGAAGTGAAATCTTTTCTCCTCCCGGTAAATACTACTATTCTGTCAAGATGCCGCCAAAAAAAAGAAAACCCGGGGAGAGAGTTGTCCAGCGTTTACCTGTTGGGCCTGACAACATCCCCCGGGCAGTGTGCGCCCCGCGCCATGGTCTTCACTCTAACCAACCATTAACTTTGTAGTTTGAGCTCACTAATCCGACCCGAGTATAAACTAGTAAGGGCCTCTGCTTCTTCTTGGGAGCCGGCTTCGCTATAGACCTGAAAGACCGGTTCTTCGGCATCAGGGAGGACCAATGCCCAACCCTGATCATGATAGACTTTTAGCCCATCAATGATTTCGATCTTTTTCTCTTTATTCTCTTCGAAGAGGCTACGCATGATCCGTCCTTTATCCTCCCAAGAACAATCGACTGCTTTTTGCGCTGTATAATAAGGAGGAACTGCCGCCACCAGCTCTGAAAGACCAACCTTTTCCTTGGCCATCAATTCCAGGAGCTTGGCCAGCGAATAGATCCCATCAAACGCTGGTTGGAAATGCGTCTGCTCATGGCCTCCCGGGAAGAGCCGTTCCTCGGCCACTTTTTCCATCAGGGCGCGAGGATTCGCTTTCGTGCGCACCACCTTTCCCCGGTAGGTGTTGACGACCTCCTCAAAAAAGCGCGGTGCCGTCACCGGGATGGCAATCGTATTGACCGGCGAGTATTTAAGTACTCCCAGGGAGAGCAAGGCCAGTAGTTGTTCTTCTTTAAGAATCCGGCCCTTTTCATCTACTAAGATGAGGTGCTCTCCATTTTGATCGAGTACCACCCCCAGATCGGCCTCTTCCCTCTTCACCTGCTGCGCTAGCTCGGCGGCCCACTCCAACCGTTCCGGTAGAGTCCGGGGCCGCAGCCGGGGGCCGCTGCGCTCATGGGTTAAGATTTCACAGCCCAAGTCAGCCAAGAGAGTGGGGAGCAAAAGGGAGACCGCGCCTTTGTCGTAAGCCGTCACTACTCGGAAAGCAGCTTCCCTAATCACCTCACCGGCAGTAACCTTCATAATCTCCTCCAGGTAATGGCGGTAGGCCTGGTCCACCCTGGTTATTGTCCCGAGATGCTCCGCTGGCATTCTCCTAAACTCTTCTGTGAAAAAGGCCTGTTCCAGCTTTCTTTCCTGGTCCCGGTTGATCGTTAACCCTTGCTCGTCAATGAACTCCACGCGCATGTTTCCTTCATTTAGCGGGGACAGACGCAGATGTACTCCTGACTTCGCTTGGAGCAAGACAACGGCATGGCGGGCAGCTGCGGTCGTCATCACCCCAAGATCGTAAACGTTGATTCCTGCCCCTAAGCAACCACAGACAAAAGCCGTCTTCAGTACTCTGGTTGGTAAGAAATGATCGGTACTCACGACAAGGTGACTTTTCTCCGGAAGGACTGCTCCCACCGCTGCACCTAATTTAGCGGCAAACTCCGGTGTAAATTCTAAATTGGCGATCTTCTCAATGCCCTGTCGGCCAAAGAGAGCGGCCCCCCAGCGGAGTCCCCAGACCAGACTGGAATTGACCACGGAACCGCTTTCAATATATTTTTCCGGCCAGATTTTAATCTCCGGTTTAATCACCGCCTTGGAGCCAACGGTACAGCCTTCTCCCAAAACGGCACCCTCATACACCGCCACACAAGATTTAAGATGGTTATGGTGAGCCAAGATCGAACCTCTAAGCTCAGTCTCATAACCAAGATAGGTGTGGTTCCACAAGATCGAGCGTTTAATGGAAGCCCGTTTATTCACCAAGCTGTGATCACCGATTACACTGAAAGCACCCAACTTCGCTCCCTGGCACACTCGGACATATTTCCCCAAGACCAGTGGCGGTTCTAAACTGCTTTCTTGATCAATCTCCGTCCCTTCACCAGCCCAAATCCCAGGGGCGATCTCCTGTCCTGGAGGCGTAAACTGAATCTTCCCGGCTAGTAAGTCGTAATTGGCCTGCCGATATTGATTGAGGTTTCCCACATCGGACCAGTAGCCGTCGGCCACAAACCCATAGAGCGGTTGACCGGCGGCCAGGAGCGCGGGGAAAAGATCCTTACTAAAATCCACCGCTTTATTCTTCTCATAAAACTGGAAAACTTCTGGTTCGATGATATAAATGCCGGTATTCACTGTATCGCTGAATACTTCGCCCCAGCCCGGTTTCTCGAGAAAACGTTTAATCCTCCCGTCGTCATCGGTGATAACCACCCCGTAATCCAGCGGATTACTCACTTTAGTCAGGACAATTGTCACTAAAGCTTTCCGCTGGCGGTGAAAGGCCAACGCCTCTTCAAGGTTAATATCTGTTAAGGCATCGCCACTAATGACTAAGAATGTTTGATCGAGAAAGTGTTCGGCATTTTTCACACTGCCGGCAGTCCCCAAGGGCATCTCTTCCACAAAGTATTGTAGGGAAACGCCGAAATCCTTCCCGTCACCAAAATGATTCTCAATCAGCTCCGGAAGATAGAATAAGGTTACACCGATCTCCGTAAAGTTATATCTTTTTAAGAGTTCGATGATGTATTCCATCATCGGCCGACCAGCCACCGGCACCATTGGTTTTGGCTGTTTACACGTCAGTGGCTTTAGCCTTGTCCCTTTGCCCCCGGCCATCACAATCGCTTTCATGTTAAATCTTTCTTCCTCCCGCTCTCTTTCTTAAACTGAAGTCGCTTCTACTTCTACCGAAGTATACCGGCTATAAACAGGCGCTTCGGCTAATTTGGGTTGCTCAAACCGCTCAGGACGACCGGTCGGCGCCCAACGCCATGGCGATCGTTGATATTCCTGCTCCACTTCCCGATAAACCCGGATGGTCTCGCCGGCAATTTTTTCCCAGTTATACTCAGTTTCGACATCCCGGGAAGCCTGTTCGCTCATCGCCCGGGCCTGTTCGGGGTAAGAGAGCATCCAGATAATATTATCCGCCAGGGAAGTAGGGTCATTGGCCATCGCCTTAAGCCCGTTTTTCCCATGCTGGACTACTTCTCCCAAGCCTCCGGTATCGGTCACGACCACCGGCGTCCCGGCGGCCATCGCTTCTAATGCTACAATCCCAAACGGTTCATATAGACTTGGGAAAACTGCCACGGACGCCGCCCGAAAGAGAGCATTCCTGGTCTGATCATCAATGAACCCGGTAAAGTAGCATTTATCGTAAATACCGAGCTGTCTGGCTTTGGCGTGGAGATGTTCGGCATAGGGCCCCTTCCCGGCGATCACAAATTTCACTTTCTGATCCGCCGCGAGAATTCTTGGCGCCGCCTCTAAAAGTAGATCCAGTCCTTTCTCGATCACCAGCCGACCGACATAAAAAATGATCTTCTCATCCGGGGCCGCATACTGATCCCGAAGCGCAGCGTACTTTTTCGGTACACTCCGAAAGATTTCCGGGTAGACCCCGTTGGGGATGATTCTTAGTTTGTCTTTCGGAAGCTGAAAAATATTCTGTAGTTCGGCAAACATATAACGGCTGCAACAGATGACACGCCAGGCTTCATAAGCCAGCCACCATTCAACATCACTGATATAACGTTGCAGGTCATTATGGAGCCCATTATTCCTTCCCCATTCGGTGGCATGAATCGTAGCGACCAACGGTTTTTTCAGGGCATGTTTGAGCAATTTTCCGGCGTAAGCGACCAACCAGTCATGGGCGTGGATCAGGTCAAATTCGACGCCATCCTGAGTCAGCTGGATCGCTTTTTCCACCAAATTGAGGTTAAACTGTAGAACCCAAGAGATAAAATCCGGAGGATGGGGATTACTGGGTTTAACCCGGTAAACGTTAATCCCTTCCCAGTCTTGCTCCTCCGCGCTCTCTGGCGTACCGATGGTCAGCACCGAAACCTCCTGCCCTTGCTCTTGTAAAGAAAGGGAAAGGTCATGAACATGGGGGGCAATTCCACCGACCACTCTTGGCGGAAACTCCCAACTTAACATCAGAATTTTCATCCGCTCACTCCTCCCGGGCTTCTGCTGGATAAAATACCCTCCTTTGTCAGAAACCCGATGTTGTAGGCTTATTCTTCCCCGCTTTCCAGACAATAATTCTCCCGCAAAAAAGTGCCTTATTTTTGGATAAAAAAAAGCCCTCTTGGGCTTGTAGTCTTTGGTTCTTGAGCATATGTTCGGTCCTTGGGTTCCCCTAAAAAGGTTCCAACAACCAATATATTAACCCATCCCAGAGGGATCGTCTTCGGTATATAAGGGCCGCCCGGAGCGTGGCCGGCGGTTAATCTCGACTGCAAAATAATCCATTACTCCGCCGACCGGTGGGTTTGGTTTTCTCACCCGGACGGTTATTGCCTCAAGGGAATAAGCGGACAAAAGCGTCTCGGCTATCGCATGGGCAAGCGCTTCAATTAAGTTATAATCCTTCTCCTCTACGAGCTCCTTGATTAAAGTGTACACTTCAACATAGTTAATGGAAGTCTCCAGATCATCATTAGCACCGGCGGAAAGGAGTGGAAGCACCATTTCCACATCAACCTCAATTCTTTGCCCTAATTCTTTTTCCGCCGCATAAACGCCATGGTACCCATAGAAGATCATGTTTTTTAAGATTAACTTGTCGGTCATTAACATCCCCTTCTTTCAACCTTATTTTACTGCAGAAGACAGAAGATGTGAAGAGGGCCCATTTATTAAACAAAGTAAAGTTAGTGTTAAGCTGTTTTGCGGTGGTTACGATAGAATTGACAAACCTCAAAATAACGGTACAATTAAATTAATCCTGAGAAGAGGTGGTAAAACATGTCCTTAATTGATTTAATGCAAGAAATCCAAGAGTTGAAAGAGAAGGCCAACGCTCTAATTTAGGCCCACACCTACCAAAATGATGAAATCCAAGACATAGCGGATTTTGTTGGCGATTCATTGGAACTCAGTAGACTGGCAGCCACTACCCCTCATCAGGTCCTCGTC
>JAAYGU010000050.1 GCA_012727535.1 Bacillota bacterium | reverse complement strand
TATCCGCATCTGCGAGCTATTCTGGATGCGCCTGATATCGGTACTGCCCGGTTGTTATTGAATCAAACCTTGGAGACATTTGAGAAAAAAGCACCCAAGGCCATGCAAATACTTGAAATGGGCTTTGATGACGCTACCGCGGTCCTTATCAACCCGGAGCGGCGGCTTTTCTGCGCGATGCGATTTTGATTTATACGGAAGCAAGGGAGTAATCCCTGTGCTGTTATCATTTAACTTTCCAGGCACCTCTTGTTTCATCGGGCAAGATGAAACAAGAGGTGTTTTTTTAAAAAAACAAGCCATCTTTGCTTTACTATGATATAATGTGAATTATAAAGGTGCTGGTTGATGGCATAATTTATCAAGTGCTTTATTACCCTGAAAGTAGCAGGAGAATGATTTTTCATGGAGAATAATTATTCTGTATACACAGAACGCAGATGTTCTGGAATGTACAGGTAAATTATAAGGAGGTAAGTATTGTGTCCAAGAAGGTTCTCATTCTGATCCTTGCGGTTGTTGTGGTAGTGGCCCTTGCCGCTGTTTATTTTACCAGAACTTCCGTTCCTGAGGTCGCAACCGATGCCACCGGATTTAAAATCGGCATCGTCACCGGTACCGTATCTCAGAACGAAGACGAGTACCGGGGAGCAGAAGCAGCCATCGCTAAATATCCTGACCTCATTAAACATGTTACGTATCCGGACAATTTCATGCAGGAACAGGAGACTTACATTGCTCAAATTACCGGTTTGGCTGCTGATCCGGAAGTGAAAGCCATTATCGTCAACCAAGCTGTTCCCGGGACCATTGCTGCTGTCCGCCGGGTTCGTGAAACCCGCCCGGAGATGATCTTTATCGCCGGTCTACCGCACGAAGATCCGCCCTTGCTTGAGCGGGAGGTTGAGGTAACCCTCATCCCGAATCAGCCGGAACGGGGTAAAACAATCCCGCAACTGGCGAAAAAAATGGGCGCCACCGCGCTGCTTCATTACTCTTTCCCGCGGCATATGTCCTATGCTCAATTGGCTGAACGGCGTGACCTGATGCGCGCTGAATGCGAAGAGTTAGGGATGGAGTTTGTGGATGTCAATGCACCCGATCCAATGGGTGAAGGTGGAATTCCTGCTTCCCAGCAGTTTATTTTAGAAGACGTGCCCCGTCAGGTTGCCAAATATGGCAAGGATATTGCTCTCTTCTCCACCAACTGTGCGATGCAGGAGCCATTAATTGCCGCTGCTCTGCAGACCGGTGCTATTTTCCCAGAACAATGCTGCCCGAGCCCAACCCATGGTTACCCAGGTGCTTTGGCGCTTGAAATTACCGATGAGATTAAAGGTAATTTCCCTGCGATTATGGAAGCCATCGATGATAAGATTGTTGAAGCCGGACGCGCGGGCCGTTTTGCGACCTGGCCGGTTGCTACTGGTTTCCTCCACTCCATTGGCGGCGTTGAAGTTGCGAAATTAGCCTTGGAAGGCAAATTAGATCTTAACGATATAGATGCTGTCTCTGAAGTGATCAGTGAAGTTGCTGAAACTGAAATCAAGATGGCTCGTCTCAGCGACGAAGGTAACTTCTATATGTACATCGTGGATTCTCATATTTTTGGGGAATAAAAATTACTTTTTTAACTTGACCAAAGGAGAGGGAAAGGCGGGGCGAACGCGCCCGCCTTTTCTCCCTTATGGCGCCCATTAGTGGCGCCATAATTCTTACCGAGAGGGGTTTTGAAAGTTGCCTGAATTTTCAGTTCTCGAACTCAAGAACATTACCAAAAGTTACTTTGGCAATACTGTCTTGAAAGGGATCAATCTTTCTGTAAAGCCAGGAGAGATTCATGCTATCGTCGGAGAAAACGGCGCTGGAAAATCCACTCTGATGAATTTGATCTTCGGGATGCCCGTTATTCATGATACAGGGGGTTTTGAGGGCGATATTATTATGGATGGCCAAGTCGTCAAGATCAACTCCCCACGTCAGGCGATGGAGTTGGGCATCGGGATGGTTCACCAGGAGTTTATGCTAATTCCGGGTTTTACAGTAATGGAAAATATCAAACTTAACCGCGAACCGACCAAACCCAACCTGGTCAGTAAGATCCTCGGCTCTAATATGGAGACTCTGGATTACGCTGCGATGCGACAAGATAGCATCCGGGCATTGGAGAAACTGGGGTTAGAGATTGATGAAAATGCTTATGTTTCCCGCCTGCCGGTTGGTTATATGCAATTTGTAGAGATTGCCCGGGAAATCGATAAAAAGCGCGCCCGCGTAATTGTGTTTGACGAGCCGACTGCGGTTTTGGCTGAGAGTGAAGCCAACCACCTGATTACGGCAATGAAACGCCTGGCGGAACAGGGAATTTCAATTCTCTTTATCACCCACCGCTTGGATGAAGTGATGGCTTGTAGTGATACCATCAGCATTCTCCGGGATGGGGAATTGGTCAAGACCCTAACTCGGGAGGAAACCAGTGTGGAAGAGATCGCCGAGTTGATGGTCGGCCGTAAAGTGGAACGCGGTCAACTGCCGTCCCGCTCAGTTGAGCCCGATGACGATGATATTATCCTTGAGTTGAAAGATCTGACCGTTGAGATGCCGGGTGAACGGGTCCGCGGTTTAGACCTTAAAGTACGCCGGGGCGAGATTTTAGGGATCGGCGGATTAGCCGGTCAAGGTAAGGTCGGGATTGCCAATGGGGTGATGGGTTTATACCCGGCTACTGGAGAGGTAATTAAGGACGGAGAAGCGCTTAAACTCAATGACCCAAAAGCCGCCTTGGATGCAAAAATGGCCTTTGTCTCCGAAGACCGGCGGGGTGTTGGTTTATTATTGGACGAGTCAATTGCGGTGAATATTGTTTTAACCAGTATTGAAGCACAGAACAAGTTCTTACGGAGAACCATTCTCCCTGGGGTTCATCTTCTTGACCAAAAAGCCGTGCGCGAGTATGCTTTGAAAATAATTAAAGATTTAGATATCCGTTGTACCGGCCCGAATCAACCGGTTCGACGACTTTCCGGCGGTAACCAACAGAAGGTCTGTTTGGCCCGCGCCTTCTCCTTGGAGCCCGAGATCCTTTGGGTCTCTGAACCGACACGGGGGATCGATATTGGTGCCAAACAACTGGTGCTTGACCTTTTGGTGCATTTTAACCGGGAATATGGCATGACAATTATTATGACATCCAGCGAACTAAATGAATTAAGAAGAATCTGCGATCGTATCGCCTTAGTTTATAGAGGGAAGGTTGCCGGAATACTGAAACCGGATGCCTCCGATCTGGACTTTGGCTTAATGATCTCCGGTAAGCAGCCGGTAAAGGAGGTTGGTTGAGATGGAATTGAACATGTCCAAAGTTAAAAGCATTTGCAGCCCCAGCCATCTCAGAAACTTTTATGAAAAATTCGGCTTGCCTCGTTTAATTATCTGTCTTTTTCTTTTAGGCCTATTTATTCTAGCTTTTATTATGAAAATGGATCTGACCATTCTCCTGAGCGCTTCCCTGGATCGGATCGGAATGAACGGCCTTTTAGTCTTAGCGATGCTTCCCACTTTGGTTACGGGAGTGGGCCTCAACTTCGGTCTGCCGGTCGGCTTTGTCTGTGGCTTAGTCGGCGGTGTGATCAGTATGGAGTATGATTTAACCGGTTTCACCGGACTTTTTACCGCTATGCTCTGCGCCCTGCCCCTGGCCCTCCTGACAGGCTATTTATATGCTGCCTTACTGGAAAGGGTCCGTGGTCAGGAGATGATGGTCGGGACTTATGTTGGTTTTGCGGTAGTGGCTGGCATGTGCATCTTCTGGTTGACGGCTCCCTTTAAAAATCCCTCCATGGTCTGGGCTATCGGCGGAAAGGGGTTGCGGGTCACCCTTACTTTGTATGAGCATTATAGTAAAATTCTCAATAATTTCCTTGCATTTAAACTTTTCGGAGTGAATATTCCGACCGGTTTATTGTTGTTTTTTGGTTTCTTCTGTTGGCTAGCTCATCTGTTTTTCCGCACCCGTACTGGCATGGCCATGGTCGCGACCGGTGCCAATCCGATGTATGCCATGTCTTCCGGGATTAACGTCCGTCGCATGCGGTATATCAGTGTTATGATGTCGAATGCCCTGGCAGCGCTCGGGGCGGTGGTTTACGCTCAAAGTTATGGGTTTCTCCAGTTATATACGGCGCCTCTTTATATGGCCTTCCCGGCCGTGGCTGCTGCCTTGATTGGCGGGGCGACCTTAAAGAAAGCAACAGTCGGTCATATTATCATCGGTGCCGTTCTTTTCCAAACGCTATTGACCATTGCCTTACCGGTCACACAAACCGTGCTACAGGGGACTGATATTAGTGAAATCGCCCGGATGATTATCAGTAATGGCATGATCCTCTATGCTTTAACGAGGAACGAGAGGGGGTAAAAAAATGAACGAACCAAAAATTGCACCACAAACCTTATCGGAAAAAACAGTAAAATTAAAAGAGGGAAAGAACCTCGAACTGATCCTGGGCGAGTTGTCAGTTCCACTCTTCTTTACAGCACTCTGTTTGCTGGGGATCATTGCCGCTGGTCTGAATCCTCGCTTTTTAGTGAATGAGATCATTACCCGCCTGGCGAGGAACTCTTTTCTTGTTTTATCGTTGATTATCCCGGTGATCGCCGGGTTGGGGTTGAACTTTGGGATTGTGATCGGCGCCATGTCCGGTCAGGCTGCTCTGATTATCATCACCCATCTGGAAATCGGGGGATTGCCCGGATTTTTCCTGGCTGCTCTCATTTCGGTTCCGTTTTCGCTAATCGCAGGTTATTTAACTGGGTTGGTTCTGAACCGAGCCAAAGGACGGGAGATGGTAACCGGGTATATATTAGGTTTCTTCGCGAACGGTGTTTATCAACTGATCTTTTTGGTCTTAGTCGGTACCCTGATTCCGATGTCGAATCCTAAGATGATGCTTTCCTCCGGGATTGGGCTCCGTAATACAATGGACTTAATAGCGGTCAACAAGGCATTGGATAACGCCCTGCTCAGCTCATTAAGATTGGGACCTTTCAAGATACCCTGGGCAACTTTTCTGGCCATTGGCCTCTTGTGCCTCTTTACTGCTTACTTTACTAAGACGAAGTTGGGGCAACAAATGCGTGCCGTCGGCCAGGATATGCATATTGCCGCTGTTTCCGGAATTAACGTCGACCGCATCCGGCTGATCGCGATCATGATCTCGACGGTCTTGGGAGCTTGGGGCCAGCTGATTTATCTCCAAAACATCGGTACCTTTAACACCTATAACAGTCACGAACAGGTTGGAATGTTTTCGATTGCGGCCATTTTAATCGGTGGTGCTTCGATCTCTAAGGCTACGATCTGGAACGCCCTGATCGGTGTATTGCTCTTCCATACTCTGTTTGTGGTCTCGCCCCTTGCCGGCCAACGGATCTTGGGTATTCCCCAAGTTGGTGAGTACTTCCGCAGTTTCCTCGCCTATGGTGTCATTGCCGTTGCCCTGGCGCTCCACGCCTGGCAGACGAAGAAAAAGGCAGCGAGTAGAGATAAGGAATAAGGAATATATGCGCAGAAATCACATTGAGGCCTGACTCCTTGTATTGTGGAGTTGGCCTCTTTTTTTGTTCGAATTTAAGCTGGGAATTAGGTAGAAAGCGACGTCTCCTATTCTCGGCTCTCACTTTTCAGCTTCAACCGACGGCGAATGGTGGCTGTGACCAAACCATAGCAAAAAGATGCTATAGAGTTGGTCACCGCTGATTCTAAAGTAACATTTTTAACATTTTGGTGTTGTGGGCGGTAGCCGCCTAGATGCCGAAAAGTTTGTCAGCCCCTTGCCAGCGGAGATCCAAGGAGCAATCAATCATTCACAGGGGAAATAAATTTCGCCTTGGAAATCCTAGGAAGGATCGTCAAGAGGTAGTTTGCGAAGGAGAAAGGCGGTTAAGCCGCCATAAAGCAAATAACTGAGGAAGAAAATAAAGAGGGTTAATAAGTCCGCCCGTAAGGCCGGACGGTAATGGAAAGTCTGATTCAACAGCCCAAAGTGTAGAAAAAAGATGGCAAACCCAATCACTATCCCTTTAAGTAGATAATACCGGTCGGTAAAAACCTTGGAAAACAGAAAGGCGGAAATCACACCCCAAAAGGAACCTATCCCGAGGTGTAAAAGGATAGCGAAGACAGTCGGCAAAAAACCATGGTTAAAATTCATAATCGGTTGCCCAGCCAAATAAAGCCAACAGTGTTTGGCGAGGCCAATCGCCTCAAAAAGTTCCGAAAACAAACAAATCGCCGTGGCGCTGATTGCCCCGGAGACAGTACCTCGAACAAATTCGTTTTCCGTTTCCAACTTCATCTTCATGATACACTCTTTATTATTTTCTTTCCGGGATAGCTTTATATAGTATGAGATTGTTAAAGTATTTCTATGCATGTAGTTACGGAAAGCAGGACGCTTGGTTTTTAATCGCTTTTCAAGTTCCGCCAATCCACTTTTGGAAGCTTAAAATCTGGAACCATAATTAAAGTTTTTCAGAAAAGCTTTGGTTCTTTCATTGGTCGGCTGCCGGAAAATCTGCTCGGGGATGCCTTCCTCGATAATCTGGCCTTTGTCCATAAACAGAACACGATCGGCGACCTCATAGGCGAAACTCATCTCATGGGTAACAACCATCATGGTCATCTTTTCTTCGGCCAAGGTACGGATCACTTTCAAGACTTCGCCGGTTAATTCTGGGTCTAATGCCGAAGTAGGCTCATCAAAAAAGAGAATATCCGGTTTCATCGCAAGCGCCCGGGCAATAGCTACCCGTTGGCTTTGGCCGCCAGAGAGTTGGTAAGGATATGCATTGGCTTTATCACTTAAACCAATCTTCGCCAACAACTCAAAGGCGATCTCTTGCGCAGCGGCTTCCGTTAGGCCGCCTACCCGGACCGGAGCCTCAGTGATATTTTGCAGAACGGAAAAGTGAGGGAATAAATTGAAACTCTGAAAGACCATTCCCAAGCGTGGCCGGATCTTTCTTAGTTGTTCCTCTGGAGCGTATTGGACCAGGCCTTTGGAAGAAGTCTCGACCATTGTTTTACCGGCAAAGATCACGGTGCCCTGATCGATCTTTTCCAACAGGGTGAGGCAGCGTAAGAGGGTGCTTTTACCCGAGCCGGAAGGTCCAATTACGGCCAGTACTTCGCCGCGCGTAATCGTAAAGGAGACGTCGTTGACTGCCTCCAGACCATCAAAATTCTTGACGAGATTTTTTACTTGTAAGATTGGCATGATTCTACCCTCCTATTGATAATAACTCAGTTTTTTCTCGGATTTTTCAAAGACCTTCGTCACTACCCAGTTCATTATGAGGTAAAATAGACCGGCGACAAAGAGTGGCGTCGTCGAAAAAATCCGTGAGGACTCGTTTTTGGCGACCCGAAACAGCTCGGATATACCGAGGACCTGAACCAGCGCGGTGTCTTTAACCAAGGTGATAACCTCATTACTAATCGGAGGGAGAATCCGCTTGATGACCTGAGGAAGGATGATCCGGAAAAAAGTCTGCCCCTTGGTGAAACCTAAGACGGCAGCGGCCTCATATTGCCCGCGCGGGATTGATTCGATCCCACCACGATAAATTTCAGCAAAATAGGCGGCGTAATTAAGTGAAAAAGCGATGATGGCCGCCGTAAACCGAGGCAAACTGAATCTAAGGCCTTCAGGAAGCATATAAAAAGGAGCAAAGTAGAAGAAAATCAGTTGTAAGATTAAAGGGGTCCCGCGCATAATCAGAATGAAGAACTTCAAAGGGGAACTAATCCACTTTAGGTGTGACATTCGTCCTAGAGCAATTATTAAGCCCAAGGGAAGCGAGAAAAGCAGAGTGAGGTAGAAAATTCGCAAAGTGGTAAGCGCTCCGTTGCCGAGGAGCCCGAACAACCTTAAAAAGTTGGCACTGTCCCCGAAAGAAATCATAATTAAAACCCCTTTTTCGATATTGTTCCGTTAGTAAGGTGATTGGCAGATAATTCTTTATATTTAGTTTGATCAGTGAAAAAGGGCCATGAGATTTTGCAAGAACTCACAACCCTTTTTGGTAACGTCAGTTTAGTGAAGACCATCCAGTAACAGTGACCTTATTTCACCCGGCTATGATCTAAAATCTAAAGTATTATTTCTGTAGAGAACGCCGGTCTGCACTTTATTGGCCAAGTACAGTGATGTCCCGCCCGAACCAACGAGAGGAGATCTCGGCGAGTGTACCGTCATTGTGCATTGCTTCTAAGGTTTCCTGAATTTTATCCCTTAGTTCCTGGTCATTTTTGCGGAAGCCAATTCCGTATTCCTCGGTGGCCAAAGCTTCATCGAGCACGGAATAGTTTTTGCTTTTTTGTTGGATATAAAAACGGGCTACGATCTCATCCATCAGCACAACATCCAGTCCGCCCAGTTCCAGATCCATGAGTGCGGTCATATTTTCATCGAACTCAATCACCGCCGCCAGGTTGGCCTTGAACTCAGGTGCGCTGTTTAAAGCATCATGCGCACTGGAACCGGCTTGGATCCCAAGTTTTTTCCCGGCAAAATCAGAGGGAGAGGTGTAACTGGAATCGGCCCGCACCACTAATACCTGGCGGTTGTTCATGTAAGGTTTGGTAAAGAGTAGGGTCTTTTCGCGCTCAGGAGTGATCGTTAAGCCATTCCAGATACAATCGATATTTCCGGTATTAAGCTCTTGCTCTTTCGCATCCCAGTTGATGGGTTGAAGTCTAAGCGAAACTCCGAGACGAGAGCAGACTTCGCGGGCTAAGTCAACGTCGAAACCGACGATCTGGCCATTTTCATCGCGAAAACCCATGGGAGGAAAGCTGTCGTCTAGTCCGAGGACGAATTCGCCCTTGTTTTTGACTTTCTCCCAAGAATTATCTTTTGATGAGCCGATACAACCCGAAAAGACCAACATCATTACAGCCATCAACAGTAAACCGTAGGCAAAAGACCGTTTCATAAATAATCGCCCCTTTAGAATTAATATACATAAGTAATTGTACTTGAAATTGAACATATAGTAAAGGCTTAAAGTGTTAAAAAAAGGAACGCCTGGTATCAATTATCCCCGTAGGATCTTGACGATCTCGGTTACATCCTTATCTCCGCGTCCGGAGAGGCAGATGATGATGGTTTGTTCTGGAGTAAGGGTAGCCGCCAGTTTTAATGCGTAAGCCACCGCATGGGAACTTTCTACCGCCGGTATGATCCCTTCCACCTTGGATAATTTTATGAAGGCCGCCACCGCTTCTTGGTCGGTGACGGTAACATACCGAGCACGACCTGTGTCATGGTAATAAGAGTGTTCCGGTCCGACCCCGGGATAATCTAGTCCGGCAGCAATAGAGTAAACGGGCAGAGGTTCACCTTGCTCGTCTTGGAGAAGATAACATTTGAACCCATGGATAACACCGGGCGTGCCTTTGCAGATGGTGGCCGCATGATCTGGGGTGTCCAGCCCTTTCCCTGCCGGTTCTACTCCGACCATTTGAACAGTTTGGTCGTGATAAAAAGGAGCAAAAAGACCAATGGCATTACTTCCGCCACCCACACATGCCACCAAATAATCGGGGAGTTGCCCCTCGCTTTCTAGGATCTGTTGTCGGGCTTCGACGCCGATGACAGATTGAAAATGTTTGACCATTTCCGGGTAAGGATCAGGTCCGACGGCCGAGCCAATCATGTAATATGTATTGTGATAATTACTAACCAGATCACGGAGAGCCTCGTCAATCGCTTCTTTCATGGTGCGAGTCCCGGTGGTGATCGGAACAACTTTCGCCCCTAAGAGCTCCATACGAAAGACATTTAAAGCCTGCCGGCGGGTGTCTTCTTCTCCCATGTAGATGATACATTCCATTCCAAACAAAGCGCAGGCGGTGGCGGTGGCTACCCCATGTTGGCCAGCGCCGGTTTCGGCAATAATCCGTTTCTTGCCTAAACGTTTGGCCAGTAACACTTGGCCCAAGGTATTGTTGATTTTGTGGGCGCCGGTATGATTTAAATCTTCACGTTTTAAATAAATTCTGGCCCCACCCATCTCTTTAGTGAGCCGTTCAGCATAATAAAGCGGAGTTGGCCGCCCTACATAATCCCTTAAGTAATGGGCTAACTCCTTTTGGAATTCCGGATCATCTTTGTACCGGTAAAATGCTTCCTTGACCTCATCCAAAACCTTGCTTAAATTTGCAGGGACAAAGCGTCCGCCATATTCCCCAAAATAGCCTTGCTCATCAGGTAAACTCATCTTTACTTACTCCTCTCGAACTATGCTCTGCTCGATTTTACGGTACATCCTGTACTGATCTGTAATGAATGCTAAGTCTTACAGGTAATTTCCCAATAAAATCACTATTAAAGTTAATCGTACCTGATCTTAAGAGCCAGGTCAAGAGGGAATAAAAGCTTTGTCCTTGCTTACTTCGACTCTTCTTCCAAAAGTCTTTTTTCACCAGAGATTTCCTGGAGGGGCTGTATATCCTGGGTTACTTCCAAAGTTCCTAAATACTCGCCCTGTTCGTTGCGGACAGCGAAATAACGGATATAAACATAGCGAGGTCCCATGCGAATCCAGAAGGCTTCGTGGTCTTTACGCCCGGACTGTAGATCCTCTACAATTTTCTCGACAACGTCGACACTGGCCGGTGGATGGCAGTTTTTGACGTCCCTTCCAATCACGGCTTTGGTACGGGGAAAGATCCGGTCTTTGCCCGAGAAATACTTGACGAGGCCATCGCGGTCGACGAAAGTAAGGTCAACGGGTAGTGTATTAAAGATCTGGTGGATTTCATCAGGGGAAAGGATCCCGGTGGGAAAGCGAAGGTATCCGTCGGCCGGTTTTTCCCCTTCGGCTTGGACCTTAGCTTCTACATTAATATTCCGTGGTTTCCAAACCCCTGGTGGCTGAATAAGGCAGAAGCCGATTTCTGCGCTTTCTTCCGCAATTTTTAACCATTCGTCTTCGGTTAAAGTTTCGAGGGCCATCGGGAAAAGAATATTTTCTTCTTTAAAAATCATCTCGTTTACTCGTGTTACGGCAGCCTTAATTTTCTCTTTTACCTGTTCGGGAGGGCCCTCGTAGTTGGCAAGCACCTTTTGTGCTTCATTAATGGCCGTTCTAACCTCATCATCAACCCCCCACATTACTTGGGTGGGAGTGGTAATTCCGTACTTTTCGAGGAAGGGAAAGAGTAAGTTTTCTTTACGGGTATAGTGCTTCTCGATCTGCGATAGCTGGTCAAGCTGGTCCGCTAGCTGTTTAACCGCTTCCGGACTGTCGTTTTCAAGAAAAGCAGTCAAATGCGGTTTGATCTCTTTGTTGATTAACTCTTCCAGTGCTCGATTTTCTAGTTTGAAGGTATGAACCGGGTGTCCGGGCTGGTCAGCAGCTGCTGGCGGTTGGTGGATCTCTTCAATTGACCCTTTAAAGACGGAGGCATGTACATCACATAAGCGTTGAATCTCTTCGATCGGTAACCCTTCCTGGACCAGGGCTTGCTCCATCTCTGCAATTTCGGCGGCGGAAACGCTCTGAAACACCTCCTCAAACTTGTCCTTTACTTCATCGACACTTTTCCCCTGATGAAGTTGGCTGATGATCTCTTTTAAAACCTGCTGGCGATACTCACGATTGTTAATCAGTTCACTCATTTTATTCCCTCCTCAATATCTTCTCCTAATCTTCTCCAAATTGGACTTTTTCATACCGTCCAGACCATAAGCTAGTTGTTGCCGAATGTAGTTACCACTAGGGGAGCGAAGTGGATGATAATCAGGCCAAGACAGAATCGCTGCCGGAGCTTATACCCATAAGATGCCAATATTAAAAAAATTAAACATAAGAAAGTGAGATATAATTACGGAAAGAGAAGGGATTTTTTTGTTATTTGCAGAAGTAACAGAATAAACAATTACAAATTGACAGTAATCTGACAATATAATTTAATTTGGAGAGTAAGCTCATGGTTGTTCGTTTTATTAAAAACGCGGTTCGTAAAGTTTCAGTCTTTGAATAACGACTCCTACGAACCGTTTTTTTGTCGAAATTCAATGGTTTTTATGGATGTTGCTGCGGAAACTCCCAAGCTAATGCAGATCATTACAACGGGATACATCGGGAGGTATTTACCTGGCAGTAAACCAGCCTGGTTATTTGGCGGTTATGTCGCCAGTAAAACTTGGATGGTGGGAGAAGAACTTCACCGCCGGTCCTCGAGGAACTCCAAATTTATGAAAAGGGGGATGATAGCTTGAGAAAACGGATTATGGTGAATGAGGATGACCAGAGTAATTCAGAAATCATAACTGATTTGTTAAAGGATTTTACAGATATGGTCTTTACCGCCTGCATCGGAGAAAACGAGGACGCAGCGGCTGGACGGGAAAAGCCTCTGGCAGCAGGTTTTGGCGGTTATAGCGGTTATATTGGTAAGCCGATTATTCCTGGGCAATCGTTCCAACTGATTGAGTATTGTTTCGAGAACAAGCCAAACCCTGCGGAGGCCGGGAGCGTTACCTGAGAAAGGGGGCATGGCAAAATGGCGAAGATTTTAATTGTTGAAGACCATGCCTTGAGCCGGCAAATGCTTGTTACTTTACTAGAGTCGATGGGTCACCACCTTTTTGAAGCGGGTGACGGCTTGGTGGCGTTAAGTATAGCCCAAAAAGAACAACCGGATTTGATTATCTGTGATATTGTTATGCCGGGGATGGACGGGATAGAATTTTTTCGACGATTAAGAGCGGAAACAGAGTTGGCCAAAATCCCGGTGATCTTCTATACAGCCCTCTACCGTTTACCTGAAGTTATTCACCTCGACGAGCTCACCGGTAACTACCGGTTGATCCCCAAACCTTCGGACCCCTCCTACATTATAAAGACGGTCGGGAAAGTACTTGGGGTTTCATCCCAAAAGACCGATACTCCATTGACCACCGAGCGCCCGCTCAATCCCAGCCCCTCCAAATATTTTCATGATGCCGGGCTAAAGCTGGCGATGTTAATGGAGCTTAGTTTGAGTATGGTTAGAGTTCGAAACCCGGTTCATTTACTTAGTACTTTCTGCCGCGCGGTCTGTGAGATCCTAAATTGCACCAACTCGCTTTTGGCGCTTCAAGATGAAAAGGGAAAAACCTATTATTACCGGGGAGAACAGGGAAGCGATCCTTCTCTCTTCTGTACAGCAGAGCTGCTGCCGCCGGCGAATGCGATCCGGCAAGTGATGGAGAAAGGTGTACCTTTACGGTGGCGACAAGTAACTAGCCAGACCGCAACTGTAAATGTGCAAGGAACGGAAAGGTTTAGATCCTGGATGGTTGTGCCATTGGCTTCGCCCAGTCGCACCTACGGCTGGCTATGCCTCATTAATGAGCTAACCGGTTTAGCTTTTACGGATGAGGAAGAAGAAATGGTTATGGCCCTGAGCAAGCAGGTAGTGCTTGCTTATGAGAACATTTTGCTCGTTGAGGAGCTGCGACAGAGTGAAAAACAATTACACTTGGCGCTCTCAACAGCCGGTATTCAGAGTTGGAGTTGGGAAGCGGGGACCGATGTTTTAACCTGGCTAATTACCAATGGGCAGGGAGTGTATCGGACACAGTCTTGGGCCGAGTACCTACAGAGAATTCATCCCGAAGACCGGAAGTTGGTCCGACAGGTACTGGAGCAGGCGATGGTGGACGGTCAGAATTTTGAGGTTGAATATCGGATTACCCAGGATAATCAGGAATTTTGGTTGCTGTCTAAGGGTTTTGTTTGTAAGGAGAATGAACGTACGGTTAAGGTGATGGGGATAAATGTTGATATCACCGAACGCAAACGGATGGAAGAGGAAAACTTGGCTTCGGAACGGGAATTGCTCCGGGTTACCTTAAATTCCTTGGCTGAAGGAGTGATTGCGACTGATAATGTGGGACGGGTGATTTTCTTCAATGATGCTGCAGAAAAACTTACCGGTTATTCTGAAGCAGAGGCGTTGGGAAAACCTATCCGGAAAATACTTTATCTCTTAAATGATCGAACCAGTGAACCGATTACCCAGCTCGAACCTGGTGTAAGTTATAGCAATACGGTCTTGGTGAACACGGATTTGCGGGAAATACCGGTTTTTGTTGAAAGCTCCCCAATTAAACTACAAAACGGTAAACGGATTGGGACAGTAACTATTATTTTAGACATCTCGGAGCAGCGCCAGGCGGAGCGGGAGCTCCTCAAAACAGAGAAGCTGGAATCACTAGGGGTTTTAGCGGCGGGTATTGCTCACGATTTCAATAACATCTTGGCGGCAATTATTTCTAATATCCAATTGGCGGCTTTTTATTTCGACCGTAATGAGGATATCAGACCGTCCTTGCGTGAAATTGTTGAGATTGCTCATAAAGCCACCGGGTTGACGAAGCAATTATTGACCTTTGCCAAGGGAGGAGCGCCGATCAAAAAAAATGCCACTCTGATTGGCTTAATCAAGGATACGACAGAGTTCGTGCTGAGCGGGTCTAAGATTAAAGCACATTATCAGATCGCAGAACAATTATGGGCGGTTCCGATTGATGAAGGACAGATCAGTCAGGTAATCCATAATCTGGTTATCAATGCCAAGCAAGCCATGCCGAACGGGGGAATTATCGAAATTATCGCGGAAAATGTAGAAATCTCCCCGGGCAACAGGTTAAAGCCTGGTAAATATGTAAAACTAACCATTAAGGATCAGGGTATCGGCATCAGTAGCGAGATAATTGATAAAATTTTTGATCCCTTTTTTACTACGAAAGAAACGGGCAACGGCCTTGGGCTGGCTACGGCTATTTCCATCATTCATCAACACGATGGTGAAATTGAGGTAGAATCACAAGTCGGCAAGGGTTCCAGCTTTATGCTTTATTTACCGGCAACCACCTCAGCAATCCCAACGGTGGAAACGGTACGCGAGAGAGCTACGGCCCGGGTGGATGGGAGAATCCTCTTGATGGATGATGAGTTCAACATCCGTACTGCGGTTGGTTCATTGCTCCAAAGTTATGGTTATGAGATCGTATTGGCTGGTGACGGTCAAGAAACGATTGATACCTTTACCCGTGCCTGCCAGGAGGGAAGGCCTTTTGACGTGGTGGTTTTGGATTTAACAATCCCCGGCGGGATGGGAGGTCTTGAAGTCATAGACCATCTGCGGAGGATTGATCCGGAGATCAAAGCCATCGTCTCCAGCGGCTATGCGGATGATCCAATTATGGCGGAGTATAAAAAGTATGGTTTTTCAGGGGTAGTAAGTAAGCCTTACAAGATCGATGAGTTACTCCAAGTCTTACAGCAAGTGCTTTAAAGGTATTGTCGATTGACCTAAAGCGATTTGAATTGTGTGGTTAAAGTTAACTTTAATTCAGGAATTGCCTATTTGGCCATTCCTTTTTTTATGTGTGTCATGCCTAAATTTTTTTACGCTTTGACTTGTGCGGCTCGGGAGTAATGGCCGGTGGCTGAAGAGGGGAAGTCTCTTACGTTAAAAGGCCGTTAGCTGGAGAACGAAGAGGAAAAACGGGCAAAATTGTAGAAGTTAAAACGAATTATTCATCATGGTGGCTGGCTAAGCAGGGGAAAAGCAGGGATTGGTAAGTCTAAACTAAAATGGGGTGTAGATGATGATTATTGACCTTCACGTCCATTGTTTTCCGGGGGAATTGGCTCCGCGGGCGTTATCCATTTTAGCGCAGCGTGCCGGTACGGCGCCTTATTTTGATGGTACGGTCAATCAGTTAAGGACCGTAATGGATAGAGCCGGAATTGACCTGGCAGTTTTGCAACCGATTGCGACCAAACCTGAGCAAACGGTAGGAGTGAACCGGTGGGCTGTTAGTGCGCAGGAAGAGCGGGTCATTAGTTTTGGTACACTTCATCCTGATTATCCACAGTGGCGGGATGAGCTTAAATGGTTGGTGGAAGCAGGAATAAAAGGGGTGAAATTTCATCCGAACTATCAAGATTTTTATATCGAAGACCCGAAGATGTTTCCACTTTATGAAGCGATCTTTACAGCTGGATTAATGGCCTTGTTCCATACTGGTGTCGACCTGTGGTATCCCGACAGCAGCCTCGGTCATCCCCGGCAGTTAAAGAGGTTACTTACCATGTTTCCGGGAGCAACCATCATTGCCGCCCATATGGGAGGATTTCGGTGTTGGGAAGCGGTCGAGGAAGATCTGGTCGGCACGGAGCTTTATTTTGATACGGCCTATTCTTTTGGAGAACTTGGTGTCGAGCGGATGGGAAAAATGATCCGGGACCACGGGGTGGAGAAGATCTTGTTTGGGAGTGATGCACCCTGGAGTGACCCACAAGCAGAGATCGCGAAGCTAAAATCTCTACGGCTAATGGAGGAAGAAAAACAGCTGATTCTAGGGGGAAACGCCCAACGCTTACTCCGGCTCTAGAGGGGAAAAAGATATTATCGGACGGGGGTTTTAGCATTGACGTTGCGTCTCTCACCAGAAGAAATCGGGCAGCGGTATGACCAAATCGCTGATTACTATGAAAAAACCAGAACACAGACCTATGGTACACAATATATCGAACGCTTTCTGTCGTTGTTGCCGGCCAAGGGGAGATATGTACGTCGACAGACGATCCTCGAATTGGGCTGCGGCCCTGGACTACCCCATACCAAACAGTTGGTTGCTTCCGGTGCGAAGGTGTATGGTTTAGATATTTCAAGGGAAATGATTAATAAAGCTCGTAAAAATGTACCCGGTGCCCTCTTTCTACGAGCGGATGTCAGCCGCTGTGAAATCGAGCGGCAATTTGATGCCATTTTGGCCTGGGATTCCCTTTTCCATCTTCCCCTGGACAAACAGGCCAGTACGATCAGGAAAATAACTGCTTGGCTAGCGAAGGATGGTGTTTTTTTATTCACCGCTGGCGGCGGAGCTGGTGAATTACGCTCAACGATGCACGGGGTCGAGTTTTACTATAGTTCATTATCGGTTGAGCATTACTTACAGCTTCTCGCGGAGAATAACTGCCGGGTGCTCTTTAATGAGCTTGATGATCCCAGTAGTCATGGACATCGGGTAATCTGCTGCCGGAAATTAAAATAAAGGAGCAAACGGCGGAAACATCCCTTTGCTATCATTCTTCTGCGCATTGTTTTCTCCGGAGGACCGCCGACGAGCTGGGTAGGTTAACAGGGAGAGCCGGAGGGAGGTAGGGTAAGGTATATTATGGTACAATATAAAAAAACCATGCGGAGCAAAGCGGAGGTGTTAAGGATGGAAAAGGTTTTATCGCGGATTCACTGGCTGGGGCATGCCGCTTTTAAGATAATCGGCGACCAAGACCAGGTTATTTACCTTGATCCTTTTCAGATTAACCAAGGGGAGACGGCTGATCTGATCCTCGTCTCCCACGAACACTATGATCATTTTTCCCCGGAAGACATTATGAAGATCAGAGGGGCTAAGACTGTAGTGGTTGGACCACCGGACTGCGTGGATGGTCTGGAGGGGGAGACCAAGGCGGTCCGGCCGGGTGAGACCATCACGGTGCAGGGTATTACGATTGAAGTTGTCCCGGCTTATAATACCAACAAGACGTTTCATCCCAAGGAGAAAAACTGGGTTGGATATGTGCTCACTGCCGCCGGGCAGAGGATCTATTTTGCCGGTGATACCGACCGGATTCCCGAAATGCAGAGCATTAAGACCGATGTAGCTTTGCTTCCGGTCTCAGGAACATACGTGATGACGGCAGAAGAGGCCGCCACAGCGGCCCAGGATCTGAAAGCAGAGGTAGCGATCCCAATGCATTATGGGAGCGGAGTGGTTGGTACGGTGGACGACGCTAACCGGTTTAAGGAGTTGCTCAGCAGAAAAGTACGGGTTGAGATTAAAGAACAGGAGTAACGAATGGCGATGCCGTCTTGACCTGACGAGGTGCCAACAAGGTTAAGACGGACAAGACCATTGCAGCGGAAGGGGTGTGAAAGCAGCGGTAAACATATTGGAGACGGATTTATACCAACCCATCCACGACTTTTTCACGCAGCTTGGCTATGAAGTACACGGGGAAGTAAAGGGTTGCGATTTAACCGCCTCGAAAGATGATGAATTAATCATTGTGGAGTTAAAACGCAGGATAAACCTTGATTTGTTGATCCAAGCCGTGAAACGGCAACGGTTGACCAGTGAGGTTTATATTGCCATTCCCCGACCGGATGACAGCCCGTCATCCCGGAGGTGGAAAGAACTCTGCCTGCTGGTGAGGCGGTTAGAACTCGGCTTAATTACGGTTTCTTTTCAGGCGGTCAGTCCCCGGGTTGAGATTCCTATCTTTCCGGCGCCCTTTGATCGACAAAAAAATCGGCAGGCGGGCCGGCGCCAATTAAGTAGCCTAAAAATGGAGATTGAAGGGCGTCACGCCAATTATAACTTAGGCGGAAGTACGGGTAAAAAACTGATGACCGCTTATAAAGAGCAGGCGATTCAGATTGCCTGTTGCCTGCAGAAGTACGGGCCGCTGGCGCCCAAGAAGTTAAGAGCCTTGGGTACCGGCAAAAAGACCTTTTCGATCTTATACAATAACTACTATGGTTGGTTTGAACGGGTGGAACGTGGCATCTATCAACTTAGCCAACTGGGCGAGCAGGAACTAAAGGAATTTCCGGAACTGGTTGCTTACTACTACGGCTTATTAGAGGAAAAGGGGACCGGGGAATGAAAATGAGGGATAAAGGCCAGGGCTTGAAATGGAGTCTTTCAGAGGAGTAATTTGAGTTTTGGATGTTCTCGCCTTAGCCGCGGCCGAACCGGTTGGTTCCCCAGACTCCCAAAAGAATTAGCCCACCGCCGGCTAAATGGTACGAATAGAAAGGCTCACCCAGGAAAGTGATGCCGGCCACGACGGAGATGATGGTGGAGAGATTGGCAAAGACCGCCGCCCGGGAGGCCTCGATCTGTGAGAGAGCGTAGTTTGTACAGAAGAAGGCGATAATTGAGGAGAAGATCCCTAGGTATAAGAGGGCCGACCAGACCTCTTTCACTTGTAATAAGGCCAGGAGATGGAGAGGCTCCCCTTTCTGCCAAAGTTCGATTAGAACAGCGGCGTCGAAGAAAAGGGCGCCGAACCACATCATGACAAAGGTGATCTCGACCGGGCGGAATTGGGTGGAGAGCCACCGGGAAAGAATATCATAGACCGCTGCCGCCAGGACCGCCCCCAAGAGCGCCAGGAGGCCAAAAGTATGTCCGGAACCCTCGATGCCCTCTCCGCCACTGACGATCAAGACGACCCCAGCCACGGACAGAAAGATAAAAAACAGTTGGTGAGGGGTGGGTATTTCTTTGAGCGTCAAGGCCGCCAGGACCGTAACAAAGACCGGGATCAGGGCGATCATCAGCCCGGCTTCTGAGGAAGTGGTCAGGTTGACCCCGGTTGTTTCACAACAAAAATAAAGAACCGGTTGGACCAAAGCTAAGAGTAGAACGCCCTTGATTGCCCGGCCCCGTAACTCAATTTTAATAAGGCGGAGCGCCCGTAAGAGGGTCATCACCAGAGCCGCTATGGTAAAGCGGAAGGCCAGTAACTGATTGGGGGTGACAAAGTTAAGAGCGCCTTTGGTGAACATAAAAGAAAAGCCGAAGATGAACGAAGAGAGGGCAGCAGCCGCATAAGGGCGGATCTTCAAGAAAGACACTTCCTATCTAGTTTTGTTGCTGATTCAGTATAATTGTTCATTCTTGGTGAGATGCTTTTGCTCTGGAAAGAATTTAAGTGATAATTAAACTTAATATTACCATAGCTTCTGAAAAAAGGAAGTCTCCACTGGATTTTTAGCATCTTTTTAATCTCAGGAAAAGTACCGGTCAGTAGCTAATATTGGGCAAAAGATGTTTTTGGGAAACAGAAAGGATCGATGCAAAGATGAACGTAAGGATGAACGAATCAAGGTATATTTTTCCGCTTTCCATTCAGCTTCCACCGGTAGATAATATTTATGCTCAGTCGATGGTGGAAAAGTTTCAGCTCCTCCAAAAGTACGGATTTTCCGGTGTCGAGTTAAATATTACCGATCTTCAGACCGATCCCGTCGATTTAAAAAGATATCTCGGGAATTTTGGGCTGCAAATGACCATGTTTGCTACAGGCGGCTTAGCAAAAAAACATAATCTAACTCTCGCGCATGAGGAGCGCAGGGTAAGGTTAAAGGCTGTTCAGACTTGTCGACAGATTATAGAATATGCCGCAGAATGTGAAGCTGGGGTGATCTTTGGCTTTGTGAAAGGAGCGGTCGGCGGTGACAAGGAAAAAGCCCAAAGACTCTTTCAGGAATCGATCGGTGAATTGGGTCAGGATGCCTTAAAATATAAAGTACCCATCTTAATTGAGGCGACTAATCATTATGAGTCGGCTGTTGCCAATACGGTTGAGGAAGCCGTAAGCCTGATCAAAGATTATAACAACCCTTATCTTAAGGTTTTGCCTGACACCTTTCATATGAATATTGAAGAACGAAGCAGCTTTGGAACTCTCCTTAAATACCAGGAATTCTATGAATCACTACATATTTCCGACAATAATAGATTTTTTCCAGGGTTGGGCGGGCTAGATTTCTTGTCGATCTTTAAATTTTTGGTCGATTTGGGTTATAAAGGAGCCGTGGCGATTGAAGGTAAGATCAAATATGACTTTCTAAGCGACTTGAAAATATCTATGGGATTTCTCGGGCCAGCGCTATCAATGGTTGGTTAAACCAATGCGCTAGTAAAAAATACAACCAGGAGCTTGTTAGAGGTTTAAGAAAGGAGTCTGTTTAAGGTATTGATTCAAAGAGTTGGACTGATTGGACTGGGTGCCGTGGGGAGTGTTTACGCGGCTAAAATGCAGAGCGTTGATCCGGACTTAGTCAAAGTAATTGTTGATCCCGAACGTTACGAGGAATATCGTGCTCATGGGGTGATGGTGAACCAGACTACGTACCAGTTTAATCTGGTAACACCGGAGATGGCCTCTGAACCGGTTGACCTGATGCTTGTGGCAGTCAAACAGCATCATTTATCCACCGCGATCCGCCTGATGCGCCCCTTTATCGGCGAAGAGACGATCATCCTTTCCCTCTTGAACGGGATCACCAGCGAGGAGATCCTGGAGCGGGAGTTTGGCATGGACAAGTTACTCTATGCCTTTGTGGTGGGGATTGATGCTACGCGGGAAGGGCGGGCCACCCGGTTTACGACCTATGGGAAGGTGGTCTTTGGGGAAAAACAGAATCTAACCTATTCGCCAAAAGTCCAAGCGGTGAAAGGATTGTTTGACCGGACCGGGATCCCGTACCAGATTCCAGAAGACATGCTGCGGGAACTCTGGTGGAAATTTATGTTGAATGTCGGGCTGAACCAGGTATCGGCGGTGCTGAAAGCCCCTTATCATGTCTTCCAAACAATCGGGGAGGCCCGAGAATTAATGGAGATGGCCTGCGGTGAAGTGCTCCGGATCGCAGAGAAAAAAGGGATTCGGCTGACCGAAGATGATATCCGGGGTTACCGGCAGGTGATTGCCAAGCTTTCTCCCGAGGGGAAGACTTCAATGTTGCAGGATGTTGAGGCCGGACGGAAAACGGAAGTGGAGAGTTTTGCCGGTACGATAGTGGCCTTAGGGAAGGAATACGGGGTGGCCACACCGGTGAATGACTGTTTGTTACGGATGATTCGGACTGTGGAAAAAACCTATCCGGATCGTTACTAAACCAAGAGAAAGTCGTCGTTTAAACCAATCAACGACGGCTTTTTAAAAAGTTGGCTTCCTTGTCCGAGGTAATATTCTCGGAGACCGTGGCCGGCAAATCGTTTCTATTGCTTACGATTCTTAGATTACTGGTCCAGTAGCGCCATGAACCGGAACCGGGATTCTTATAATCTCCAATCTGCTGACGGCGAGATTCAGCTCAAGGTCGATCCGTTCGGCGGCTGATTCGTAATTTTCCGAAACAAAGCGATGATTGCTGAAGAAGAGTCCGGAAGCCTCCAAGTTGGTTTTGGTGAGCGCCCCGTCCAGTTTCACTCTTAAGCCGACGCTTACGGGGACGAAAATACGTAGATCGGAAGCCCCTGTGTCGATTCGCACCAAGGAATATTGACCATTTCCGCCGAGTCTGATCTCCATCGCACTGGCACCGATTTTTAGGTTCAGTTGGTGGAGAGGAATTCCCGTTAGATTCAGATTTCCTTTGATCGCGCCGGTCTGAAGCTCGATCTCCCAAGGTAATTGAGGAGAGAGATTAAGTTTCCAGACAGATCGTTGTTGACCAGCGCGAGAACGCCGCCCGATGTGAATTTTCGGCCTGATATTAAGGTGTAATTTCCGGTTTTTTTCAGTAAAGTTGGGGACGGCGGGTAATCCTCTGAACCGGCCTTCCACCCAGTGTTCAGAGGTTGCACCAAGCGTTAATTCCCCGGCTCCGTATTTAAGCTTAAGTTTGCCGGCGGATAGTTCCGGGTAAGCGTCGAAGTTGACCAGCAAGTGAGTTTCGGCCTTCTGGACCGGACTAAACTGAGGGTTTATTAAATAGAAAGCTACAGTAACTCCGACAAAGAGAAGAACAAGCCCAAAGGCGATTCCCTTGGGGATTCTTTCTTTCCAGAGAAGGCCGATACCTAATAGGATGAGTAAAAACGGCCCGATGAGCGGTGATAAGCGAAGCAAAGCCCATGAACAGTAGCCAATGCTGTTCATGAAGAAAACAGTGCCTAATAAAAGCAGAAAAAGACCCAGAAGAAAGTTTATTGGTTTCATTTTGATTCCTCCGCGCTTCGGTTCGGGGTAAGCTGAACCGGGAAAAGATCTATTAACCAATTCAGACTCTGAGCGGGTAAAATAACTATCCCAACTAGGGTCACCGGCCACGAAAAGGGAGGAGGATAAGTGGTTTATGAGGATAGTTGCCGACGTACTTAATATCATAATACACCAAGCGGCAGCGGGAAGCAATTTAAGCTTAAAGAAAAGGCGGGTGAATACCAAAAAGCCGTTCTGAAATGACTAGTCAAGAAAAACAGGATATAATATAATAAAATCTACGCGGTTATCCAGATAACCCGCGTCATCAAAACTGGAGGTGCTGAAATGAGCCAACAAGAACAGAGATCCACTTTAACCCCATGTTATCTTTTCCTCTCTTCCTTCTTCATTACTAACCTTTTACTCTCCAACATTGTGGCGGGTAAAATGGCGACTTTCTTTGGGGTAACGCTGCCCGCAGCCGTCTTTCTCTTTCCTTTAACCTATATTACAGGCGATATTTTGACCGAGGTTTATGGGTTTAAGCAAGCCCGCTTTACGATCTGGCTTGGTTTATTCGCTAATTTATTGATGGCATTGGTCTTTGCCTTGACCCTGGCTTTGCCTTACCCAGAGTTCTGGCAGGGCCAACAGGCTTACCGCACGGTCTTGGGAATGACCCCCCGGCTGGTTGCTGCTTCTACGGCGGCCTATTTTGTTGGGGAGTTGCTCAATGCGGCGCTGCTTTCCAAAATTAAGGTGAAAACCAAAGGGCGTTGGCTATGGCTGCGGACGATCGCCTCAACCATTGTGGGGGAAGGGATCGACACCTTCTTATTTATCATTGTCGCCTTTATGGGGACGATGCCCCAGACGGCACTCTGGGCGATGATGTTGGCGCAGTATCTATGGAAAGTGTCGTATGAAATTGCAGTTACTCCGTTAACCTATATAGTGGTTAGATGGATTAAGCGCCGGGAGCAGTTGGATGTCTTTGATTTTGATGTCAAGTATAACCCATTTAGTTTTGATTGGAGGCGTGACAAATGACGATGCCGAAAACTGATTTTACCGCTTTAGGAAAAACGGTACGGGAGCCTTCACGGAACCTGGATACGTTTCCTAAACCGGAAGGGGTAGAGACGGTGGTGATGGAGAGCGATGAGGTGACCAGCATTTGCCCGGTGACCGGACAGCCCGATTGGGAGACGGTGACGATTGAATATGCCCCGGATCAGGCCTGTATTGAAAGTAAAAGTTTAAAGCTCTATCTGTGGAGTTTCCGGGAGGAAGGGGTTTTTTGTGAAGCGTTGGCCGCCCAAATAGCCCAGGATGTGGCTGCCGCCTGCCAACCTTTCTGGGTGGAAGTAACAGTTGCCCAAAAACCACGGGGCGGGATTAAATTAGTCGCTAAGGCCAGGGTGGATGGTCGGCAAAAAGAAGCATAAAGGAGGACGGGGCTACCCGGAGGGTAGCCCTTTTTCTATTTCCCTGCTTGTCATTGGAGCGTAAACTACCAAATGTGTTAACAAAGTAGTAACCCGAAAAGAAGTCTTACTCCAAAAAAGTGGAGAAAAAGATGATATAATGATAATAATGTAATATTGTATGCAGTTATGATTGGACTAAGTAGCGAATAATTGGAGGATAGCAGCTTGAAACAAGTAGGGTTAAAAGAAAGAATTCAGACACGTTTGAGTTTTCGTTCGCAACCGTTATGGCAAGAAATTATCGCCATTACCGCTCCGGCCTTTATCGAATTGGTTTTGTCGACCCTGTTTGAGATGATAGATATGATCATGGTGGGGGGGTTGGGTCCGGCTGCGATTGCGTCCGTCGGATTAACCCGTCAGCCGTTTATGCTCCTTATGGCAGTTTTTGCTGCGGTCAATATCGGGACCACAACATTGGTTGCCTGGAATGTCGGGGGGAAAAACTTAAACGAAGCCCGTTCCGTTACACGCCAAATTATTGTGGTTAACTTTTTTTTAGGTCTATTCATGAGTGCTATAGGGGTGTGTAGTGCCCGTCCAGTTGCCAGGTTTATGGGTGCCGGTCCTGATACGATGGAGATGGCTGTTGACTATTTTCAAATTGTAGCTGCCGGATTATTGTTCCAAGCGATGACGATGGGCATTACCGCTTCCCTCCGGGGCGCGGGAGAAACCAGAATTCCGATGGTCTATAATGTGGGGAGCAACCTCCTCAATGTTTTTGGCAACTATGTGCTGATCTACGGGAAATGGGGATTTCCGCAATTAGGGGTCGCGGGTGCGGCGCTTTCCACCACGATTGCCCGCTTGTTGGCCTGCCTGGCCGGATTGTATGTTCTTTATTTTTCGCGGCATACCAAAATTTCGTTGCGGCTTAAAGATGATTACCGGCTTTATCCGCAGACGATCAAGAAAGTATTCTCGATTGGTATGCCGGCAGCCTTAGAACAGTTTGTCTTGCAAAGCGGCATTATGATGTTCGCCCGTACCGTCTCTGCACTAGGGACTTTACATTTTGCTGCTCATCAGATCGGAATAAATATTAACGGTTTATCATTCGCCCCCAGCATGGCTTTTTCGATTGCTTCGACGGCGCTGGTCGGGCAGAGCCTTGGTGCTGGTGATGTACCCAAAGCGGAGAAGTATGCGCATACGGTTCATAAAATGGCCGTGGCTGTCGCCAGTTTTGTGGGGTTGATGTATATTCTGTTTTCTCATGCTTTTGCCCGGCTGTATACCACTGATCTGGCGGTTGCTGCGATGGCCGGAACTATTCTGAAGATCTTTGCCCTTTCCTTGCCGGGTCAGTCCACCCAGCTTTCGTTGGCGGGCGCTTTACGGGGGGCCGGCGATACGGTGTATCCTTTAATCGCTTCGGCTTTGGGCATCTGGATCTTTCGGGTCTTTGTCGCTCGAATTTTTGTTCAAGTCTTTCAATGGGGATTGATTGGGGCGTGGGCCGCCTTTGTCTTGGATCAATATACCCGTTCGATCATTATTTTCTTACGGTTCCGGTCCGGAGAATGGAAGTATGCGCGGGCGCGGGTGGGAAAAGTTAACCCGGCCTAAAATACGGGAAGATATTGGAGACTTTGCGACTTGGTGGAGGGGGTACAATGAAAAGAATCGGAGTTTTAACCGGGGGAGGAGATTGCCCGGGGTTAAATGCCGTCTTACGGGCGATTGTCAAAACTGCCGATGAACATCAAATCGAAGTGATCGGGTTCCGTGACGGTTTCCGCGGTGTCGTGCTCAATCATTATCTGCGGTTGACGCCGAAAGAAGTGGTTGGGATTCTGATTAAGGGCGGTACCATTTTAGGGTCGTCCAACCGGGACAATCCCTTTCATTTTCGGATCGAAAAAGACGGCGAAACCCAGTATGCTGATCTTTCCGACCAAGCGATCCGGCATCTGGAACAACACGAACTTGATTGCTTGATTGTGATCGGCGGCGACGGGACATTGTCGTGTGCTCATGATTTCATCAAGAAAGGCGTTAAGATTATCGGGGTGCCGAAAACCATCGATAATGATTTAAGCGGCACTGATCTAACTTTTGGTTTTATGACAGCAATTGATACGGCGACAGATGCCATTGAAAAATTACACACGACGGCTGAATCCCACCACCGGATCATGGTCTTGGAGGTGATGGGGAGAAATGCCGGCTGGATTGCCTTACAAGCCGGGATTGCCGGCGGCGCAGATGTGGTGCTGATTCCGGAGATTCCTTTCTGTTTAGACCAGGTAGTTCAGAAGATTATGGAGCGGAAGAACCGCGGCCGCCATTTCAGTATTATCGTTGTCGCCGAAGGAGCCAGGCCGCAAGACGGCGAGCAGGTGGTTAAGCGCATTGTCGAGGGGAGCCCGGAGCCAGTACGGTTAGGCGGGATTGGCGGGAAAGTGGCCAGCGATTTGGAGGCGATGACCGGGTTTGAAACGCGGGTGACGGTTCTCGGCCACCTCCAGAGGGGCGGAAAACCGTCGGCTTTTGACCGCATTCTGGCGAGTAGGTATGGCGTGGCTGCGGTTCAACTGGCGCTAGAAGGTAAGTTTGGGATGATGACCAGCCTTCAAGGCTGGGAGATCGGAGCAGTTCCGATTGCGGAAGTGGTTAAAGAATTGAAAACCGTTCCGCCCGAGGGAGAACTGGTAAAAACGGCGCGGAGCATTGGGATTTCCTTTGGGGTGTAACAGGACTCTGTCTCTTCAGTGTGTTGGGCATTGACAAAACTAGGATTAAATCATATACTAAAAAAGGCATAATCCCTGATTAGCCGGGCCTAAGCGATGTTTTGGCCGGAAATATTCAACATAATCATGGACTAATCCAGAGGGAATGGAGGGAAAGTTTTGAAGCATATTAAACCGGTGGTTTTAAAGAAATTGCAATCGACGGTCCAAACCGGTGGTTGTGGGCGCTGTGCGAATTCTTGTCAATCGGCCTGCAAAACTTCTTGCACCGTAGGGAACCAGGTTTGCGAGAAATAGCAATAGCGGAGAAGCCCGGAAGAACCGGGCATTTTCTTTTTTTATGGAAAGATGGATGGTGAGAAGATGAATTGGCATGTTTTCTCTTTTTCTGATCAGTATTATCTGTTTGACACCCCTTCCAATTCGCTTTTTCGGATTGACGAACCGACTTTTTGGCGGCTCCGGGCTGAAGCCCAACCGGAGAAGGCTGCTGAATACCGGCAATTGTTGGTGAACCGCTGTTCGCAGGCGGTTAGAGAGGAAGTAGAAGAAGAACTGGCGGCTTTAAAACAAGCGGGTTACCTTCCAGAAAGGGATCCTTTTTTGGAAGAACCGGTCTTTAATTTAAAACCGGAGCTGAAAGCGCTCTGTCTTCATCTGACCCATGATTGCCAGTTACGGTGTGTCTATTGTTTTGCGGGCGGTGGCGCTTTCGGTGGGGACCGGAGTATTATGCCGCCGGCGGTCGGACGGGCCGCGATTGACTTTCTCTGTGCCAACTCTGGAGCGAAGGACCACTTGGAAGTGGATTTCTTTGGCGGAGAACCGCTCCTCAATACGGAACTGCTGTTGGACTTAGTGCCTTACGGAGAGGAAAAAGCGGCAGCGGTGGGCAAGAAGATGCATTTTACCTTGACCACCAATACTCTCGGGTTAAGCCGCGAACTTTTGGAATTCTTGCGCCAGCACCGGATGGGTTTAGTCTTAAGTTTGGACGGGCGGGAAGCCGTAAATGACCGGATGCGGGGCAAGGGCACCTATCAGCGGATCGTACCACGGATCCAAGAGGTGATCCGCGATTTTCCGGAGATAAATTACTATGTGCGCGGGACCTTTACCCGGTTTAACTTGGACTTTAGTGAAGATGTC
Organism: Bacillota bacterium; assembly: GCA_012727535.1. Lineage (GTDB taxonomy): Bacteria > Bacillota > UBA4882 > UBA10575 > UBA10575 > JAAYGU01. Next base: position 9,710 of record JAAYGU010000050.1, on the reverse strand, counting down.
AAGCACCTTTACGAGCTGGGGATGCGCTCGATCTCAATTGAACCGGTGGTTTGTGCCCCGGATCTCCCCTATGCCCTCCGGGAGGAAGATCTACCCCGGATCGATGAAGAATACGACCGGTTGGCCGCCTTTTATTGGGAAAGACACCAGGCGGGGGATCCTTTCCGCTTCTTCCACTTTGTCGTGGACCTGGAGAAAGGGCCCTGTTTACCGAAGCGGCTTTTGGGCTGCGGGGCTGGATTTGATTACCTGGCGGTGACGCCTCAGGGCGAATTATACCCCTGCCATCAGTTTGTCGGAGAGAAACAGTTTATCGTGGGCGATGTTTTTTCCGGGATTACCGCACCAGAGATCCGAGCGGTCTTTGGCCGGGCGCGATTCTATGCGAAGGAAGGGTGCAGTACGTGTTGGGCGCGGTACTATTGTAGCGGCGGTTGTCATGCCCATGCTTATTTTGCCAATGGTGACATTTTAAAACCCGATACTTTAGCCTGCCGTTTACTCCAAAAAAGACTGGAATGCGCGTTAGCCTTAAACGCCGCCCAAATTGCCGAGCAGGAAAAGAAGCAAAACACCCCGTAAGTTTACGGGGTGTTTTGCTTGCTAGTGATTTTTCCCCTCCGTCACTAATATACTTAGGTGATCAGCTGGTAGAGGATGGAGGGGAAAAGCATCGATTGCCGTCTGCTTTTAGTATTGGGTTTGATCCTGGCCTCGGAATTTGTCAACGGCTGGACTGATGCGCCGAATGCCATTACAACCGTTGTGGCGACGAAAGCACTCAAACCAAAAACAGCGGTGGGGTTGGCTGTACTGGGAAATATGATCGGCGCCTTTTATGGTCGGGAAGTGGCTAAAACAATAGGGACGGAGATTGTCCGCCCGGAAGCCGTTAATCTAGTCACCTTGGGCGCGTCCATGGTCGCGATTGTTGTTTGGTCGACGGCGGTCTCGCGGGCGGGGATTCCGACCAGTGAAGGCCATGCTCTGATCGCCGGATTAGCCGGCGCAGGGCTGGCTACTGCCGGTCCCGGCGTGTTGTTGCTCTCCGGTTGGAAAAAGGTACTGCTCGGACTGGTGATTTCCTCATGTTTCGGAGCGGTCGGCGGTTGGGTTACTGCTTGGTTACTCCGGTTTTTGTTTAGCGATCTCTCCCCTAAGACCAGCCAACGCGTCTTTAATACCCTGCAGGTCATCGCGGCGGGGGGAATGGCGATTAGTCACGGGAGTAATGACGGCCAAAAGTTTATTGGCCTTTTTACGCTCGCCTTGCTCTTATCCGGGACCATACCCACGTTTACGGTGCAAACGTGGGTGATTATCCTCTGTTCGGTGGTGATGGGCGTCGGGACTTCGACCGGGGGTTGGAAGATTATTGAGAAAGTAGGGATAAAAATGGTGAAGATTGAGCCGGAACAAGGGTTTGCCGCGCAAACCGCCGCGGCCGCTTCTATCCTGTTCGCTTCTCATTTGGGGATCCCGCTCAGTACGACCCATACCATTAATACCGCGATTATGGGAGCAGGGGCTACCAAGGGTCTTGCGGCAGTGAACTGGGGAGTAGTAAGAGAGTTGGTACTGGCCTGGCTGTTGACTTTCCCGGTCTGTGGGTTAATCGGGTTTGTGACGGTATTTCTTTTGCAAAATTTGTTCTAAAGTGACGGGAACACCTAAAGGAGCACGGCAGAGCATAAATAGCCAGGAACAATAGGTTGTTTGGAAGGCAAGCGTTGAATACAAGTATGAATAGTTAAAAACAAGCGACGAGCGAAACGGGAAAGAGATTTGCTAGGCAAGATCAAAAAGGAGCGCCGAAATAAGTAAAGTTGAATGATAAAGGTTAGACTAGAGGGTGAAATTAGCTTAGTGGAATGGTTTTTCCCAAAAGAAACAGGCGAAAATAGAGGAAGGACTCTTGGTCTAGACATTCACCTGGCCAGAGGGAGGAGTCGCCAAGAGGAGAGAAACAGCAGTCGAAGATGACAAATCTAAAAACCCTAATCGAGCTGTTGCAGCGGAAAGAGGCCAATGCCGAAAGACCATATTTCCTCCCGGAGGTTTGGAATTGTTTTGGCTTTAAAGATTATACGATCGCACCAACACGGCCGGGAGAGATTAGCGTTAATCCGGCCCAATACTTTCGGGCGGCATTGGAATGGATCTGTACCCAAGGCGAAAACAGCCGGGGAACAAACGAACAGGGCCAGGGCAGGAACGAAGAACCTCCCAAAACTGGAGACAAGCTCAGTGGGAGAATTATTTATAGTACTCTGTTACGGACCTTGACCGCCTGGGACCACTATCCGGGCGAACCGCTCCTGCCCGGGACTTTTTTAAAGGCAATCGCCCTTCTTCCTTTCCTGAAAAGTTTGGGCGTTGACATTATTTACTTATTGCCGATCTTTGCCATCGGAGAAATATATAAGAAGGGAGAACTGGGCAGCCCCTATGCGATTAAGAATTTTTACCAATTAGATCCGCTGCTCCACGATCCGCTACTAGGAGAGATGACCCCGTCCTTACTGGCGACGGAGTTTGGTGCCTTCGTCGAAGGCTGTCATTTGCTGGGTTGCCAGGTGATGCTCGATTTTGCCTTCCGGACTGCCTCCCGCGATAATGACTTAATCAGTGGGCATCCGGAATGGTTTTACTGGATAGACCTCGCCGCCAACGATGGTTTTGCTCCCCCAACCGTGAAGAAGGTTAAGAGAGCGGACGGGCGCAGCCAGCAAGAGGTAGAGGTTTTATACAAAGCAAAAGAGATCCAAAGTTACCTGGCGAAGTTCCGGCCTTCCCCGTCGGAACTGGATCCTAAGCGCTGGAAGGCTTTCCAGGAAGAGTACGGCCATAGTAAGGAAAATCCCCTCACCCTGATTGAACAAGAGTTTGGGGTGACCACGGTTCCGGGTTTTTCTGATGTGATCGGTGACCCGCAGCCACCTTGGGAAGATGTGACTTATCTGCGGTATTACTTCGACCATCATCCCAAGGCCAGGAAATACATTACACCGGAGCAACCTCCTTACCTTTTACAGGATATTGCCCGTTTAAATCACTATCCGGGCGAAGTCCCCAATCGGGAGTTATGGGAGTATATAACGAATATCATCCCCTATTACCGGGATAAATTTGGGATTGACGGCGCCCGCATCGACATGGGACATGCTTTACCTTCGGCCTTGAACCGGGCGATCATTGAAAAGGCCCGGGCTGGTCGGCCCGATTTTATCCTCTGGTCGGAAGAGTTTAATGCGAAAAATTCTGCTCTGGCCAAGGAATGTGGGTACGACTTTATCACTGGCGACCTGTGGCTCAAGTATAAGGAGGTCGGGAAGAAGGGGTTCAGTCGTAAAGTTTTTACGCTGTTACAATCATCCAAGCTACCCTTAACCGGCGCGCTTGAGCTGCCCGATACTCCGCGGGCGGCCTGGTACCATCCGGAGAAAACCCGCTTAGAGCTTTTGGTGCTATTAAACTATTTTCTGCCGAAGGTTGTCCCGCTAATCAATAACGGAATGGAGCTAATGGAGAAGCAACCAATGAATTTAGGGTTGGATAATACGGCGGCCGGCCGGTATGTGCTGGCGGAAGATGATCCCATGTACGGGAAACTGGCTTTTTTTGACCTGTACCGGCTGCCTTGGCTGAATGAAGAGCGCGAGTTTATGCTTACGCTACTGCGCAAGGCAGCAACTTTACGCCGGCGTTTCCTTCATCTCCTGCAGAAGGAGAATTTAGTCAAAGCGAGTCTGCGGATTACCAGAAAAAAACTGGTTCATTTTGCTTATTTCACGGCGGAGCTAGGTCAATTATTACTCTTTATTGCCAACCGTGACTTCCGGAACCAGGTCAGGGTAACGGGAGCGGAACTATTACCGGGAGAGCTCCGCCAAAGCTTTTCCGCAGTGACGCTGGTTCATACCGCCGGAGGATTAGCGGACCAGCAGTGGATTTTAAAGGAGAAACGCCTGCTTCATCCGGGTGAAGTGCTGATTGGGTTTGCCAACAAGTTTACTGGAGGGGAAAACAGGTGAAAATCGGGGTTGAAGAAGTCAAACGGCCTAGAGTTGCCTATTTTTGTATGGAATTTGGTCTCCATGAGGATTTTAAGATCTACTCGGGAGGTTTGGGGATTCTTGCCGGAGATATCTTGAAAGCCGCCCGGGATGGCAACTATCCCTTAGTTGGCGTCGGGATCCTCTGGCGTCAGGGGTATACCCGGCAGTTAATTGACCGCCATGGTCTGGTCTACGATTGCTATCACGAATATCAGTATGACTTTTTGGAGGATACCGGCGTGACCGTCCAGGTGCGGATCAGGGGGCGGCAGGTCCGTTGCAAGGTCTGGAAGTGTACGGCTTTCCAGAACGCGCCCTTGTATCTCCTCGATGCCAACCTCCCGGAGAATAATGACCGCTTGATCACCGGGCAGCTCTATGGGTGGTTTTCCGAAGAGCGGATTGCCCAGGAGATGATCCTGGGGATCGGGGGGATTCGTGCCCTCAAGAAGCTGGGGATTAAGGTGGATGTCTATCATTTTAATGATAGTCACCCGCTGCCGGCCGGAATCGAGTTACTACGGGAAAAGATTGAAGTACAGGGCATCTCATTTGAGGAGGACTTGGCGGCAACCAGGGAACAGATTGTCTTCACGACCCATACCCCAGTGAAAGAGGGGAATGAGGTCCATGAGCATGAACTGCTTAGGTATATGGGTGCCTACAACGGCTTGACCTATGGCGAAATGTTAAAGCTGGGGGGCGAGCCTTTTAACATGACGGTGGCCAGTATGCGACTGGCGAAAAAGGTTAATGCCGTGGCCCAATTACATGCGGCGACCGCGCGGAAAATGTGGAGTGGGGTAACAGGAACTCCGGAGATCATTGGGATAACGAATGGGGTGCACCGCGGGACCTGGCAGGATCCGGAGATTGTCCTCGCCCATCAGCGGGGAGAAAGTCTCTGGGCCGCCCATCTGGCGGCGAAACGGAAATTGCTGGAGGAGGTCTACCTAAGGAATGGGGTACGTTTAAAGGAAGAAGTATTGACGATCGGGTTTGCCCGGCGCATGGCCGCGTATAAAAGAGGCGATCTGATCTTTCGGGAGCTGGAGGTGATCGATCCTTTACTCCAAGCGGGGCAACTCCAGTTGATCTTCTCCGGGAAAGCGCACCCCAATGACCTGGAGGGGAAGAAGATTGTGGCCCGGATCTATAAGGTCGCCTCGCGTTATCCGGAGAGCGTGGTCTTTCTACAGGATTATGATATGAAGATCGGACGACTCATGACTCGCGGCTGTGATCTGTGGCTCAACAACCCGCGCCGGCCGATGGAAGCCAGCGGGACTTCGGGGATGAAGGCGGCGATGAACGGGGTTCTAAACTTCAGCGTCTTAGACGGCTGGTGGCCGGAAGGGTATCAGCCGGGGGAAACCGGCTGGCAGATTGGTGATGGATACGAGGGGCCGGGACAGGATCGGGTGGATCTAGAGTCCCTTTACCATACCTTACTGCAGGATATTATCCCCACTTATTACGAGCGGCGTGATCAATGGGAAAGGATGATGCGCGCCAGTATCGAACAGACCCAGTGGCAGTTTTCCGCTCAGCGGATGGTTGAAGAATATTATGAGCGCCTCTATTAAGAAAGGCAGCTGCAAACAGAAGAATGATTCCTAAGTTTAGCATAGAATGAGGCGGCGCTGGAGGGAGTCGCAGCGCGGAAAAACTTATTGGGCTGTTTTGACTTCCAGCGCCAGTTGGTTAAGGCCGGCCGCCTTGAGCTGGTCAATGATCCAGACCACCATTTCATAAGAACAGGTACGGTCTGCTCTAAGTAGGACCGGCCGGGCCGGGTTTTGTTCCAGGAGCACTGTGGGGAGGGCGGAAAGCGGGAGGTGTGAACCCTGAAAAGAGAGCTTTCCGTCGTGATCCAGTTCAATCAGGAGAAACTCGTGTTCCGGCAGGGATGAGTTGTTTTCCCCGTTCTGGACGACCGGCAGCTCGAGCTCCAAGCGTTGTTGTTGCCCGGCAAAGACGGTGGTCAGCATGAAAAAAGCGACCAGCGTGATCATGACATCAATCAGGTTGATGATCTCCACGCGCGGTTTCGGGAGAGGTCGGAGGGTAAGTGGCTGCTTATTCATCTGTACCCTCCTCGAGCTGGAAGTTATACTGGTTAACATAGCGCTCCAAGCGGGCGAGGAAATAATTATAAAAGATCTGGCCGACCACTGTGATAACCAAGCCCACACCCGTTGTGAGCAGGGCTTCACTAATGCCCAGACTAACTTCCTGTGGATTATAGAGGGTGGCTTGGGTGCCCAACAATTGGAAACATTTCATTAAACCGGAGATCGTACCTAAGAGCCCGAGCATGGGAGCGATGGTAATAATGGTGCTGAGCATAATGAGGCGCTGGCGCAGGGTCTCTAAGGTTAACTGTGGTGTTTCGTACGAGATGAGAGGTTTTTTCATATAAGCAGTGAAAACATAAAAGCGCTCCAGGATAATGGCGACCATTAAGACGGAGCAGACCAGTAAAGGCCACATAAAAAAGCCGCCCTGTTCAAGTAGGTACATCTTTACTCCTCCAGTTGAAAGCTTATTTTAATCGTGATTAAATACTCATCCGGCAGGGCCGTTTCCCCAGCCGGCCAGGTATAACGCCACTTTTCGACCGCTTGGCATGCCGCTTGATCGAGCAGCTCATAGCCGGAAGAGGCGGTGATGGCCACTGCCACCACTTGACCCTCCCGATTAATCACGGCTTCCAGGCAAACCGTACCCTCCCAGCCCCGGCGCCGGGCTTGGCGGGGATAGACCGGAGCAGGATGGTAGAGTTGGACCGGGCCGGTTGACGGGGTGCTCTCTAAGGCAGAGGAAGCAAGGTCAGGCACGCCTCCGACCTCTAATTGCTCCACAGCCCCTAGCGCGGTGGGGATGACGGGATTCAGGTCGAACTCACCGGGCTCTTCTTGTCCAAGAATCGTCCCCGGTACATTGCCCACCCGAATTCCCGCTTCATCAACCAATGCATCCCTTCTCTCCGGTTGTTCCTCTCCTTCGGCCATGGCCCCTTCCGGTAACGGAGAGGTATTAACGGATTCAGTGGGCGGGGGTGAGATGGGTGGGGTAGGCTCAAGTAACGGCGGCGCTTCAATCGGTAACTGCGCTGGCAACAAAGGGAGAACTGCATTATCTTCAGGGACAACTTCATTATCTTCGGTTGGTGGAAGAGAAGCGGGGGCCGGTGTAAGGACAGGAGAAACCGGCCCTTTTTCTTCTTTTTCTTTTTTTACCCGCTCATTGAGGGGTGGGTCAGGTTTGCACTCGGGCTTTAAATCGTCAACGGATTGGTGGACCGTTTTTGCGCCCGGCGGTAGTGCGGTGACGACCGGGTTCTCCTCCTCCGCAGCCGCGGCGAAGCTCAAGGGCTCAACCAGGTTTATAACCCGCCGGGACGGTTCGGTGGGGGGGACCGTCGGTGGGCGAAGACAAATAGCAAATAATCCTGCTTCGCTTAGAGCAAAGAGGAGCAGATGGAGGAGGAGGGAAATGATTAAAGCCCGGGCGAACATTGGGACTCACCTCAATACCGGATCTTCAGATTAAGCCGGAAACACCGGCCCGGCATTGGATAGCCGTATTGAATCTCATATTTGGTGTCGGTTAAATTCTCTAGTGCCAGGTTAAGTGTACAATGCTCATCAAGTTGGTAGTCTAAAGCCGTAGAGAGGAGGAAATAATCCGGCATTGTGCTGTCTAGAAAACGTTCATCACGGCGCGCAGCCACCACTTGGCCTCTGGTTTTTATCCTAAATCTTCCCCACTTGGCTTGGACTTTTAGATTTACCTGGTGTTGGCCAAAGAAGTTTAAATCCCGGGTAAAACCGGCATTAAGGGGATCCCAACCCCTTTGGTCAAGATATGTATAGTTGAGGCCGGTTATAATTGGTCCCCAGTTGTACGCAGAACGCAGACTAAACCCGGCAGTTTTTAACTTTTCCACATTCTCTGGTAAGAACGTACCATCGCCATCGGGATCAGCCCACACAATTCCATCACGGAGAAGTGAGCGGAATACATTGGCGGAAAAGGTCAATGCTCCTTTTTGCCAGCTGGTGGTTAGTTCCACTTTTTTTCCTTGTTCCGGTTTAAGGTCCGGATTTCCTCCCCATTTGCCATACATATCGTTCATGGTTGGTATCCGGAAAGCGGTTCCGTAATTGACCCCTAGGTTGAACTGGTCGTTGATAAACCAGGTAAGGCCGAGACGTGGCGAGAGGGCCGGCTGAAAATCTCCGATCCGATCCCATCGTACACCGGAGTGGAGTAAAAGGTAGTCGTTAAGATCCCACAAGTCCTGGAGATAGAGGCCGATCCCACGCCGTCGGTGAAAACCGGTGGCTGTGCTGTCTGTAGTATCATAGTTAAAGTCTAATCCGGCCAGGAAGCGGTGAGTGCCTCTTTCGAGCCGGTAAGTCAGATCAGTGCCTAACCGGGAGGTGAGGTGGCGATCCTGTTCGGTGACGATTAAATTTTCGTCTAAAGTTTCATAGAAGTTGTCCCAGGTTTGGTAGGATAGTTTGGCCTCTAGGGAACTATGATCGAACTCTTTTTTCCCAGTGAGATTAAAAATGAAGTTTTGATCATCTTGGTTTCCATATGATGGCCAAAAAAGATTTGTTGGGATTTGGGCAGATTTCGTCCGGTAACTACCATAGATTTTGAGTAAACCGTCCGGCGTGTCGAGCGGATTGTATTGGACCGCCAGATAATGGCCGGTCGTCGCCGAGTGGGCGCGATGCCCGTCTGTGGTACTGCCGCCCATGGCAATTCCCCAGTTTTCCCTGATCAGCGTAAGACCGGTTCGTCCGGAAAGGTAGGAACCGCCGCTCAGGGTGAAGCCGAGTCCCGGTTTCCCGGTTAGATTCGGAATAATATTGACCACCCCGCCCAGGGCATTGGCACCATAGAGGGCGGATAAGGGGCCTTTGACCACTTCAATCTTTTCGGTACCGGTTACTGGAAAATAACTCAGATCAATGATCCCCATGGTTCCGCCGTGGAGCGGTATCCCATCAACCATAATGAGTGTTTGTTCCGCTGAAGAGCTGTCCAACCGGACGGTAGCTTGATTAGCCTCCCCGCCATAAGTTGAAATCGTAAAACCTTCGTCGGTAAGTAAATCGGCGACAGTTTTGTTCTGGTTAGCTTCTATATCCTCTTGGTCAATGGTATAAACCATCCCCGGTGCCTCGGTAATTTCCTGCGGAATTTTCGTGGCAGTAACGACCAGTTCGAGATGAAACTGCTCTTCTTCCTCCGCTCCGGCTGCAAAAGTAACCGTGCAGAGCAGAACGAGCAGGAGTATGCAGATAAATGAACGTTTCAACAAATGAAGAAACCTCCTTTGAAAATTAAAGATTCGTACCGGGTGTCTACCGGATTGTTTGGCACAAAAAAACCTTTAACCAACAGCGGATTAAAGGTTTGAGTGCAAAATACCCATCACCCCCTATCGTCCGTAGGTTATGCGAGCGACTACTTAAGGCAGGTCTCCTGACTCGGGATCATCGCTTCTTGACGCCTTCCCGGCACCAGCCAGTGGCTTTGGTCAAGATAACTCCCCTCTCACAGTGGCGGGACCGTACAGGATTTGCACCTGTTTCCCTATTAAGCCTGTAAAGGCACCTTAAGAGGTAACTA
>JAAYGU010000049.1 GCA_012727535.1 Bacillota bacterium | reverse complement strand
CCTCACGTAGGAGCGTGGATTGAAACTAGACGACCTTCTTCTTGTTGCCGGGATTACTTGTGTCGCTCCTCACGTAGGAGCGTGGATTGAAACAATCATAGTCCGTCCACACACACTCCCTGTAACCGTCGCCCCTCACGTAGGAGCGTGGATTGAAACGAGACGTGCACCTACGCTGGCACCCGGTACGCGGTCGCTCCTCACATAGGAGCGTGGCTTGAAACATGGTAGATTGTAATTTCTCCATGTCAACTTCCTTTCTTTACCCCCCCTAATTTGCCCTCAAGCAAATTAGGGGGTAATTTTTTTTGAACCAGTTTGTTTAGAATTTGTTTAGAACCATTGAGCTATAATTAATCAAGATTTTGCCCGTTAAGGAGGCGACAAAATGAATCTTATTAATAACATCCAAGAAAGTTTCAATTTATACCTAAAGAACTTCGGCCTGCTGGTCCTGGCTTCTTTAATCGCGGGGGCAATCACCTTTGTTTCCCTCGGTATTCTAGCCGGTCCTATGATTGGCGGCCTTCTGGTTCTTGGCTTAAAGCTGATCCGCGGGGAAAAGGGAGAACTAAATGAGCTCTTTGCTCATTTTGATCAGTTTCTCCCTACCTTAGTGGCGACACTTCTGCTCTGGGGAGCAAGCATCGTGTTTTATATTATCGGAGTCATCCCGGTAATCGGCTGGATAACCAACCTTATTGTTAGTCCGGTATTATTTCTTCTGTATTTCCTGACCATCGGTTTCATCGTCGAACAGAAAAGACAACCGCTCCAGGCGCTTCAACGTGGCATCGCCTGTTTTGCCACTGAATGGACGCAGCTTTGGCTTTATAGTTTGGCAATGATGGTGATCAGCGGAATTGGCTCCCTCATTTTTGGGATCGGTGTTATCCTGACTATTCCTTTCGGAATGATCGGAATGGCTTTCGTCTATGAACAGCTTTCTGTCAAAGAACCACCCCCCTTTAAACTGGAGAAACAAATGCGGCAAAAAGCCGGGATTGCGCTAACGGCCTTACTGGTTATTGGAGCCGTTTGTATGATCTTTGGCTTCGGAAGGAATTCTTCCCCTAGACGGAGCACTGACCTAACTTCGAAAATTCTCAGCGGCATTACTGGAGAAGATATTGAGCTTGGGCAAAAGGGTAGTAGATTTAAGATAGGAGATCTGAGTTTTGGTTCCGGCCTTCCGGAGAACTTTCCTAAGGATATTCCCGTCTATCCCCGCGCTGAAATTGACGGTTTTATCGGTGGTAAAGACGATGAGTTATCGGGCTCCACTACGATCCTGACTTCTGGGGATTCCGCCGGTGAGATTTACGATTATTACCTCAAAAACCTAGAAGCTAAAGGCTGGAGTGTCACTCCCCAAGACCTCGTCGAGATGAAGATGATCAGTTTTCAAAAAGATAAACGCTCCGGCGTAATCACGATCAATCCCAAAGAGACCGAGTGTGACATCTTAATCGGACTCACGATCGAATAGGGTTTTGCCGGATAAAAAATTTTGGAGGTGGTCAAATGAAACGTAGACTTGTCTTATGGTTGTTGTTATTCACTTTTACTGCTCTGCTCCTACCAGCTGCGGGCGCTGAGGAACTCTATAAAATTGCTGTCCTCCCCTTTGACGACGGTTCGATCCAAGATCGCTGGTGGGATGAGGGCCATTGGGATGTCGGTAAAGGGATCTCCGACGAATTCGTCACTGAATTTTTGAAGACGAAAAGATTCAGGCTGATCGAACGGGAACAGATTGATAAGGTCCTTGAAGAACAAGACTTTGGTCAAAGTGGAAGAGTTGATGCCAAAACAGCCGCGAACATTGGTAAAATCTTAGGCGTTGACTTCTTGGTAATGGGCAGAGTCACCGAATTCAGTCTCAAATCAACCGAAGTGAGTGGTTTGAGTTTCAAAAGTGGTCTTGGTTTGGGGGTCAAGAGTACCAACGCGATTGTGGCGATCGATGCCCGCCTGGTTGATACCAATACCGCAGAGATTATTGCCAGTGCCACCGGTCGAGGTGATAAACGCAGTACCAACCTTTCGGTGGCCGTGGATTGGAGTACGGTCGCCCTTGGCAGCGATGAATTTCGGACAACCAATTTAGGGATCGCCTTGCGTGAGGCGGTGACTTCAGCAGCTAAGCAGTTAGCCGATCAAGCCTACAGCAGTGGTCGGAAAGTGTCCCCAGCCGCGAAACTAAAGGGTGTTGTTGCTTATGCTTCGGGGGACAGAGTAATCATTAATATCGGTTCATCGACCGGGGTCAAAACAGATATGGTTTTTGTCGTCAAGCGGGTACTTGAGGTGGTAAAAGATCCAATTACCGAGGAGGTCATTGATGAAGTCACTGAAACGGTGGCCGAGATTAAAGTGGCCGAGGTTAAGGAGCGCTCTGCAACCTGCACGGTTTTGAAGAGATTAAGCGGCGACCTGACAACGGAGGTTGGAGATCTGGTCGAGCAAAAGTAGGAGTATAGCTTGGAGGGTATACGATAATTTCATGAAGTGTAAAGCCGCTTTAAAAGCGGCTTTTACTTTTGTTTTGATATGTGCGCGAAGAACTTTTTCATTTCGGAAGACGGTTGCAAGCCCAACTCTTCCGAAATATTTTTGGTAAAGGCCGCATAGTGTTTTATGACAGCGGCTTGATCGCCCATTTCCGCGCAGGCGGTTAGTAATAGTTTTAAGGTTGTTTCTGAGTAAGGGTTCAACATAATCAATTGCTGCAAATGAAGTAAAGCTTTGGCCGGCATTTTATTCTGCAGATAATAGACTGCCAACTTCTGTCTTAATTCCAGATTTAAACTTCTCAATTTTTCTTGAATCGGCATGACCCATTGATAGTCGAGATCTTCAAGATAGTCACCCCGGTAAAGTGATACTGCGGCTTCCAACTGCTCAGCCAAGGCGGCGGTTATCTCTTTTTCCAAGGCTAAATGGGCAGTTTTTTCAAATTGGAAACGGTCGCTTAAGATCCTTCCGGGCCGGAGCTGATAACGTTTGGAACCGCGAATGATCATCTCTTCCTGCGTAAACTGGTGTAATAGTCGGCGCAAATAATAAAGAGTGGTGTGAAACAAGGCTAAAGCTCGATCCGGATCAACATCCGGCCATAGATCCTCGATGATTTGATCGGTACTGACCGGCTTATCCTGATGGGCAAGGTAGGCCAAAAGGTGGCGAGATTTAACCGTTCGCCACTGGGTCGCATTAATCTCCTGCCCCCCATGGAAGACCCGGATTGGCCCAAACATTTGTATTCGAAAGAGAGAGGAGTCTTTGCCTGTTGTTTCAACCTCCATTCTTCTTAATAACTCCATCGAGTTGGCCAAACGTCTCCGGGCTTGTTGGTGAGCTCCGCTCTCCACGAGGATTGCACTTAAGAGGAGCTCACAAATCGGCGCGAGTGCCCCGCCTTGTGCCGAGGCATCATCAAAGGCTTCCTCCGCGATCTTTAACGCCTCATCCCATTCTCCTTTCCGCGCATAGATTAACGCCAAAAGGGAACGGTTGAGGGCATTAAAAAAGTGGTCGTGGCCGACCTGTTGAAAAACGTCCAGGCCACACCGGAAATAATATTCGGCTAAAGCAAGAGCGCTATGTTGATCCCGGATATTGACCAAGTGGTTATGGGCAGGGGATGAGCGGTCAAGTTTTATAAACCCCAAATAAGCCAGGTCATTAGTTTTCAGTTTTGATTCCGAGGATTGGTGGAAACCCATTGCTGTCTTTCCCCCTTCGAATTGATGGAATCATCTACCATAATTATTGACTTAGTGGCTTTTATTGGTAGAATAAAAGAGCGAGGGATTTCTTTCTTCTTTTAACATGAATTTTATTGGGTCTTTCCACCTTAACTATACGAAATAATTCATTAATAATAATCACCCCAGGGGTGATTAAAGCAACAAAACAAGGGTGATTTTTGGGGTGATTTTTCTTTAAAGTCGCTCCCCCCGCCTACCGCCCACGCCCGAAGTGGCATTAGAGAAGAGACGGGTGAGCCAACCAATCCCAAAATATTTAAAGGGCGTCATAACTTAAGGACGCCTGAAGAAAAGTTTGCCCATTAAATAATGGAGGCGGTTCCAATGCAGAAAAGGATCACCCTGCTGCTCCTCTGTCTTCTGACAGCTTTCTTGTTCATGGGGTGCGATCGAGTAAAGCTTGATCCCAAAAAGCCAGTGACGATTACCATGTGGCACAACTATGGCGGTCAGATGCAGAGCGCGATGGACGAACTGATTGACGAGTTTAACAGCACCATCGGGCGGAAGAAAGGTGTCATCATCAGTGTTACTTCCATTTCGGCTTCTAAAGATATCCAAGAAAAGCTGTTTATGATCGCTGCCGGCGACCCCGGTGCGCCGGAGATGCCCGATCTCGTAACTGCTTACCCCAAAACAGCCCTCATCCTATGGAAACAAGGACTGTTAGCCCCTTTAGACGATGAGTTCACCAGTAAGGAACTGGATGCTTATCTGCCCCAATTTATCGAAGAAGGCAGACTCTCCGACGGCAAGCTTTATGTTTTTCCTATCGCTAAATCCACTGAGGTCTTATTTGTCAATCAGACACTGTTTGATCGTTTTTCCGCAGCAACCGGTGTTGAGCTGGACAGTCTCGCAACCTTTGAGGGGATTGCCGAAGCCGCAGTCAAATATTACCAATGGACGGATTCGCTCACGCCCCACAAGGCCAACGACGGTAAGACATTTTTTACTGCCGATTCCTGGTTTAATATTGCTCAGGTCGGCATGGCTCAATTAGGTGGCGAGTTCATCTACCCAAATCATCTGAATATCACTTCGGAACTTTTTAGACCGATCTGGAATTTTAGTGTTCTGCCCGCCTTGGCCGGCGGTCATGCTGTCACGGACGGTTATTCCTCTGATCTGTCCAGGACCGGTGAGATCGTCTGCTCAACCGGATCGACAGCCGGAATCCTTTTTTATGGCGACAGTATTACTTATCCGGATAATACTAGAGAGGATGTTACTTATACCGTTTTGCCTTACCCGACCTTTCAGGGTGGGGCCAAATTGGCTTTACAGCGCGGCGGAGGGATGTGCGTCCGACGCTCTTCGCCCCAAAAGGAATATGCCGCCGTGTTATTTTTAAAGTGGTTCACCCAACCGGAGCAGAATATGCGCTTTGTCTCTTCCACGGGTTATCTCCCCGTCACCAAAGAAGCCTTTGAAAACAATATCAAACAGGAGATCACAGCGGCGAAAACCCAGAATCTAAAGAAGCTGTTGGAGGCCGCAGCTCACATGTACGGGGAATACACCTTCTTGGCCCCGCCAAACTATGAGCATTTAGACAGGTTAAGCAAAGAATATGAGAAAAAGGTGAAACAAATAATGTTGGAAGGAAGGACGACTGTTCTTCAGGAGCATAAATCTTTATCTGTGGTGAGCGAAGGGCTTTATCAGGACTTTGTCAATCCTTGAAGAATTCGGTGGAAGGTGTGCGAAAGATGCTCAAGCCAACTCTCTTCCTTGGGAAGAACGGGCTTTCTCTGCAACGACGTTCTTTTACTTTTTTCCTCCTCTTCTTATCGGCCGTTATGTTGGGGTTATTATTGATTCTCTTTTCCACCGGGGCTTTTTCTGTTGGGGTTAACGAGTGTCATCTCTTTTTACGGAATGAACTCAAACATATCGCCGGGGATGTTGCCCGGGAATTTGGTGTCCTCTCGGTAGAAGGAGTTGCACTGGCGAAGCGATTGACCGAACAAATCGAAAGCCGACTGCAAGCAGATGGTTTAAGCCCCTCTCAGCTAAAAAATCATCCCCATCTTTTAGAGCCAATCCTCAGTGAATCCGTTGAGCTGCTGGTCGCAGCACTGGAAAAGAACAAGTCTAGTGGTGCCTTTCTGGTTCTGGATGCTACGGTCAATCCGGCGCTGGACACCGCAGAAACTTCCCGTGCTGGGCTTTTTTTGAAAAACATGGAACCCAACGTCATCAACCTTGCTTTCCCGGCGATCCGTTTTTTACGGGGCCCCGCTTCCATTGCTCGACAAAAACACCTTCATTTACTGCCCCAATGGCAAATGGAGTTCCAAGTGGAACCGGGCGACTTTTTTTTCACAACCATAAACGCGGCGAAGGGTAGTGATCTTCCACTGTCGCGCCTATATTACTGGAACCCGAGTAGTACGTTGGCGGGCAATTATGAAAAAGCCATGTTACTTTGTGTACCGCTCATTACTTCTGATGGTTTTATTGTCGGTGTTTGCGGATTCGAAGTCAGTGCCATGTTATTCAAACTGCAAAATACCCCGGCCAACTCCACCTACACCCGGGCCTTCACCATGCTCGCACCGGTGCAAGGAAATGCCCTCGACGCTTCAAAAGCGATGTATGCTGGAAATTACAGCGCTATTCCCTTACAAAGTGGTGGTACTTTGTCGATCAAAGCGTTGGATAAAGGGATATCAAGTTATTCAGCGTCGAACGGCTCCGCGTACTCGGGCCTCCACCAAAAAATAAACATTTACCCAAAGGATGCCGCCTTTTCTGGAGATGAATGGGTACTGGCTATTTTAATACCGGAACGGGATTTGGTGGTAAATATTAGGGAACAAAACCGCCGCTTTCTAATTTTACTGCTTATGCTGCTCATCTTTAGCGTGGGTGCCGCCTCTTTAATCAGCCGCCGCCAAATGGCGCCGGTGGTCGGTGCCCTGCAGATGGTGAAGAACGGCCAAGTATCTACCTACGAAAAAACGAATATTCAAGAGATCGATGACTTGATTGCTTTTTTGGCCGCGCGCGATACGTCCGATAGTCCTTCCTTGGGGACGGAGGAAGTGACAATAAACTCTACCCTATTCCAAAATTTTGTCAAAAACATTGAGACCCTCTCCCCTGCCGAGCGCGCTGTCTTCAACCTTTATATGAAAGGTTACACCGCGAAGGAGATCGCTGAAATCTTGTGCCTCTCGATCAACACGATTAAAACCCATAATAAACGGATCTACGCCAAGCTGAACGTCACTTCTCGTAAAGAGTTGCTGCTTTATGTCCAGTTGATCCAGGAGCAAGAAGGGGCTGCCCCACAAGAATAATCTTAAGACAGCCCCTTTCTTCATCAATACCTATTGTTTTTTAAAGGTTATAAACAGAGTACCATCTTTCGGATCAAAATCAATTTTATCTTTATCTTTCTCCCTAACATACAATCTAGCGGCTTTAAGTGTATTGGCATCACTCAAATATCCGTCCAATTCAACCTCATTCCAAACCTCTTCTCCAAATTCATCTTCATCCTCTTCATGTGCCTTAACAAGAATACTATTAGTTATCAGCCCACCAAATTTGAGTATGCTTGCTAAGATGTACTTTTTACCCAAAATGAAGTCATCTGTTTCCGCGATCTCCGAACCTCCATCCCGAAAAACATTACAGGTCACCCTTCCGGTGAAATATAAACGCTCTTCGTCACCACTGCCTTCAATTGGATCACTAATCATAATTTCAACAGCAGGTGTAATGTTCTGGCTCTTCCATACCCCTTTAAAGGCGTTAAAATCAGGGACATAAGAATTGCCACCGTTTCCGTTATTCCCGCCATTTCCACTATTTCCTCCGCTCGATTTGGCACAGCCGGAGAAGATTAAGGCAATTACAACCAAGGCCAGCACGGAAAAGAATAAAACTTTCTGTCGCTTCATTTTACTTTGAATACCTCCATTTGCTTTTTTAGGTCTTATATATTCAATTTTAAAAAACGATTATCAACAAAATCTAAACAAAACAAAAACCACCCCTTGCCAGCATCATACGCTGGCAAGGGGTGGTAAGTTATTGTTATTCCCGGTTCTGCTTTAGCTAGCGAAAAACAATCTTTTTAACCGTGGTATTTATCTACGAAAACTATGATGCGGGGTGGATTTTAACCACTACTTTACGTTTCCACCGTCCGGAGCGATAATAGCTGACACTGAGCAGGGCGCCGACTGTCCAGGCGATTGGGATTCCCCACCAGATCCCGTTGGTGTCCATCCGCTGCGCGAGGAAGGCGGAGAGTGGGACACGGATGAGCCAGAGGGAGCAAACGGTAAAGAACATCGGGATTAGAGTGTCACCTGCCCCTCTTAAGACACCGTTGGTCACGAACATGGTAGAGAAGATAATATAAAAGGAACCGACAATCACCAGATAGTTACTGCCAATCGCGATCACATCTGGATCCTGATTAAAGATGGCCACCAACTGAGGACCGAAGAAGATCACGGTCAGGGTAATGGTAAGGGAGATTAAAGTCGCCATCCCTAAAGTGGCGAGGTAGCCTTTTTTGACCCGCTCCGGTTTGTTGGCGCCGAGGTTTTGACCGACAAAGGAAGAGAGCGCGACGCTTAGGTTCATGGCCGGCATGGAGGCGAAGGAATCAATGCGGCCGGCAGCGGTATAGGCCGCGACAGCATTGGTGCCAAAGCCATTAACAATCCGGGTAAGAGCCATCATCCCGGAGGCGACAAGCATTTGTTGGATTCCGCTAGGGAGGCCGATCTTTAAACCGGCCAAAAAGAGCCGACGGTCAAAGGAGATTTTTTTTAGGTTAAAGACGAATAGTTCGTGCGTTTTATGGAGGTAAATCAGGCCAAGCAGGAAGGAGACTCCTTGCGCGATCACGGTTGCCCAGGCTGCCCCAGCTACTCCCCAGTGAAAGACTTTGATAAAGAGCAGGTCTAACAGGATGTTGACTACGGTAGCGATGATCAAAAAATAAAGCGGAGTGAGGGAATCACCCAGTCCCCTCAGTACGGCACTGATCGTGTTATAACCAAACATGACGATAATGCCCGCAAAGATAATATCCAGGTATTCTTTGGCCAGGGGAAAGATCTCAGCCGGTGTCTTTAAGAGCCTGAGAATTGGGCCGCTGGTGGCGAGTCCAAGGGCGGTCGCGCCGAGGGCGGCAAAGAAGACAAAAAGGTAAGTGGTATCGATGGTTCTTTTCACTTCGTCCATTTGGCGGGCACCAAAAAACTGGGCAATCAGGATTGTAGCACCCATGGTTACCCCCATAATTAAAGAGACGAGCAGAAAAATAATGGGGAAGCTGGCCCCCACCGCGGCCAGTGCTTCCTTGCCGATTGTGTTGCCGACAATGATGCTGTCAACGGTGTTATATAATTGCTGAAAAACATTACCGATCAACATGGGAAGGGCAAAATTAAAGATCAGTTTTCCTTCGGAACCTTGTGTTAAATCTTTCATCAAGTACTCTCCTGACTCATTGGACTAAAACGTATTTTTCCACAAAAGCCTGGTAAAGTCAAGCTGATCTTGTAATTGGCAAGAAAAGTAGCTTGTCCATGTTTTTTAGGCTTTAAATCCTTCTCTTTCAGCGGTGGCTGTCCTTTGGCCGGAGCTCCTCCGGCTTTTTACAGACATGGTTCCGGGAGATAAAGCACCTGTCTGGTTTGGAGCGTAGCCTCGGCGGTCAAACCGTTCAGCCGCATGATGATAAACAAGGGTATATTAAAGCGTTTGCTCAGTGCGGTGATGGTATCCCCTGCCCGGGCGATGTATTTGATGATCGTCCATCCCGGAATTTTCAGTTGAGCCCCGGGATAGATCTGCTCAATCCTGCGGAGGCGGTTTTTGGCTAAGAGTTCTTGCGGATTCAGATCGAGGGCTTGGATTAGTTGCTGTAGATCATCGATTGAAAATACTGTGAAGCTCAGTTCGTCGCTGTCAAGTAAAGAAGGTAAAGTTTCTGCCTTAGAAACATGGGCAAAAATACTCATTATGCTTACTCCTTCCGCTTATGGTAAAATTTAAAGGAAAACCGTATGATATCTTATGACCTTTCCTCGTCTTTGGTGCGCGGTGGCAAAGGCATAGGGCTACTGTTTCGGCCAGAAGGAAGGAGGGCGGAAGATAAATAAAAGAGGGACAACTTCATTTCTTGGTTAATTTTAATGCTTGTTATTACGATACTTGTTATATATGGAATAGTTTCGATAATATTGTATGGAGGGGAAAACTATGAAGAAATTACTGGTCTCCTGTTTCTTCTGTCTGTTCATTGTTTGCCTGGCGACACCGGCGACCGCTTCCGGTTTACTGGACGAGTATGTCTTTTCTACGGAATGGTGGCCGCGGGAAAGGCAGACTGGTAGCCTTGAATTCAATCTTTTTGGGAAAAATGCTCTTAATTTCATTGGTTACCAAGCACTGAAATCCGATGCGTTATTGACGGTCAACGGTTTTTTTGGCACCGCTTTTGAAGATGTTGATTTGGGGAGCGGAATTTTTAATGCGACATTTAAAACCGGTACTCCGGATTTTTACATCGGTGTCGGAGGGATTCTTGGATTTGACGACGAGAAAATAATCGCTCTACCCCGCTTTAACCTAGGGGGAAAGTTAGGACCGCAACTGTTTAAAGTGGTTTTGGATGCCGACATCTATACTTTAATCTTGGTTAATGGGGGTAAACTTGAAGCTGGGATTGAGGTGAACCCGCTTCCAGTATTACAATTGTACGGTGGAGTGAGCAAACTATTTATCCATAGAGTAGTGGCCACTGAAACTCTGCCGGGACACTTCATCCAATTCCAAGCTAAACTGGAGACCAGACCGTTATTTCTCCGCGGGGAGGTTAATTTCTTCGGCTCTTCTTCCGCGCCGCTCTATATTGGCGAAGCCGGAGTGAATATTTCCTCCTTCACTCTGCTCGGGAAGATAATCTATCCAGGACTCTATTCCGTGGGTTTACGGTTTAACTATTAAACAGAACAATATCCGTAAATTCGCTGAAGAATGGGGTGGCGTAATAGTCGCAGTTTAATTGTTTTAAATATATAGATACACAAATGAAAAAGCAGAACAGGACGGGTTGAGATGGAAAGACTGGAAAAGTTTCGCAAGCTTATCGCAGAAAACGATTTAGACGGTTTTATTGTAACTTCTCCGGAGAACCGCAGGTATTTAAGTGGTTTTACCGGTTCGTCCGGGGTATTGGTCATCGATCAACAGCGCGCGGTGTTATACACCGATTTTCGCTATCTGGAACAAGCTGGTGAACAGACGGCGCATAGTGGTTTTGAGGTTAAAGAGCATGAACCGAAGATCTGGGTGACGGTATGTGCGGAGATCAAAGCCTTTAGTCGTGGACTAAACCGGCGTTGGGGGTTTGAAAGTGACCATCTGGTGGAGAAGGATTTCCGTTTTCTGCGGGAAAACCTCTCTGCGGTCAGCCTGGTGCCGACCGAAAGGTTGGTCAACCGTTTACGGCGGATAAAGTCCCCGGAGGAACTGGCTTTAATCCGTGAAGCGGTGGCGATTACCGACCGGGCCTGGGCGCAACTCAGCGCTGAGTTGGTTCCCGGGAAGACGGAAACGGAGATCGCGGCGGCTTTTGAGTATATTCAACGCAAGTTAGGAGCGGAAGGTGCTTCTTTCTCCACGATTGTGGCCTCTGGCCCGCGAAGCGCTTTGCCGCACGGGGCACCCGGTGCCCGCCGGTTGTCCCCAGGCGATCTGGTGGTCGTAGATGGCGGGGCGCTCTATGGTGGTTACTGTAGTGATTTTACCCGAACCATAGTAGTGGGGGAACCTACTCCCCGCCAGCTTGAGCTCTACAACCTGGTCCGGGAAGCTCAGGAGGCGGCCCTGGCCGGGATACGCCCCGGGATGACCGGGAAAGAAGTCGATGCTCTTGCCCGACAGGTGATCACCAAGGCCGGTTATGGGGAGAATTTCGGCCATGGTCTGGGGCATAGTTTAGGGCTGGCGATTCATGAAGACCCCCGACTGGCGATGACTGATGAGACGGTGTTGGAGCCGGGAATGGTGTTTACGGTTGAACCCGGGGTATATCTCCCTGGTTGGGGCGGGATCCGCATCGAGGACGTCGTGGTCGTGACCGCCGACGGGATCGAAAACTTCACGACCAGTCCCAAATCCTTGCTCCCTCTCGACAGTGGGGATGGGCATATGGTAAAATAAGAGCGCCTCAAGATGGGGGATAATAAATGAAGGCGCCGGCGGTTAATATTGAGCTTTACGCGCTGGGGCATAAGGAGGTAATCATATGATTTCAGTTAATGACTTTCGGACAGGACTAACGATTGAACTGGACGGACAGATTTATACCGTGGTCGAATTCATGCACGTGAAACCGGGAAAAGGCGCGGCTTTTGTCCGTACTAAACTAAAAAACCTGCGTACCGGGTTTACAGTAGAAAAGACCTTTAACGCCGGGGAGAAGGTCCATCCAGCTCGGGTAGAAACGAAGGAGATGCAGTTTTTATATAAAAGTGATCAAGACTACGTTTTCATGGATACCAGTACTTATGACCAACTGACCCTGCCTGAAGAGAAGATCGGCGACGGCACGAAATACTTAAAAGAAAACATGATCGTGATGGTGCAGATGTATAATAACGAATCGATTGGGGTCTCGCTGCCGAACACGGTGGAGCTGGAGGTCGTGGAGACGGAACCCGGATTCAAAGGGGATACGGCGACCGGCGGGACCAAACCGGCAAAACTGGAGACCGGGGTCGTCATTAATGTCCCGCTCTTTATTGAAGTTGGTGATATTCTGCAGGTCGATACCAGAAGTGGAGAGTACCTCCGGCGCTCTAAGTAGGTTGCCACTCCGGAGTGGTGCCCGAAGTGAAGTTCCGCTGCCAGCGGGATGGAACGCGACGCTGGCTCTCTTTCCAGTGCTCTTTTGAAAAAAGCTGTCCCTTGCTTGGTAAGGGAAAGCTTTTTGTTTTTAGGTGGCGTATGGATATACTTTTAATCCTCCAGTCATACTAGGAAGAGAACCAGAACTGGAGGGTGAGATGATGGAGTTAAAAGAACAAGTTGCCTATTTACGCGGGCTGATTGAAGGCCAGGAATTTCAAGGCGAGCGGGATGGGATTCTCTGGACACAGCTGTTGAACATCTGTGACCTCATTTCGCTTGAAATTGAAAATATGCGGGATGATCACGCCGAACTGAACGACTTTGTCGAGGCGATCGATGAAGACCTGGGGTATCTGGAAGAACTTTATTATCCGCCAGAAGAGGACATGGAGGAGGATGAAGACCTGATCGAAGGCTGAGCAGGGCTGAAGAAGAGAGGTTTAGAGTATAGCACGTAACAAAGGATAGCATATTTTTTAGTCCGTCCCCATAAGTATGTACAGTAAGGGACGGGCTTTTTTTATGGCGGAAGCCAAGGTGAAGGAAGAAACGGGTATCAATGAGTAAAAGGGCGGGGTTAATGTGGCATTTGCTGAAAAGGTGCTGCCTTATATTATTCCCAGGCTCCGTTTGGTCCTGGAGAAGCTGAAGACAGCTCACCCCGATGGTTGGGCCAGGCTGGAGGAGATTCGCCTCCGGTCGGAACAACCCCTTCAGGTTGAGATGGGCCAATCCTTCCTCGTTACGCCAGCCGGCGGGCTAACGGTTGCCCCGCAGGCGGCATGTGTTGTGCGGGCAGAGGACGTGCTCCGCACGGTACAGTTGATGGGGGGTAATTCCCTCTATACTTTGGAAGAAGAACTGCGGGAAGGATATCTGACCCTGCCGGGCGGACACCGGGTAGGTTTGGCCGGGGAATGCCTGGTTGAAGGGGGGCATTTGCTGCGCTTAAAAAGAATAACCAGTCTAAACATTCGGATTGCCCGTGAGTTAAAGGGAATCGGGCGCGGTCTTCTCCCTTATTTGGTCCAGGAAGCCCGTCCGCTGCGCACTGTCATTGTTTCGCCGCCCCAAGCGGGAAAGACCACTTTGCTCCGGGATCTAATCCGTTGCTTTAGTAATGGTGAAGATCTGCTGGCGCCGGTCAAAGTCGGGCTGGTGGATGAACGCGGAGAAGTGGCCGGAAGCTACCGGGGAATTCCCCAGCTTGACGTCGGTATCAGGACTGATTTGTTGAGCGGTTGCCCCAAACGGGACGGGGTTTTCTTATTATTACGCTCAATGGGGCCACAGTTGATTGCCACTGATGAGATCGGACGCCCCGGTGATCTGGAGATGATTGAGGAGATTCTGAATGCAGGCGTAGGCTTTCTTACGACTGCGCACGCCTGGGACACCACTGATTTCTCGGCGCGACCCTCCCTCCGTAAGCTCTGGGCGCGGGGGCTGGTGGAACGGGTGGTGGTCTTGAGTCGGAGGCTTGGACCAGGGACTTTAGAGGGGGTTTGGGACGGAAGGACTAAAGAGCCCTTATCGTCTGCAGCCCGGCGTTTGGAGGTGCAGAGATGAAAAACATCGGCGCCATACTGGTATTCGTCGCCGGTACTGTGGTGGGCTGGCTCTATAGCCTGCTTCTCCAGAAACGGGTGAAGATTTTGTGCAGTCTGATCCAGTGTTTTCAGTGGCTGGAAACAGAGGTCGGTTATGCTGACGTTACCTTGGCGGAAGCATTCGGCCGGATTGGCCGGCGGGTTGATCCAGAGACCGGAATGCTCTTCTCCAGTTTTGCGGCGGAGTTAAACGAAGAGCGGGGGCTAACAGCCGCTGAAGCCTGGCAACAGAGTTTAGCAGCGTGTCGGGACCGGTTAACCCTGCAGGGGGAGGATTGGGCTGTGTTGGAGGATTTTGGCCACACCTTAGGGAGTACCGACCGTGAGCACCAGTTAAATGCGATCCGGCAAACACTTGAAAAGCTAAAGCTGCAGGCAGAAGCGGCGGCGGCATTCCGGAAAAATAATGAGCGGCTCTACCGTTATTTAGGGATGGCCGGGGGTGCGTTAATCGTTATCCTCCTTTACTGACTAGATTGTTTACTAGTTGAGCGGAGAAGGGCGCCAACCCGATCGCCGTCAAGGCCACCGCCGTAAACGTTCAGGTCAATGGCGCGAGCAGGGAACCGGAAGGGGAGGGAAAAAGTGGCTGATGTAAGCATTATCATTAAAATTGCGGGAGTGGGGATTCTGATCTCAATCATGAATATGGTGCTCAAACAGGCGGATAAGGAAGAGCAGGCTCAATTATTGACGTTGGCCGGCGTCGTGATCGTCTTGCTGATGGTGATCCCCTTGTTGTATCGTCTTTTCCAGGAAGTGAGGGCGGTCTTCGGTTTATAGACTTCAATCAGCCGGCTGCGAGGGGGATGGGTGTGGAAATCCTGTTCTATCTTGGACTGTGCTTGGTTGCCGTAGTGTTACTCACTATTCTCCGTCAGGACCGTCAAGAATTGGCGGTTATGCTCTCGATGGTCGTTGGCATTATCATTCTGACGCGGCTCTCCGGGCGGTTGGCCGAACTAATCAGCGCTTTTCGGTATTTAGCAACTCAAGCCCAGATTAGCCAGGTTTATCTGGAAACGATCTTCAAAGTAATGGGGGTGGCCTATCTAGCTGGATTTGGGGGGCAGATTTGCCGTGATGCCGGGGAAGGGGCGTTAGGGCTCAAACTGGAACTGGCCGGAAAGATCATTATTTTATTCTTTGCCTTGCCGGTGATGGTGGCGATTTTAGAAATGGTTCTCCGGATTTTTTAAAGAGCGTAATGGGGGCGGAAGATGGAAAAAACCGGACTAATAAGGTTGATCATTGTCGGCCTGGCGCTGCTGCTTTCCTCCGGTGTTGTGTGGTCAAATGAGTATCCGCCGGAGCTGTATTCCATCGTCGAGCAAGAATTAGCCCATCTCAAACTTGGTGAGCTGACAGCTTTCCTTTCCCATCTTGATGCGGAGACGCAAGAGCTGCTGCCCACCTGGAATCTGCGTAGTTGGGCCACGGAAGGGTTGAAACTGGACTTTTCGACAATCCTCCGTCAGGTCGTCGGGTTTCTCTCCCGGGAGGTCTTGATTAACCTTCATTTATTGGGGAAACTAATAATTCTAGCGGTGATCGGCGGAGTGCTGGTCCATTTCCAACAGGCTTGGGCAGAAGAGAGTTTAGGGGATCTGGTCTACAATATTATTTACCTCATTTTAATGGGGCTGGCGGTCCAGAGCTTTACGGCCACCTTGCAGTTGGCTAATGCGGTCCTGGACCGGATTAACGGGTTTGTGTTGGCCCTACTGCCTCCGGTCTTTACCTTGCTCGCGGCGGCGGGCGGGGTGACCTTGGCGACGGTCTGCCATCCGGTGATGTGGGGCGGAACCGCCCTCGTGATCAGCCTGGTGAAAAACCTGGTTCTCCCTTTAATTTTGCTAGCGGGGATGATCGGTCTGGTGTCGCGGCTCGCGGAAGGCTTTACAGTAACTAAATTAGGAGAGACTGCCCGCCAGGGGGCGGTAGTTATTCTTGGTTTTTTAATCACCATTTTTCTCGGGCTTCTCTCTTTACAGGGAGTAACAGTAGCGGTCGCCGATGGTCTTGGGTTGAAGGCGGCAAAATTTCTCACAGGTAATCTGATGCCCTTGGTCGGGAAGACGGTTGCTGACAGTTTAGATCTGGCCGCTGGGTGTTCGTTGCTGATCAAAAATGCCCTTGGCGTCTTTGGAGCTTTAGGGGTGATTCTGATCTGCGTCTACCCCTCCTTTAAGATTTTGGTGGTGGCTTTTATCTATCGGTTTGCGGCCGTCCTGGTGCAACCTCTGGGGCAAGAGCGGTTGGCTGAATCACTGCAAGAGATTGGCAAGACGATCATGGTCATCTTTGCCGCGGTGGCGGTGGTGGGTTTGATGTTTTTTTTTAGTCTAACGATCTTGGTAGGCTTGGGTAACCTCACCGCCGTGGTGCGCTAAGAGGAGGATCGAGTCTCTATAATAACCATTCTACCCGGTTAGGTAAATGATGAAAAGGCAGGTCATTCAGCGAACGACGAATGACTAGGACGAACTGCGAGGGGAGTCCATAGAAGGGGCGTTAGTAGATGAAAGAAGGGATTAAAGCATTGTTGGCTTTGATCCTGCTGGCCGGTTTTTTTGAGTTATTGTTACCGGAAGATGGGATGCGGAAATACGCGCGTATGGTTGTGGGCTTGATTGTACTCTGTTCGCTAATTGGTTTGGTCTTAAAAAAAGAGGTAGTCTTCTATCCAGAGCTGACGGTGGCAGAATGGCCAAAGCGATATAATCAGTCGGCGGCTTTGGTGGCAGATGGGCTTAAACTCAGGCAGGCAGGGGAGGATAAAGTGGAAGCGATGATGGCCCCGGCCTGGCGCGGGAGCCTTGAGGAAGCCTTGCGGCGGATTACTGGTGTGGAAGGGATCAGGGTTGAAGTCTTATCCCTGCGTAGCCAGGGCGGGCCCCGGGTTCGCCTTGTTCTTGCCGCGGATCCCGGGCTTACTCCCGCAACTTTGCAGCGGTTGGTCGCGGAACTGCTGGCGATCAGCCCCGAGCAGGTGGAGGTGGCAAAAGAGTTTGCAGATGAACAATAATAACGCCCTCTGGGCTTTAATGAAAAGTAAGGAGCGGCTTTTCCCGCATATTCCAGTGGCGTATAAGAATATTATTCTCACCCTTCTGTTTATCGGTTGTATCGGGGTGGTGTTAATGCTCTGGGGTGGAAGTATTGACCGAAAACCGGCGACGCCTAGTCCGGAAGTCCCGGCTAAAGCCGGTGTTCTGCTCGAAAAAGAGGAGGAACAATGGTCAAAGGCGCGGCTGGAACGGGAGACTGCGGCGGTCTTATCTCAGATAAAAGGGGCAGGGAGGGTGGTCGTTGCTCTCCAGTTGGCTGGCTCAGAGGAGGTCCAGTGGCTGTTCCGGGAGGAACAGGAAGAACGACTGCTGCCACAGGAAGGGGGCGAATCGCGGGAAACCAGAGTACTGAGGGAGCCGGTTTTTCAGCGTAAAAGCGGCGGAGAAGAGACACCGGTCAGGATCAGTGCAAAAGCGCCCGCCATTACCGGCGTCCTGGTGGTCGCCGAAGGAGGGGCGGATCCCAAGATTCAACAGGCGCTTGGGGAAGCGGCTGCTACTTTGTTAGGGATTTCACTCCACCGGGTAATGGTTTTGCCTTGGGGTAAATAATCCACGGGCCGGTCGGGGAAACCTTAAAGGGGGAGAAACTGGAAAAGGGGGAAAGGTCGTGGAGTTAAAAGCGTTCCAGCCCGGAATTATTCCTGTGCTTATTATCTTAATCATTTTTTTTCTGATTGGCTTCTTCGGTCTGCTTCATTCATGGTTTGACCCGGCAAGCCCACCCGCTCCGCCGCTTGAAGTGCCGGTGGTCGCAGTGGATCCGCTCGGGTATGATTCCTTGATCGCCGATTTTCGTCTGACCAGGGATCGAGAGCGGAGCCGGCTGCAAGAGCAATTAACAGCAATGCTGGCGACTGCTGACCAAACAGAAACGGGAAAGCTTCAGGAAGAGCTGCTGATCTTAATGAAACGGCAGACTTTGGAGGCAGAGATTGAGAACCTGTTGAAAGCAAAAGGGTATGCTTATAGTGCAGTAGCGGTCTACCCGGAGACAATTACCATTATTATTAAAGGCCGGGAGTTGAATGCGGCGCTCGTTGCTGACCTGGGGGAGTTAGTTACCAATGTTACCGGTTACCGGGCCGAACAGTTGCGTATTCTGGAATAGAACCCGGGGCGCTTACGAATACTGAAGTTCTTCCGGGTTTATGATCAATTAGGAAATTAATCAAGAAAAAAGAGGAAAATAGTAGTTGCATGGTGAAATAATTCATCTGGTTTATCTACGAAGTTTGCCAGAAGAAGGGAGTTGTATAGTCTGCTCGAAGCTCGATTTGACGGCGGTCAAATCGTCAAGCAGTGAATTATACAATTCCTTAGCTAAGGAGAGGAGTAGTCATGGACATAAAGGATATTAAGGAATTAATGTGCATGCTGGTGGAGACGGATATTACCGAACTAAACTTGGAAAGTAACGGTACCAAAATTGTGATAAAAAAAGGCTTTTCTGGAGCGGTACAGCCAGTGGTGACTGTCACCCCGACGGCGGCGCCTGTCTCTTCCCCGAAGGCTGAAGCGGTGGAGATTAAGCCGCCGACCTCGGAAAAACGAGCGGAAGAAGCTGAGCGGGAACTGGGTCCGAACCAGGAGTACGTCCAGGCGGAGATTGTCGGTACCTTCTACCGGGCTCCTGCTCCGGGTGAAGAGCCCTTCGTTGCGACGGGACAAACAGTTGAACCTGGTCAGACTCTGTGTATCATTGAAGCGATGAAAGTGATGAATGAGATCGAAAGCCCTGTCCGGGCGAGAATCCTCGAAGTTTTAGTAGAGGATGCGCAACCGGTTGAATATGGACAACCCCTGTTTTTAATCGAAAAAATCTAGATGGAGCAGCCGGAGGTGTAGTAGGTGTTTCGAAAAATATTAGTAGCTAACAGGGGTGAAATTGCTTTACGGATTATTCGGGCCTGTAAAGAGCTTGGCATTAGCACAGTGGCGATCTATTCGGAGGCCGATCGGGATTCGTTACATATCCGTTATGCCGACGAAGCCGTCTGTGTTGGTCCGGCCTCCCCGAGTAAGAGTTATCTTAATATTATTAACTTGATCAGTACGGCGACGCTCACCGGCGTTGATGCGATTCACCCGGGATACGGCTTTTTGGCAGAAAACCCGCGTTTTGTTGAGATCTGCGAGACCCATAATATTAAGTTTATCGGGCCTACGGCGCAGGTCATGGAGATGATGGGGGATAAAGCCCAGGCCAAAAAGTTGATGAAGGAGCACGGGCTTCCGGTGATTCCGGGTTCGGACGGCCCGTTAACTTCATTGGAAGAAGCGACCCGGCTAGCCAGGCAGATTGGTTACCCGGTGATTATTAAGGCGGCGGCCGGTGGCGGCGGTCGCGGGATGAGGGTGGTTTACGAGGAAGCGGAATTGAAAAAAGCGATTCAGACCGCACAGATGGAGGCGGAGACCTCGTTTGGCCAACCTGAGGTTTATATGGAAAAATACATCGAAAATCCCCGGCATATTGAGATTCAGGTCCTCTTTGACGAGCACGGCAACGGGGTTTATCTAGGCGAGAGAGACTGTTCCTTACAGCGCCGACACCAAAAGATCCTCGAGGAGAGTCCGGCACCCGGGGTCACGCCAGAACTGCGCCGGGCCTTGGGGGAGGCGGCGCTGAAGGGAGCGCGGGCGGTGGGTTATACTAATGCCGGTACGGTGGAATTCTTGTTGGATGAGGATGATCAGTTTTACTTTATGGAGATGAACACCAGAATTCAGGTGGAACATCCGGTCACGGAGTTAATTACTGGGATTGACCTTGTAAAACAGCAGATCCTGATTGCGGCCGGCCAGCCGCTTGCTTTCCGACAAGAGGATATTGTTCTTTCCGGGCATGCGATTGAGTGCCGGATTAATGCCGAGGATCCGGAGAAGAACTTCCTTCCCCATCCCGGCGTGATTGAGTTTTACCATGCGCCGGGCGGGCCAGGGATCCGGGTGGACAGTGCCGCTTACTCCGGAGCAGAGATCAGCCCGAATTATGATTCGATGATCGCCAAGTTACTTGCCTGGGGTGAGACCCGCGAGGAAGCAATTGCCCGTATGATCCGGGCGTTGGAAGAGTTCGAGATTATCGGCATCCCGTCAACCATCCTTTTTCACTTGGAGATTCTTTACGATCCCGCTTTCCGGAGAGGAGAGGTCAGTACGAATTTTATCAATAACTTGATAAAAGAGCTACAGACTGAATAGATTTAAAAAAAGCAAATTCGAATAAATGAGGGGGAGGTGCCAGGTTTGGCCAAGGATTTATATCCGCAACATGAGTGGAATGAGAAGAACGGTTCAATTCGCATTGCCAATGAAGTGGTTGGTGTAATTGCCGGTTTGGCAGCGATGGAGGTTAAAGGCGTCTATGGGATGAGCGGCGGGATGGTTGATGGCATCACTGAGCTGCTCAAGAAGAAAAACCTCGCCAAAGGGGTTAGGGTTGAGGTTGGCGAGAAGGAAGCGGCGGTCGATCTTTATATTGTCGTGGAGTACGGAGCCAAAATCCCCGAAGTATCGGTTGCAGTCCAAGAGAATGTAAAACGGGCGATTGAAAGTATGACCGGACTGAGTGTTGTTGAGGTGAACATACATATTCAAGGCGTCGAATTTCGCCAGGAGGAGTTGCCCGCCCCCACCGAAAAGGAGAAAAGAGTAAAATAACCGAGTGAAAGGTAGGGAAGAACGAAATGAGGATTTCTTACCGGTTGGTAACGATCTTTGGTTCCTTGGTAATGTTATTGATTGCCATTGTCTTCTTCGGTTTATTGCTGGGTGAAGACTTTTTACGAGTTACTTCCCTCTTGACCGACTCGGAAGAGGCTAAGATCGCAAAACTTGTGGGGTTTCTCTTCTTTTTCCTCCTCTTCCTACTGCTCTGGATGGCCGGTATCCATACTAAAAAATTATTGCCCACCATTATTCATGAGACCGAACTGGGTGAGATTAGAATTGCCACCAATGCCGTTCAGGCTTTAGCTTTACGGGCGGTTAAACGGATTAACGGGGTGAAAGAAGCGGAGGTTGATGTCTTAGCTGAAACCGAAGGGTTGAAATTTCAAGTTGAGATTATCAGTAATCCGGATTTGAATATTCCCCAGTTGATCCGGGAGATTCGGGAGCAGTTGAGCAATTATATCCGGGAGACCATCGGGATTCCGGTCAGCAAAACCGAAGTAACGGTGGTGCGGGTTACAGCTGAGCCGCGCGCGCGGGTAGAATAAAGGAGGGTGGATGATGGAAGAAAGACCTCAACATCAACTACTAACCTTACTGCTTACCTATAAAGGCCGGATCTGCTGGACGGCGCTCGGCTTTCTTACTGGACTCTTTGTGCTCTGGCTGGGTTGGATAAAGGCTTTATCCTTTTTACTTTGCGTGGTGGTAGGATATATCGTGGGAAGGAAAGCGGATGGTGAAGACAATTTCATCGGTAAATTTAAGAATCACTTGTTCCGGCAACGACTTAAGTAAGTGGGCGCGCCGGTTCGCGCCGGAGGTAATCCCGAATGAGTAGACGACAGGCAAGGGAATTAGCATTTTTGGTCTTATTCCAGGTTGACCTGGGGGGTGTCCCCTGGGAGGATGCATTGGAGAGAATTATGGCGGAGAATGAACTCTCAGCCGATGCACAGTGTTTTTTGACTGAGCTCGTCCGGGGAGCACTGCAACACCGGACAGAGGTGGATCGGGTTCTAACCCATTATTCAGTGGAGTGGCCTCTGTTCCGGATGGCCAGTACGGATCGGAATATTCTGCGTTTGGCGGTTTACGAGTTATTATACCGGTCTGATATTCCGGTGGAAGTAACTGTGAACGAAGCCGTCGAACTGGCGAAACGCTTCGGGGAAGAAGATTCCGGGAAGTTTGTCAACGGGGTCCTGGGCACGATTATTAATGAATTCCGCAACTTGGCCGGGGCTCAGACCGCGACCGAGGCAAGATCGGAGAATGAAGATTAGTTTAGCTTTGCTACTCACCCGGCTTTAGTTTTCCTTATTTTGCCTGGAGGGCTGTGGCCGGGTGGCTACCTAGTCAAGTTTGAGGTGGAGAGTTTGTGGGATGAGTATGGAGCTCCCCCGGACAGCTCCGGATATTTTTTGGGGCTTGACACCAGTTGTTATACAACTTCGTTAGGGCTGGTGGATACCGGGGGTAAGATCGTTAAGGATCTACGGCGGATTTTAACTGTAAAACCTGGAGAAAAAGGGCTTCGTCAATCGGAAGCCCTTTTCCAGCATCTAAAGAACCTTCCGGACCTGATTGAAGAGGCAGCACCTTTTAGCCCGCTTTTGGGCGTAGCTTATGCCGCCCGACCGCGACCGGTGAGTGGATCATATCTCCCGGTTTTTCTGGCCGGTGCCGGTTTTGCCCGGACGCTGGTGGCGGCGGCCCAGGTTCCGTTGTTGGTCTCTTCGCACCAAGAAGGGCATATTCGGGCGGCACTGTACGGCTCGGGTTTGTGTGATAGGGAGTTTTTGGGCGTTCATCTTTCTGGTGGGACGACTGAGCTATTGTATCTCCAGCGGACCGGGGCCGGTTTCAGTGTCGAACTGCTGGGCGGGACGACCGATCTGCATGCCGGTCAAATGGTGGACCGGGTCGGCGTGGCCATGGGTTTACCGTTTCCGGCCGGGCCACACCTTGAACAGCTGGCCTCAAAAGGAGAACCCACCCTGCGCTTGCCGGTTGCGACCCGCGGGTTGGAAGTGAGTTTTTCCGGACCGACTTCAGCTGCTCTGCGCCTGCTGGACCGGCAGCCCCCTCCGGAAGACCTGGCGCTGGCGGTTCTTGACTGTTTGGTGGAATCCATCTTTCGCTTGTTGCAGGCCGGGATTAAGGTTAAACGCCAGGCACCGGGGAGTAAGAAGATTCTTCTCTTTGGCGGAGTGGCGGCCAATACCTATTTCCGACGCGAACTTGTGGCCCGTTTCCGCGCCGTTTCTCCGGAAGTTCAGGTTTACTACGGTAAACCCGAGTTATCAGCGGATAATGCCGTGGGCTTAGCCTTGTTGGCCCGGGATGGGCAGATGAGCGGAGAGAAGGGGGATGCTGGCGATGAAGAAAAAGATGTTCATTATTGATGGGCATAGTTTGGCCCATCGTGCTTTTCACGCACTGAAACAACGGGATTTTCGTACATCCGGCGGTCTTCCGACCGGGGCCATTTATGGTGTAGTGATGATGGTCCTGCGGCTGATCGAGGATGAGCAACCAGATTATTTAGTGGTAGCCGAGGATGTGGGGAAGACCTTCCGGCATGAAGCTTATGCGGATTACAAAGGAACCAGAAAACCGATGGATGATGATCTCAGGCTCCAACTCCCCTATATCAAGGAGTTTTATGAACAGCTCGGCGTACCAGTGGTGGGCATGGACGGGTATGAGGCCGACGATGTGATCGGGAGTATGGCGCGCCAGGCCCAGGAGCAAGGCTTCCAGGTTTGCGTGGTGACTGGAGATAAGGATTCATTTCAATTAGTCGCCGATGGGGTTTGCATCTATTATACCCTGCGCGGGATTACTGATCTGGTAAAGGTTGATTCCGCTTATTTGCAGGAGAAATATGGCTTGACCCCGGCACAATGGCGCGACTTTAAGGCCTTACGGGGAGATCCGGCCGATAATATTCCGGGGATCCCGGGGATTGGCGAGAAGACGGCCAGCCGTCTACTGCAAAAATTTAACAGCTTAGCAGAGATTTTAGAGCGGGTGGAGGAGATTAGTAGTCCGAAAGTGAGAAACTTAATCAAGACCCACCGCGAGGAGGCCAAACGCTGGGCGGATCTGGTGACCATCAAGTGTGATCTGAAACTGCCGGTCGCCCCCGGAGACTGCCGGCTGGCTGAGTCTTATGCGGAACGATTGGTGCCGTTCTTTGAAAAAATGGAATTCAAGAGTTTACTGCGGAAAATCCTTCCTGCCGCGGCCGAAACCAGAGTCGAGGTTGGGGAGGAGCTCCAGCCTGAGGTCAGGATGATCGACGCGGAGGAGTTGCCGGCCTGCTTGGAAGGGAACACGGAGGCACCGGTAGCTTTACAATTGCTGGCTACCACTGCTAACTGGGAGAAGGGGCAGGTTATTGGGCTTTCCTTCTCCAAATCACCGACCGAGCATTGGTTTCTCCCGTTAGCGCCGGACGGAGAGTCTCTTCCCGCCCCCCTGACTCGGTGGTTGGCCGATGCTCAGGCGCCGAAGGTTTGTCATGATGGAAAAACCCAAATGATGCTGGCCGATCATTACCAGGCGCGGCTGGACGGACTGAACTTCGACACGATGCTCGGTACCTATTTGGTAAGCGGCGGCCAGGGTCCTGCCAGTTTAGAACGGGCCGCCGCCGTGGTTGGTGGGTTGGAGATCCCCGAACTGGTAGATGAGAAAGGAAAAAAGAAGAGCATTTATTCCTTACCGGCGGAGTGGTCGTCTGACACTCTTGCCACCGTTGGCGGCCAACGTACTGCGGCCTTAATCAAAATATTTCCGCTTTTGGCGGAGCGGATCAAAGTGGAAGGGGTAGCGGACCTCTTTTATCAGGTAGAGATGCCACTGCTCTCGATCCTTTTTGCCATGGAGAAAACTGGGGTGAAGGTCTGCCCAGAACATTTACATACTTTAAAGGAGAAGTACACGCAGAAGCTGGCCCAGTTGGAGACGGAGATTTATGCTCTAGCCGGCGAAGAATTCAATATTTCCTCCCCAAAACAACTGGGGATGATTCTCTTTGAACGTTTGGGCTTGCCGGTGCAAAAAAGAACAAAGACCGGTTATTCAACGGATGCCGAGGTTCTAGAGGCACTGGCCGATCGACATCCGTTAGTCCAAAAGGTCTTGGATTATCGAGGGCTGATGAAACTTAACTCCACCTATGTGGAAGCCCTGTTGAACTTGGCTCATCCCCCCGATTATCGGATTCATACCACCTTTAATCAGGCGGTGACCGCGACCGGCCGGCTGAGTAGTGCTGAACCAAATTTACAGAACATTCCGATCCGGACGGAGGAAGGCAGGGAGATTAGACGGTGTTTTATCCCGGAAAACCGGGAACGGGTCTTTTTATCTGCTGACTATTCCCAGATTGAGTTAAGGATCATGGCCCATCTAGCCGGGGATAAAAAATTAATCGCTGCTTTCCATGCCGAGGAAGATATTCACCGGCGCACCGCCGCGGAGATCTTTAATCTCTCTCCGGAGCAGGTCGGTGAAGAATTAAGAGAGCGGGCCAAAGCGGTGAATTTCGGGATTATTTATGGGATTAGCGGTTTTGGGCTGGCCAAGGGTACTGGGGTTACGCGGAAGGAAGCCGAAGAGTTTATCAATGCCTATTTCCGGAAGTACGAAGGGGTCAAATCCTATCTGGATGATTTAATCAACCAGGCCCGGGAGGATGGTTACGTTACGACGATTATGAACCGCCGGCGTTATTTGCCGGATTTGACGGCCCGGAGTTTTCAGCGGCGTTCCTTTGCCGAGAGAATGGCGCGGAATACGCCCATTCAGGGTTCGGCTGCCGATTTGATCAAATTGGCCATGGTCCGAGTGTACGAGCGATTACAGCGGGAAAAGATCCCGGCTGTGCTATTGATCCAGGTCCATGATGAATTATTGGTTGAGGTAGAAAGGGAAGCCCTACCCGAGGCAGCGCAGATTCTCCGTGAGGAGATGGAAAGGGCCTATGAATTAAAGGTTCCCTTGCGGGTTGATGTGAAATCTGGCGAAAACTGGGGGGACTTGACTTAATGCCGGAATTACCTGAAGTAGAAACGATTAGACGCTCCCTCTTGCCTTTATTACCCGGCAAGAAAATCGAAGAAGCCCAAATTTTTTTGGAAAAAGCGGTGAAACCTTCCCCCGAAGCGGTGCGGGACGGCCTAATTGGCCGGGAGATTATGGATATTAAACGCCGGGGTAAATATCTGATTATACAATTGGATAACGAGCAGTGGGTGACTATTCACCTTAGAATGTCCGGGAGATTAGTATTTATGCCCGCTTCCGCGCCGTTAGAAAAGCATACGACGCTGACGCTTGAGTTTACGGATGGGAATAGTTTGCGGTTTGTTGATCCACGGAAATTTGGAACCGTAGTGCTCCATGCGCCGACGGAACCCCCGGCTGGTCTAAGTACATTGGGGCCGGAACCGCTGACAACTCCGAAAGCAGAGATGCTGGAACGCTTGCAGACTGCAGCCGCCCGGCGGCCGGGACCGGTCAAAGGGATGCTTCTGGACCAGCGGGTACTGGCCGGTCTGGGGAATATCTATGTGGATGAGGCTTTGTTTTTGGCGGGGGTACGGCCGGAGCGGCCGGCAAATGGGATTTGTGCAGCGGAATGGGAGAAGATTTACGAGAGTATGCTTAAAGTGTTGAACGACAGTATCGAGCACCGGGGGACCTCGGAGCGTGATTATGTGGATGGGCTTGGTGAGCCGGGGTATCACCAGGTGTACTTACAGGTCTATGGGCGGAAGCGGGAGCCGTGCCGGAAGTGCGGCACGGAGCTGATCTATACGAGAGTGGCCGGGCGCGGGACTCACTACTGTCCGAACTGTCAGAGTTAAACTGGTAAGGAGCAAGTGCTAGAAAAACTGCGCTCCGTCCTCCCTCGCGCCTTGTTCTCCTTGCTTCTCCCGCCGCGAGTCGAATCTGCAAGTTTAGCTGCCGACCATCCGGCAAGGGTGCTCCCCGGCGCGTCTGGGTAGTAGCGCCGGGCTTGGGATGGGGTTGGTAGAGAACGTAAGGTTTTCTTGTAATGTTAAATGGGGTTTGGTTCGCTAGTTTAGATGCAGTATTGTACATAAAAGAACGAGCAAGACAATCAACGGTTTGCTTGAACATGGCTTGGACCAGCGACGAGCGACGAGGCAATCAAAGGCTTGCTTAAACACGAGGACGAGCGGCGAGAAAGGAAGAACCCGATGAGGAAGAGTTTGGTGATCGGGCTGACCGGAGGGGTTGGGACCGGTAAATCGACTGTGGCTTCAATTCTAAAGGAATTGGGGCTTAAGATCATTGATGCCGATCGGATTGCCCACCAACTGCTCAGACCGGGGACGGAGGTTTACCGGCAGGTGTTGACGGAGTTCGGACCGGATATTCTAAAACCGGATGGGGAGATTGACCGCCGGAGACTCGGGAAGATTGTTTTCAATGACCCAGAAAAAAGGCGATTGTTAGAGGGAATTACGCATCCGGCGATTAAGGCGCAGATCCGGGCGGAGGTCGAAAGCTATAGAGCAAAAGGGCAAGATGTTGTCTTGGAAATACCCTTACTGTTTGAGGCGAAGATGGAAGGAGAGGTTGATGAAGTCTGGGTGGTGGCGGTTTCTTCTCCTAGGCAGCTGCAGCGAATAATGGAGCGAGATGCGTTGACCCCGGCTGAGGCACAGAGCCGGATCAAGGCGCAAATGCCGCTCTCCGAAAAGTGTGCCCGGGCCGATGTAGTAATTAACAATGAAGGGACGATCGCCGACTTAAGAAGACAGGTGAAGACTTTACTGAAAAGCCGGAGACGTTGATATATTACTGTTTTTCCAGCATAAAATGGTGAAAAGTAAAGTCTTCGGGTGGTGAGCGCTATTATTATTTTCCTCAGTAAACGCCGGCTTCTGCTCCTACTGCTGGTCGTGGTGATCGGCGGAGGATTGCTGTTTCATAAACCGTTCGGCCGTTTACTTTATCCTTTTCCCTATCGGGAAATAATTGAGATGAACGCCGAATTTGCGGGGGTCGACCCGCAACTGGTGGCTGCTCTGATTTATGTTGAAAGCAAGTTTAAGCCTGATGCAGAGTCGCGCCGTGGGGCTAGAGGATTAATGCAATTGATGCCGGAGACAGCCTTATGGGTAAGCGAGCAAAAAGGATTAAGCCATCAGGTTGACGAACTTTTCGAACCGGAGGTCAATTTAAAACTGGGTATCTGGTATCTAGCCTATTTATTCCGGGAGTTTGACGGAGACCGGGTGTTGGTCCTGGCCGCTTATAATGCCGGATGGTCCAAGGTAAAAGAGTGGTTGGCGAGTGGCGCCTGGGAAGGAAAAGTCAATGATCTGCACCGGATTCCCTATTTGGAGACCCGGCGGTACGTGACGAAAATTATGCGCACTTATTACCTTTATCGTTATCTTTATTGAGAGAATCCATATAGCTAAAATTGAGCAAATTGATGCCGGATGAAGCATTAAACGGACGGCCAGGATTTGCTGGCAGTTTGTGCAGCTTCTGAGCTGGGATGGCAACTGTTGGATAGGCGGAGTGATTAAAAGAATGAAGATTGGTTGGATTTCGTTGGGGTGTCCCAAGAACCAAGTGGATACTGATTATATGATTGGTTTGATGAATGAGGCGGGGTTTACCCTGACCTCTTCTCCTAAAGAAGCCGAGGTTTTAGTGATCAATACCTGCGCCTTTATTCAACCGGCGACGCAGGAATCGATCGAGACGATTTTGGAGTTTGCCCAGTATAAAAAAGGACAGTGCCGACTGTTGGTCGTGGTCGGTTGTTTGCCCCAAAGATATAAGGAGGAACTGGCAGAGGCCATCCCGGAAGTTGATTTATGGTTGGGAACGGGGGATTATTCCCGGCTCCCGGAGTTGATCGCCGCTGCCCTCGAGGAAAAGTCGGAGGGTAATTTCTTCGCCGAGACCCTGGGTGGTTGGCTACCACCCGAGTATAAAGAACGGCCACTCAGTACACCCCCTTATTTGGCGTATGTTAAGATCGCCGAGGGCTGTGACCACCGTTGCTTGTATTGTATTATCCCGCAGTTGAAGGGCGGGTACCGTAGTCGCCGGCCGGAAGCGATTGAAGCTGAGGTTAAACAGCTCTTGGCCCGAGGGGTGAAGGAGATTAACTTGGTGGCGCAGGATACTACGGCTTACGGGATTGATTCTGGAGGGGAATTTGATCTGCCGCTGTTGCTTTCCAACCTGGACAAGCTGGATGGGGAGTTTTGGATTAGGATCATGTATACTTATCCTTCCCGGATTAATGACCGCCTGCTGACGGTGATCAAAGAGGCGAAACACATCTGCCACTATCTGGATCTCCCGCTACAACACATTAGTGAGCGGGTATTACGCGGGATGGGCCGTAAAACGACGACCGGGGAGATCAAGGAGTTAATCGAGAAGATTCGGGAGTATCTTCCTGACATCGCCCTGCGGTCGACCTTTATTCTGGGGTACCCGGGGGAAACGGACGAAGAATTCAACGAACTGCTGGCCTTTTTAAGGGAATACCGCTTGGATTGGGTAGGGGCTTTTCCTTATTACCGGGAAGAAGGAACCGCGGCGGCTAAAATCAAGCCCCAGGTTCACCCGGGGACGCGCAAAAAGCGGGCGAGGATATTGATCCAGGAGCAACAGGCGATCTCTTTACAGAAAAACCAGGAGCTAATCGGCCGGGAAATCATGGTGCTGTTGGAAAAGAAAGACGACGCCGGTTGGGTCGGTCGTTCCTACCGAGAAGCGCCGGAGATTGATGGTCTGATCAAACTGGAGCTGGAGCCAGAAGAGGCGAGCAGGCTTCAACCCGGTTTGTTTGTGCGCGCGGTGGTTACCGGAGCGGATACCTACGAGACTTATGCGCAAATCAGAGATTCGTAAAGGAAAACGCTAGTTGACGTCGAAATAAGGTAAGACATTATATTAAATGTGGTGAGCTAATGATGAAATTAAAACCGGCGGATTATCTGACTCTCTTAAGGATTATTTTGACCCCAGTCTGTGTTGCTTTTCTTTTTCTACCGATTGCCCACCGGGAATGGATTGCCGCGGGAGTTTTTATTTTAGCCGCTTTGACTGATGGGCTAGATGGTTATATTGCCCGGGTAAGGAATGAATCGACTCCCTTTGGGAAATCATTTGATCCCCTGGCCGATAAGATCTTAATTGGGAGTGCGCTTTATAGTCTGTTTATGCTTGGCAAGGTGAGCGGCTGGGTGGTGTTGGTGATTTTTGGCCGGGAGATTCTGATTACCATTCTCCGCCCTCTGGCGAAGAAGAAAGGAATTTCCGTCGGTGCCGGAATTTGGGGTAAAATCAAGACCTTTACACAGATTATCGCCATTATTATGATCATACTTTCGCTCCCCGGTGCGGAAATAATGCTTTATACGGCAGTCTTCTTTACTGTTTTCTCTGGAATCGATTATTTACGCAAATGGAGCGGGATTTTTAAGCCCGAAGATTAAACAGGTCGGCGGTATGTTGGGCAATGAACATTTTGACTTTGCCGCTTGTAGGTAGATATTCACCGGTTACCGGATCAATCCGGTACCGGTTTTTTATTCTCTTCTCCTCTGCCCTTAAGGTCTTGAGGGCTTCAATCAGCAGATCAATCTCCTCCTTGGTGTTATAAAAGCCGAAACTGATCCGGACCATCCCGGGGAGTTCGCATTTCTTCCCGGTTTTGGCTAGACTTTCATAAAAACTTATTTCGGCTTTGGTTAATCCTAATAAATGATGGACATAAGGACGGGCGCAAAAGCAACCATGGCGCACGCCAATTCCGGCTTCAAACGAAAGATAGGCGGCGACCAAACCATGTGGTATTCCTTCCAGGTTAAAGCTGATCACCCCGATGCGCGGATAACGCTGGGGAGAAGGGCCGTACAGGACGAGTCCGGGAACGGTTTGGAGGCGGGTAAAGGCATAACGGGTCAGTTGGTCCTCGTGTTTGGCTAGGCGAGTTAGGTTGTTCTGCGCTAACCATTGGAGGGCAACAGCAAAGGCATAGGCGCCGATCAAATTGGGCGTGCCGGCTTCGTCACGATCCGGGGGTGGGGCAAACACTACTTGCTCTCGGGAACAGGCCAGGACCGTTCCGCCGCCTACTTCGGCCGGTGTTCCGGTGCGGAAGGTCTCGCGGGGGCCGATCAGGACACCCGAGCCAAAAGGCGCATACATTTTATGGGCTGAGAGGACAAGATAGTCGATGGCAGCACGGGGACCGGCCAGTCGCAGTGGAAAGTGCGGAGCCAATTGGGCAGCGTCGCCCGTTAACTGCGCCCCATAATAATGGGCGAGTTCCGTAATGGTCTGCAGGGGGTTGACGACACCGGTGACGTTGGAAGCCCCGCAGATGGTGATGAGTTTAATCCGGGGACGACTGGTCTTTAATTTGGTCTCCAAATCGCCCAGGTCTAAAGTGCCCTCCGGGGTGAGTTCGATAAATTTTGCCTGTTTGTGGAGACGCCAGGGAAGGTCGTTGGAGTGATGCTCCATCCAACTGGACAGAGCCTCTTGTTCAGCAATTGGTAAACGGTGGGCTAGTTTATTCAGACCTTCGCTGGCGTTTTTGACAAATAAAGCCGTATATTTTTCTGGATCGGCGCCAAAAAAATTGAGGATCAGATACCGGATTCTGGTGTAAAGTTCAGTGCAGAGTTGTGATTTATAACCAAACCCCCGGTGGACACTGGAATACCAGGGGAGAAAAGACTGAACCGCCTGGGCTACTGCGCGCAATGGTGGGGTAGTAGCCGCGTTATCAAGGTTTATATAGCGGATTAGCCTACCATCGAGTAGGGGGACTTTGGTCTGAAGTCCGACAACTTCCTGTTGAGCCAGATGGTGCCAATTGTTCATCTACTCGCCTCCTAAAAACTTAATCAGGCAATCCCTACTTTGTCGCAAACCATTTTATGTCTAAGGACAAAGGGTTGTGAAAAACAGGCATTGGTAGCGGCGGTAGCATAAACCGCAATTCCAAAGAATTAACTGTTTATAACCTTATTTAGCTGGGGAAATTATGAGTAGAGCATTTAGAAAGGAGGCTCAAACAATGGCTGCTGGACAGAAAAGAAATACATTAGTCTATGCCCAGGCAAAGAAGGCCCTTGATCAGATGAAGTATGAGATCTCGAAGGAATTAAATATCGATACTTCTCCGATTCAGGGTGATTACTGGGGCTATATGACGGCTCGGGATTGTGGTGCGATCGGGGGGCATATGGTGAAACGGATGATTGAGGCTGCGGAGAGAACCCTTTCTCAGCAGGCGGTCGCCAATGTGCAGGCCGGGTTCCGCGCCGGTATAGCTCAGCAGGGATCGAACCAGCAGAATACTACTAATCCGAATTTAAATCTCAACAACTTAAACCAACATTATTAAAGAACTCTACTTAACAAGTTAGCTTTGCAAAGAGGCAGCCTTTTGGCTGTCTCTTTGTGGTTGAGCCTTGCATCCACCAGGGGAAAAAGTTAAAATAGATTTTAACGAATTGACTGACCGGGAGCAACCACACGATGGGGCTTTTTGTGTTGCTCTTGTGTTGTTTTCCCAATACAATATATTAATCACGATTGTAGCGGGATATTTAGGTAGAGAGCCAACACAAAAGCTTGAATACCGGAGGGATCTTGATGAAGTTAACCTTTTCTACCCTGGCTTGTCCAGACTGGACCTGGACGGAAGTGCAAGCGACCGCTGTTGAACTGGGTTATAAGGGAGTCGAACTCCACGGGTTGAAGCACGAAACCTTTCTTCCGGCCGCGGCTCCGTTTATCCCTGAGCGCTTGTCCCAGACGAAAGAGCAGTTGGATAAGATTGGTCTACAGATCTCCGCTTTCTCGACTGGAGCCTTGCTGCACTCGAAAGAGACCGAACAGCGGCAGGCGTACAGCGAAGAGGTCAAGGCTTATATTAAACTGGCGGCGGAATTAGGGGTGGATTATGTTCATGTGCGGGGAGATCACCGGGCGGAACCAGGTGGTGAGGTCTGCGACCAATTAGTCTTGGATGCTCTGATGGAACTAGGGG
>JAAYGU010000048.1 GCA_012727535.1 Bacillota bacterium | reverse complement strand
CGCATCTTCCGGCGCAATATTGCCGAGATTGACGTTGGGCACGAAGCGATTAATGAGGCTCACCTGTTGACTTTTCAAGGGAGCTTCCCAAAACAGAATAGCTTCGGGGCAGGAGAGTTCATGCACTAAAGCCTCCATCTCCGCCTCTTTGATCTTGCCGTGGCGATCATAAATTCCAATGTCTTTACCGGATTCCAGCCCTTCAATAATTACTTTATCGGCCCCATGTTCCAGGTCATCGGCGATCATTTGTTGCATGCGCAGCACAGAGAGGGGCGTACGGTTTTTCTTACCGACTTCAGTGATCACCTTAAAACCTTGAGCTTTAGCTCTTTGAATAGCCCGGCGCCGTTCCCGGGTACTGAGAAAAATGGTCCCATCGGAGATCTCAATACCAGTAAAGCCCAACTCGGCAGCGTATTCTAAATATGCTTCCAACTTGTCTTGCCAGACCGCAACCTCGAACAGCGTACCACCGGGGTAAACGTCCACTCCGTGGTCACGAATCAGTTTAATCTTCTCACGAAGTACGGTTTCCGGGTAAAGAGCCGAAGTACCAAAGGTCAGCTTGATCAGGTCAATGTACTCACCAGCCAGTTCCAACAGATCGCGGGTTTCACTCAATCCCAACCTCTTGTCTGACACCATGGTACAGCCGGTCTGGCGCGGTTTCGCAGACCGCCCGGGCAGAGGAAACCCGGATAGTGTATCCTGCCAAGCCAAACGCGGTTCCTGCCTTGACAAGGTGCCTCACTCCTTCCTCCTTGATTGAACTCTTAGTAATCTATTCAGCCAAAAGCGCAGGCATGACTGAGGAAGAAGCTCAGCAGCGAAGTTTCTTTTGCTTAGGCCGTTTTATACTGGCCGGTCGGGGCAAAAAACCTGTTATGCGATTCTTTGGAGTTTGTTCATACTTTATTCATAACTTTAGGTTATGCTTTAAACGAAGCAGCACCCTTTAACTTATAGGGGAAAGATCAGGCAGGACAGCAATGCCCAAAACCAAATGGAAAGGAGTTTTATCATGCGGAAAAAATTCTCTATCTTAGTAGTGAGTCTGTTCTTATTCCTGACGACCGCTCTTACGGTAACCGCCGGTTACCGGGGACTGGGGGACGGACCGAATCCTAACTATAGGTTTATTGGCAGACAAAAGGCTTGGACTGGCCGACGCCTCGGTTTGGAGCTCACTCCCGACCAGCAAGAAAAGATGCTTCAGCTCAGACAGAAACTGGAAAGAGAAACTTTAGAACTCCGGCACAGATTACAACAGCTCAATTTGGAACTACGCCACCTCTGGAAGGCCGAGCAGCCGGATCAGAACGCCATTAATCAAAAGCTGACGGAGATGATTCCCCTCCGCATTGAACTGCACAGTAAAAGCCAACAGGCGCGAGAAGCACTCGAAAGCATTCTCACCCCCGAACAGTTAGAAAAATGGAAAAGCAGCCAACCGAATTTCCCCGGCCGGGGCAGACGGTTTCGCCACAAGCCGGTGATGAAGTAAAAGCTTCGCTAAGAATACTTTGCACAATAATTCGGGGCACAAGTCTACACCATTCTGCCCCGGTTGGTAAAGCTGATCAGGGCTATCTTTCATCACGAGTGGCGAGAGGTATTTTCTAGATAAGAGAAGGATTACCTTCTCTTGCTTTCTATTTACGGCTGATCACACCCTTTCCTAATAAGGGATACCAGTCCTTTGTTTTAACCTACTAACACATGTTGCCCTCCTTACTCCGATTGACCCTTTCCC
Source organism: Bacillota bacterium (assembly GCA_012727535.1). Lineage (GTDB taxonomy): Bacteria > Bacillota > UBA4882 > UBA10575 > UBA10575 > JAAYGU01. The sequence continues at coordinate 4,967 of JAAYGU010000048.1, read as the reverse complement.
CCGGACGTCATTTAAAACTTACATCATGCTAATAGGTTTTATTGAGACAACGAAAAGTTAGACTCTTACTCTGGACAGAGCCCCCGCTTCTGTTTACAATTAAACATAGGGGGTAAAAATATGGGAAAACCGCGCATCTTAATCTGTGACGATGAAGAGAAAGTAGTAGAGTTAATCCGTGCCTACTTGCACCGGGAAGGTTACGAAACGGAGGCCGCCTATACCGGGAAACAATGTTTGGAGCTCTTCCGCAAATTCCAACCGTCACTTCTGATTCTGGATATTATGATCCCGGAAGGAGACGGATTTTTCGTTTGTCGGGAAATAAGGAAGGAAAGTAATATCCCCATTATTATGTTGACGGCCCGGGGAGAGGAAAGCGACCGCGTTTTAGGGTTGGAGATTGGCGCTGACGATTATGTGATTAAACCCTTCAGCCCCCGGGAACTGACCGCCCGGGTGAAAGCGACTTTGCGCCGTCGCGAATGGGATGCTTCTGTCAATACAGAGCGGTTAATTTATGCGGACCTGATGATTGATCCAGCAGCGCGACGAGTTTTTGTTGCGGGAAAGGAGATCCCCCTGACCCCCAAAGAATTTGATTTATTGGTGCTAATGGCAAAGAGTCCCTCCCGGGTCTTCAACCGCGACTTGCTCTACGAGATCGTTTGGGGAAACGAGGCCTTGGGCGATGTGCGCACGGTGGATGTCCATATGACCAGGTTAAGAAGTAAGATCGAAGCAAGGAGCAAATACCGGTATTTGCATACGGTTTGGGGAATAGGTTATCGTTTTGAGGAAAAGCCACGATGAGTAACAAAATCGGACTGAAATTAACCGCCTCCTATATCCTGATCATAATGATCGCCACCCTGATTTTAGGGCTTTTTTTTGCCGCTTCGGCCCGCCGTTTTTTATTCGCCGAAAAGCAACGGGAATTGTTGCGTAAAGGCCAACAACTCGGCCAGACGGTAATCGGTTTATTCACGGGCGAAATGCCTCCGGAGACGGCAGAAAAAATTTTAGAAGTAACCGGTAACTATTTGGAAGCTAGGATTATGATTTTGGATGCCAGAAGAAGAAGATTGGCGATGACCCCGGGGATCGGCCGCCGGGGAGCTCGTCTCTCGAGAGCTGATTTTTCCCAGGTTATCGCCGGCCGGACAATTGTGCGGCGCGGTTATAACCCAATTCTAGACGTGGATGCGATCTTTGTGGGTGCCCCGGTCAAAACACAGACCGGACAGATCGCCGGCGCCGTTTTTTTGATTGCCCCTCTAACCATCGTCGGCCGATTAATAAACGGCCTCTGGCAACTCGTGGCTTTAGCAGCCTTAATCGGGATCGCGATCGCCCTCTTGGTCGCCCTCTATCTTTCACAATCAATCTCCGCCCCTATTATCAAGTTAAAGGAGGCGGCGGTCGCAATGGCGGAAGGTAACTTCCAGATCAGAGTAGGCCATCGTTCTGATGAAATCGGAGAATTAGCGGCTGCTTTTAATGTGATGTCCGAGCGCTTGGGCCAAAGCATCGAAGCTTTAAGACGGGAGAAACACAAAAGCGAGCGGATGCTGGCTGAACTGTCCGAAGGTGTTTTGGCCGTCAACAAAGACGGAAAAATCATGTTCATCAATGATAAAGCGCGTGAATTATTGGGTTTAAATACAGCAATGGGCGCCTGCTCCGAACAACCTCCCACAACCGGCGGTGATCCGGATTTATTAACAAAAGAAAGTTTTCCAACCCTTCGCAGGTTAATTAATACGGTAGTGCAGACAAAACTTTCTGAAAGTACCGAAATTAATCTCCGGGAGAAAGTGACGATTCTTGCCCATGCTTCCCCGCTGCTCGACGGTGATTTGCTCTGGGGGATCATTCTGGTTTTCCAGGATATCTCAGCCCTGCGCAACGTGGAATTGATGCGGAAACAGCTAATCGCCGACCTCTCCCATGAACTGCGCGCTCCACTAACGATCATCCGGGGGCAAACCGAGGCGCTCTTAGATGGCGTGATCGAGCAGGAAGAGACCAAGCGGGCATATTTGCAAGATATTCTCGGTGAAACGCTTCGCTTAAGTGAAATGGTCCGTGATTTACTGGAGATCGCCCATTTGGACCGCGGAGCCCTGGCTCTGCAGAAGCAGGATTTTTGCCTCAAGAGTCTGGTTACTTCCTTATGCGAAAAATACCAACCGATCGCCAGCAAAAAAAAGCTTACGTTGGCGGCTGACTTGCAAACCGCTCAAGATGATCTGATCGTCCATGCCGATCAAACACGGATTGAGCAGGTTATCAGAAATTTTCTTGATAATGCGGTTCGCTTTACGCCCCCGGGCGGGCAGGTACTGATCCGCCTGCAGGAGCAGGAAACCTCGGCCATCGTGGAAGTGAGCGATACCGGGCTGGGGATCCCCCTAGCGGAGCAAGCGCTGATTTGGGAGCGGTTCTATAAGGTAAACAAAGCGCGGACTGCCGGTGATGGAGGGGTCGGCCTGGGCTTGGCAATTGCTAAAGAAATCGTGCGTTCTTCGGGAGGGGAAATTTGGGTCAAGAGCGAAGAAGGAAAAGGCGCAATTTTCGGCTTTTCCTTACCCATCACGAAACAGAGTGACTGAGAAATGAGCGTCGTTCCTGGTTGTCATAGTTTAAATTATTCGAGGTTTTAACGATGAAAGGTTTTTTCCAACGCGTGTACCAAATTGTTGCCCAAATTCCGGCAGGGAAAGTCGCCACCTACGGTCAGATTGCGGCGCTGCTCGGCGCGGCACGCAACGCCCGGATCGTAGGCTGGGCGATGCACAAAGCCCCACCCGAGCTGAACCTACCCTGCCACCGGGTGGTCAATAAAGCGGGAACGATGGGCCCCGGTTACCTTTTTGCTCCAGGTGAGCAACGGATGCTATTGGAGGCCGAAGGCGTCACCTTTACCCTAGACGGACGCATTGATCTGGAGAAACACTTGTGGGATCCGTTTACGCCACCGGAACCTTGAACCTTCTCCCCCTTTTGGCTTTTGATAGATTTCCCTTTTGCTAAAGGGAAAATAATGACTGCATCTGGGTCCCGCCCCTTGTTAAACATAATGTTACCGATGCAAGGATTGATCAGCCCATGGTGGAATCCGGGGAGCTTATTACCGGGAGCGGAGGCTTGAAGTAAGCGCTCAATCCTTTCCCCAGTCCGGTCTGGCATCTTGACAAGCGTAGATATTTATTATAGAATTGCCATAAGTTATATTAGTAGTTTGGTAGAATGGTAGGAAATAAGAAGAGACGGATGATAACCGCCACCATACTGATTGGGGGTTATCTATGTTCTATTGGAAACAAACGCTCCTACCGGAGCGTTTTTCTTTTTCCACCAGGAAACCAAGGAAAAAGGAGCGTGTACGGCTTAATGAAGAAAGGTGTATTGTGGATCGTCGTTATCCTTCTCTTGGTAGTTGCCAGTGGTCTCTATCTTTTGCTCCGCGAACCAGGCGTGGAAACCCTGAAAATTGGCATCGTGCAGATTGTCGAACACCCGGCCCTTGATTCCGCTCGGGATGGTTTTATCGAGCGCCTTGCTGAGCACGGGTATGTTGAAGGAGAGAATGTAACTTATCAAATCCAGAACGCCCAGGGTGAGATGGCCACGGCGAATACGATCGCGCAAAAGTTTAAAAATGAAAGGCTCGACCTGATTCTGGCGATTGCCACCCCGACCGCCCAGGCGGTAGCGAATCTGATCAAAGATAAGCCGATTTTAATCACCGCCGTAACCGACCCGGTCGCCGCCGGACTGGTAGAAAGCGCTGACCGGCCGGGGACGAATGTCACAGGAACCAATGATCTGCAGCCGATGGAAGAACAGTTTAAACTAGCACAGGCTCTGCTCCCCGACGCCCGCACGGTGGGAATCATCTATAATGCCGGTGAAGCCAATTCGGTGATCCAGGTCAGAATGGCGAAAGAAATCGCAACCGACCTAGGTCTGAAAGTAGTAGAGGCCACGGTTGATACCAGCGCCGGTGTTTTGCAAGCCGCCCAATCCTTTGTGGGCCGGGTTGATTTTATTTATGTTCCCACTGATAACACCGTAGTCTCTGCTTTTTCTTCCGTGGTCAAAGTGGCTGAAGAGCATAAGATTCCGCTCTTCGTTGGTGAAGAGAATATTGTTCCCCAGGGTGCACTGGCGACCGTCGGCGTTAATTACTACCGTCTTGGCCGTCAGACCGCGGAGATGGCCCTGAAAATTCTTGAAGAAGGGGCTAAACCGGAAACAATGCCCGTCGAAAGTCAGAAAGAAACCGAACTAGTCATCAATGAAGACACCGCAGAAGCTTTGGGGATTATCATTCCTGATCCCGTAAGAGAAAAAGCGACCTTCGTCCGTAACCGCTAGGCTTTTTATCTAAGGAAATGGATCATTGCCGAAATTGCAATCAAACAATCTATTTCTTTCTATCCTCATCCTTGTTGGTAAAATACCGTGCCAATTGCATAATTCCTTAAGGCAAATGGAGTGACTTAAATGTGGTTAAATATTCTACAGGGTACCATTGAACAAGGGCTGATCTTCGGCCTGCTGGCACTGGGGGTCTACCTGCCTTTCCGGATTTTAGATTTTCCCGATTTGACGGTGGAAGGCAGCTTCCCACTAGGTGGTTCGGTAGCCGCTGTTCTGATTATTAACGGCGCAAATCCTTTCCTCGCCACCTTAATTGCTTTATGCGCCGGCCTGCTGGCGGGTATGCTCACCGGAGTCATCAATACCAAACTGAAAATAACCGGACTGCTCTCCGGGATTTTGACCATGACTTCCCTCTATTCCTTTAATCTTCGGATTATGGGCCGTTCCAATATCCCCCTCTTACGGGAGACCACCATTCTGACGGTCATCAAAGGTTGGGGGTTCCCCGAACGGTATCTGGCCTTAACCGTCTTTGCCGTCATCGTATTATTAATGAAGTTCCTCCTCGATTATTT
>JAAYGU010000047.1 GCA_012727535.1 Bacillota bacterium | reverse complement strand
TCATTAATGATCCCTCTTTTACTGATCTTTTTCAAGCTCGATAAAGAGATGTTGCGTTTGATGTTTTCAATACCGATCAGACCGGCGGTTTTCCGGTCTTCGGTTACATAGGCCAAACCATGGTTAATGGCCTGTTGGACATTGTTGAGGGAAAGTTCTTGCCCGGCCTTGAAGATCTGCCCGCTAATCTGCCGGCCATAAACTTTCCCAAAAATACTCATGGCGAACTCGGTTCGGCCCGAACCCATCAGCCCCGAAATGCCCACAATCTCCCCTTTATGCACCTTGATGTTGACATCTTTGATCACCTTTCGGCCTTCAATTAGGGGGTCATAGACATTCCAGTTTCTCACTTCAAAATAGACGTCGCCGATTTTTGGTTGGCGTTTGGGGAACCGGTCGACCAGCTCCCGGCCGACCATTCCTTTGATGATCCGGTCCTCATTGATCCCACCGCTGTCAACTTGGAGCGTTTCGATCGAGGCGCCATCGCGGAGGATGGTAATGGCATCAGCGACTTTGATCACCTCATGCAGTTTATGGGAGATGAGGATGGAAGTAATCCCGGTCTTTTTCAACTCTACAAGGAGTCTTAACAAGTTATCCGCCTCTTCTTCATTGAGCGCGGCGGTCGGCTCGTCCAAAATCAGGAGTTGCACCTCTTTGGCTAAAGCTTTGGCGATCTCAACCAGTTGCTGTTTACCTACCCCGAGGTCTTTAATGAGCACGTGGGAGTTTTCCCTGAGACCGACCTTTTGCAGAATTTTGGTGGCGTCCCGATGGGTCTTTTCCCAATCGATCACGCCGGATTTCGCCCGTTCATTGCCGAGAAAGATATTTTCGCCGACGGAAAGGTAAGGAATGAGGGCTAAATCTTGGTGAATAATTACAATGCCGTTTTTCTCACTTTCCCTGATACTTCGGAAGATGCAATGTTTGCCTTGGTAGATGATATCTCCGCTGTAGGTGCCATAGGGATGCACGCCGCTTAAGACATTCATGAGCGTAGTTTTACCTGCTCCGTTTTCGCCGACAAGGGCATGGATCTCGCCGGCTGTAACTTTGAGGTTGACATTATTGAGTGCTTTGACCGCGCCAAAGCATTTGGTGATATTTTTCATCTCAAGGATCGTTTGCATTTAATCCCGCCCTTTGCTCATGGTCTCGGATAGAGTCGCTGGGCAGATTCTTGGCGCGAATCTGCCCAGAACACTGTGGGTTATCGACCATTAAATTACTTGGCAATGTCGACTCTCCAGACTATTGCTGGAGATCGGCTTCAGTATAGTAACCGCTTTCAATGAGCAGTTCTCTATAGTTGTTAACGTCGGCATAAACCGGTTCGCAAAGGAAGGAGGGAACTTGCTTGACACCGTTATGATAGGTTTCCGTATCATTGACCGGTGCCTCTTCCCCTTTCATAATGGCTTCCACCATTTCGACCACTTTGGCCGCCAGGGTTCTGGTATCCTTGAAGATGGACATGGACTGTTCCCCATTGATCATGGCGATCACATTGGGTTTATCACAGTCTTGGCCGGTAATAACCGGGAACGGCTTATCAGGAGTACCATAACCCGCATTGCGGAGGGAAGTAATAATACCGATGGCTAAGCTATCGTTGGGGGAGAGGACGGCATCAAGTTTACGGCCATCCGCATAGTGGGCGGTGATCAGGTTATCCATTCTCGCTTGGGCGTCGGCCGAATCCCAGCCATGAATGGCAATGGCGGTGAACTCCGTTTGTCTACTAGGCACGATCAATTTTCCGGAGTCAATATACGGCTGGAGAATACTCATCGCACCGCCGTTGAAGAAATAGGCGTTATTATCGTCGGGCGAACCGGCAAACAACTCAATATTGAAGGGGCCATCGTTATCTTTCAAGCCGAGTTTCTCTTCGATGTATTTACCTTGAATCACACCCACTTGGAAATTATCGAAGGTTGCGTAGTAGTCGACATGTTCAGAGTTCATGATCAAACGGTCGTAAGCAATTACTTTAATGTTGTTCTCGGCGGCCTTGCGTAAGACTTCGGTCAAGGCCGAGCCGTCAATCGAGGCGATGACCAGCACCTTACATTTTTTCGTAATCATATTTTCCAACTGTTGAATCTGGGTGTTAACGTCATTATTGGCATACTGGAGGTCAACTTTGTAACCCTTTTCTTCCAGTTTGGCCTTCATGTTGGCACCGTCTTGGTTCCAGCGTTGCAGGGACTGGGTGGGCATCGCCACACCAATCAAGTTCTCATCGGCTTTCTTTTGAAAACACCCGGTTAAGCTAAAGACGAGGAGAATGATGATTAATACGAGAAGACATTTTTTCATCGAGTTTTACCCCTTTCCTTTTGAATTATTTTCTTTAGCGCACAGCGAAAAACCGCGTGAGGAATGTTTTATCTCCACTATCACCCCATTTCATTTTTGCGTTACCTTTGTGGTTTGAGAGCAGAGATCTAAGGAGTCGCCCACGCTGGCAAGCTTGAGCAAGCGAAAGGATATGTCTTATGCGGTGGCATCGGACTTAAGATTATCGCGTATTGAGATTGTTGAGGCATTTGCAAGGAGAGTACTTGTTATGACAAGTATTCAGTGAAGAGGAGGAATGAGTAATGAGAAGTATTTTCGGAGAAGGGCTCGATTTAGTTCTAAAAACCCAAGTTTGACGGTTGGCTAATGAAAAACCACCCTGACGTTGGCGCAGAAGCATGCGGATCATTTTATTATATTATTGTTTATAATATAATATTAAACATAACCTTCATTTTCCCTTTTTTATTTCATTGAAAGCTGTAAATTGCATTCCAGTTTTTCGATTTTAATAACCCGAATGAAACCGGGGCCAAGTTAACGCAGATGGAATTTTGCGGCAGGAATCAGTTGGTTGACCAAGAAATAATTTGAGATTGAGATGGAAAATACTAGATTAATATACTTAAACCGGTCTAGTTTAAGCGATAGTTCTCAAGGAGGCGCGAAAATGGCGGAACGAGTAATTCATCCTCTTGCGGGGCAGCAGGCCCGGCCGGAGGACCTTTATACCAAGGAACAGATTACGACTTGGTACACTAACCCTGACGGCCCCTTGCAGCCGATCAAAAACGGAACATCCGGTCACCGGGGCCAGACCGGCGTGGGGTTTTCGGAAACCCACGTGGCGGCCATGACCCAAGCGCTGGTGGATTTACGGCGTGAACGGGGTTCTTTTGGGCCGGTGCTCCCGGAAGAACTGAAGGAGAAACCGCTCGGCCCGGTGGTGGTGGGCAAGGACGTCCGTTTTGCCTCGGATCTGGCCCAACAAACCGCGGTGGAGGTCTTTGCTGGGAACGGGATGAAGGTTTTGCTCCATCGGGGTGGGCGGAGCACCCCGACCCCGGTTATCTCCCATGCCATCCTGACCCGGGTGGCCCAGGGGGAAAAGGTGGAAGGGGTCATTATTACCGCCTCCCATAATCCCCCCGAAGATGCCGGGTATAAGAGTAATGGTTTGGACGGCGGGCCTAATACCAACACTAAACCCATCGATGAAAAAGGCAATTACTACCTGAAGCATTGCGCGGCGATTAAACGCCTGCCTTACCAGACTGCGGTAGAAAAGGGGTTAGTGGAAGAGATCGACCTCATCACCCCCTATGTCCGGGAGTTGGGTAGTGTGGTCGATCTGGAACTGGTTAAACAGGGGCGTTTTGCGGTTACGCCCTTGGGTGGGTCGGCGCATGGCTACTATGAGGCAGTCAATGAGATGTATGGCACCCAAATTGAAGTAGTGCTCCCGGAGGCGGATCCCACCTCCTCCCGCCGGACCTATGATTGGGACGGCAAGCTCCGCGGCGACCCCTCCTCCCGCTATGTGATGATGGCGGTGCAGGGGATGCGGGAAAAACTGCAGGTGCCGTTTATTGGTGCCAATGACAATGATGCCGACCGCTTTGGTGGTGAGGACGGGACCGGGATCTTAAACCCCAATCATGTGTTGTGTGTGCTTTTTGACTATTTAGCGGCCCATCGGGACTTCCCGGCGGCCTTGGGGGTCGGCCGTACCATTGGGACGACCCACCTGTTGGACCGGATCGCCGCGGACTATGGCCGTCCGGCCTACGAGGTTAATGTCGGCTTTAAGCACTATGTGGCCGGGCTGATGGCTGGGAAATACGTCTTGGCCGGGGAAGAGAGCGCCGGGGTTTCCTTTCCGCGCCGGGACGGCAGTCTCTGGGTGACGGAGAAGGACGGGATTGCTGCCATTCTTTTGATGATGGAAGTCATGGCGGCTACCGGTAAAGAGATCGGGGCTCTCTACCGGGAATTGGAGCAGAAATATGGTCCTTATCAGTATGAGCGGGAGGATCAACCCGCCCGTCCGGAGCAGAAGGAACGGTTAGCCCAGCTTGCCGCCGCCCCCAATCAGGTCAAGGCGCTCCTTGCCGGGAAAAAGGTGGCCGGCCGTACCATCGAGCGTCTGGTGATCGGCGATGGGATTAAAGTGGTTTTATCCGGTGGCGTGTGGGTTCTGAAACGGGCCTCCGGGACCGAGAATATCATCAAGGATTACCGGGAAGAGCAAGGAGAGTCTCTGGCGACCGCACGGAAAGCTTCGGAGGAGAGCGACGCTTATCTGGGGTTGAATTAATTGGGGGAGGTTTTCCGCCATCCCCCTTTAAGGTGGTTGCTTGGAGGCGCAAGGCGGAAGGAGGGAACTGATGCCAAAGCTACGAATCGACGAACGGGTGCAGGTCATCCAAGGTGACATTACCAAGGTTGAAGTGGATGCCATTGTCAATGCCGCCAATCGCAGTCTCTTGGGGGGCGGTGGGGTGGATGGAGCGATTCACCGGGCGGGGGGACCGGAGATCCTGGAAGAATGCCAAAAGATCCGGGAAGAACAAGGGGGCTGTCCCACTGGGGAAGCGGTGATTACCACCGCGGGCCGACTGCCGGCCAAGTTCGTGATCCATACGGTGGGGCCGGTTTGGCAGGACGGCCACAAAGATGAACCACGTCTGCTTGCTAATTGCTACCGGAATAGCTTAGCGCTGGCAGTTCAAAACGCGGTGAGGACCATTGCCTTTCCCAATGTCAGTACCGGTGTTTATCGTTTCCCTAAAGAATTGGCCGCGGAGATTGCCCTGCAGACTGTGGCTGCTTTTTTGAAAGATGAGCAACAGATCGAAAAAGTAATCTTTGTTTGTTTTGACCGGGAGAATTATGAGCTTTACCAGAGAAAAATCGGCGAACTAAACACGATCGACCATTAAGGCGGAGTTCCGGGGAAAACGCTCTACTTAAGGGTCAGTTTGCGCGGTGGATTATTCAGTACTTAATGATCGAAAAAGGGAGGACCGCTAATGATTCGGAAAAGCAATGAAAGAGTAGTCACGTATAAGGAAAACGTATTCCAAGGGGAAGGTGGTATTACCATCCGGAACCTGCTCAACGGGGCTGAAGAAATGTATGGTAAGGGGCGGGCCTTTGCCCACAATACGCTACAGCCTGGATGTTCCATTGGGTATCATGTCCACCAGAACGAAGGCGAAGCCTATTATATTTATAGCGGAACCGGCGAGTTTAACGATAACGGGACCATTACCACGGTGACGGCTGGCGATGTCACTTTTACCGGTGCCGGTGAAGGGCATAGCCTGAAGAATATTGGGTCCGAACCTTTAGAATTTATTGCTTTAATTATCTATGAATAAAGCCGGGAGAAAAATAGTTGCTACTCTTACCTTCACTGGACTGGCGGCCGAGCTTGCCCGGGTGTTTCGTTTCTTAATCTTGCAAGTAAAGCGCACCTTTGATAAACTTCATCAGTTGTTCCACTAAAAGCTCATCAGCGGCCAAAACCTCCTCGCCCACAAACATTTTCAGCCGCTCTTTGTAGTATTCACAGGTGTAGGAGAACTGGAGCAGAATAAAGAGGTTATCGAGGAAAAATGCAAAATACCTGGGGTCAATATCTTTACGGGCTGCCTCATTTTTCTGGGCCTCTTCGATAAACGCGGCATACAGCTGGGCCGTTACCCCTTCCATCTGCGCGACGATCTTCTGGACAAAGGCGGTATTATTCTCGGTGGTCATCTGGTTATACAATTTAGTCAAATAAATGTTTTCCCGGGAATAAAATTGGATCGCGCGGATGATCTTTTCCACCGTACTTAAAAAATCCATCTTCAGGCTGATAATCTCATTTAAGGCCGTCGATAGCTTGTCCACGGAAATACTGACCGTCATCATGTACAGATCCTGTTTATTCTTAAAGTATTTATACATCGAACCAACGCTGATGCCTGCTTTCTCCGCAATAACATTTATATTGGCACCCTCAAAACCATGTTCGGCAAATTCGATAATGGCCGTATGTAGAATTTTTTCCTGTTTATCGGCGGGGAGCTTACGGAAGGAATCTGTATTTAAAAGAAGCATACGATTGTCACCTCAAGAAATTAATGTAGCTGGCGTGAGCAAGTTGGTCACCAGCGGGGGCACTTTTTAGCCGGTGCAGCTCCGCAGGGTGGGCGCGGCAGCGGCGGGAGCTGTGAAAAAAGCAGCTGGTAATTTATCTAGATTATAACACGGTTAAGCAGTAGGCGGCAATTGCGCTAAAAAAAGCAGTAATATTTCCTGCCAATAGTTAATAAAGAGTTATTATTGACTTACAAAGAAATAAATGGTAACATTAGAGTGAGTGAGTACTCACTCACTTAACAAAAAGAGGAATAGAGGGGGAGGAAAATGGGTGAAACCTTTGCTATTTCGAAATACCATGATGCAGAGCAGATCATCAAACAACTGGACCACTTAATCAAACAACCGATTTACACCATCCGTCCGGATAAACTCCAGGATTATGTAGAGAATTATTTCAACAAAAAATGTGCCAAATCAAAGGCGATGATCGAAGAGGCCAAGGAGGTGATCCCGGGCGGCGTCCAACACAACTTGGCCTTTAACTACCCGTTTCCATTGGTGATCACGAAAGCGGAAGGGGCCTACCTCTATGACCTGGACGGCAACCGTTATTACGATTTCTTACAAGCCGGTGGTCCAACGGTGTTGGGAAGTAATCCCGTTTCGGTGCGGTCGAAGGTGATTGAACTCTTAAATGATTGCGGTCCGTCGACCGGACTTTTCCATGAGTATGAGTTTAAACTGGCTAAAAAAATTTCCGAGCATTTCAAAACGGTGGAGATGTTCCGGATGCTTGGTTCCGGGACAGAAGCCTGTATGGCGGCGATCCGAGTGGCGCGGCTGGCGACGAAAAAGAAGTACATTATTAAGATGGGCGGGGCCTACCACGGCTGGAGCGACCAACTGGCCTACGGGATCCGGGTGCCCGGCTCAAAGTGGACCCAAGCCGGGGGCGTCCCGCGGAACTGTTTCAAGTATACGCAGGAATTCTTC
>JAAYGU010000046.1 GCA_012727535.1 Bacillota bacterium | reverse complement strand
GCGATTTAGGGGGGTGGCGCGGCAGTGTACTGGGAAGTTTTCGGCTGGAACCTGTTCGCGCTGGCGGGGATTGGTTTTTTACTCTCTTTTGTGCTCACCGCCGGCTGGACCAAGCTGGGGAATAAATGGGGTTTGCTGGATCTACCCCGGGAGCGTCACGTTCATTCGCTTCCCCGCCCTTTCACCGGAGGACTGGCCATTTTTCTTGCTTTCAGCACCACCCTTGTGTTGACCGCAGGTTTTTCTTTTCCTTATTTAGGCCCCATCCTCAGCGGGGGAGTACTGATTCTGGCCTTGGGTTTTTTTGATGATTGCTATGAATTTACCCCCGGCTTTAAACTTCTGGTCCAACTGGTCGTAGCGGCAATGCTGACCGGCGCGGGTGTCCGGATTTCTTATCTGACCAATCCCTTTGGTGAGATGCTTAAGTTGGGTTGGGTCGGCTATCCCTTGACCATTCTCTGGCTGGTGGCCACCATCAATATGATTAACTTGATCGATGGCTTAGATGGACTGGCCGGGGGGGTTTCAGCGATTGCCGGAGTTAGCCTCCTCTTTATCGGATTGGGACTGCGCCAGGGGGCTGCCGTCTATCTTTGTGCGATTTTAATCGGTGTCTTAATCGGTTTTCTCCCCTTTAACTTTTATCCGGCTCGGGTCTTTATGGGAAATTCCGGAGCCTATTTTCTCGGTTATATCCTTGGGGTGATCTCCGTTATGGGCGCCTTAAAACTACCAACGGTCTTGGCCTTAGTGGTTCCGGTTTTTGCCATGGGCATTCCGTTTATCGATACGATCTGGGCGGTGTGGCGCCGGTGGCGGGGGGACCGTCCGCTGGCGGTCAGGGATGAATATCATATCCATCATTTACTATTAACTTCTGGCTTGGGAACCAGAAAGAGCGTACTGCTTCTCTACGGGATAAGTATGGTCTTAGGGCTGGCTTCGGTCTTCTTATCAAGGGTCAAGATGCTAATGGGCCTTGTCATCCTGGCGATTGGCTTTGTTTTTCTGATCTTCTGTCTCAGAAGGTTACAGCGGATGGAAAGTGCCGCCCAAGAAAATGAAAGTTATAGAAGCTACTACCATGATCCGGTGGAGAGGGCAAGCGCAACGCGGAAAACCGTTTCGAAGTAGTCGGGTTCCCTGGTGTGCTGGGTTAAAGTGCCGGATCTTGGGAATGGGCTGATAAAATTCGGTTAACGCTCGACCCGCTTTCAATCTCCGCTTGGCCAAGAAGACTATACCAAGAAATTAGAGTCCCCGGAGAACATCATTCCGCCCCGGCTGGGTAAAGACTTACCGAGGCTGCCATTCAGCTTCGTCTGGGTAAGGCAAGCTAGAACTGTCCAAATCAGCGAGTGATGAGTCGTATTTCTAGGTGAAAGATCGGATAAATGGTCGAAGTTGAGGGGAGCTTGTCCGCGCCGGACGGGCTCTTTTTGTAACAAGGAGGTGATTAAAATCTGGCATGAACTGACGTTTTCGACCCGTGCCGCCGTCGATTTCCTGGAGATTACCCGGGAGTTGGCGGAGGATCTACGGCAAAGTGGAGTGCAGGATGGAGTTGGATACATTTGCGTCCCGCATACAACCGCTGGATTAACCTTGAACGAAAATGCCGACCCGGATGTGCTTCATGATCTGAAACTAGCGTTGGAACGGATGATGCCGCCAACCATAAACTTTCGCCACCTAGAAGGTAATTCCCTCGCCCATTTACAAGCCTCGCTGATGGGGGTTTCCTTAATTCTGCCGGTCAGGGCGGGACGAATGTTACTCGGTACCTGGCAAGGGGTGTATTTATGTGAATTTGATGGACCACGCCGGCGCAGGATACTAGTAAGATGGGCTGCACAAAGTGGCACGGAGTAGAATGGTGTTGGGTAATCCCCTGAAATGAGGCTGTGCTTTGGGTAAGGAGCGGGCTCACGAAGAAAGGATTGGTGCGCGTGGAGAAAGAAGCTTGGGTAGTGGGAATCGAAGGCGACCAGGTGCGCCTGCGTTACCTTCGCCATTCCGCCTGTCAGAGTTGTGGGGCATGTTCCTTGTTTGGAGAGGGGGAAAAGGAAGTACTTCTGCCAAACAATCTTAACCTTAATTTGCAGGTCGGCGACCGGGTTGCGGTGGAGATGAAGAGCGAGCATTTTCTATGGGCAAGCCTCTTGATGTATGGCGTGCCTTTGCTCTTTTTTCTCCTTGGCTATACGGTCGGGGAAGGTTTACTCCGGCTGTGGCGGCTGACCGGATGCGAAGAAGCAGGTGGGATCGTGGGCGGCCTGTTATTTCTCTTTTTGAGTTATAAAGGGATCAATCTCTATGACCGGCGGTTACAAGCTTCCGACCGGTATCAATTGTATGTTACGCGGGTGCTGAGCCGGGCGGTGCGGAAGGAGTAAAAGCTTACATCGAATAGCCGGTCTGGCTGATTTTTAGGTAGGCAGCGAGGACTTCAGCGAAGAGTTGTACCGAATAGAAGACTTCCTCGCGGGTTGATTTATCATCCCCAATTTCGACGATGATCGATTGCGGATGAAGATGTTGGTTATACCGTGCTTCGGCCAGAATTATTCCGTGTGCTAGGTTAGGATAGAGGCGATCCATTACTTCCAATAAAGACCGCGCAAACTGATGGTTCTTCTCCCAGTGCGGGTGTTCGAGTCCCAGACGTTCGGAGCCCACGACCAGGATGAGTTTGGCGGCGGTTTTACCGTTGATGTTTACCCTATGGTCAAGTCCGGGTGTGGCGTCGCGGTGCAGATCGAGCACCACTTCGACTTGGGGGTTTTCCTTAAGCAATTGGCGGACGGTCTCCTCGGAGCGTTTATAAGCTTCGCGGAAAGGATAATAATCATGAATGGTATCGCAATGAATCGTCTTAATCCCGTAAACCTCATGGAGCAGAGTGGCCAAGGCCTTGCCGACCTCTACAATATCACCCCGACCGTTATGCAGGTGCGTTTCACCGCTCATCGGCACGTAGGATTCGGAGGTATGAGTATGATAAATAATCACTCGTACCTTCTCCTCTAGACGGGGATCCGGTAGAATTTGGTCTTCCGGCGGGCGGGGCGCCGGCGGAACAATTCTAGTTTCGGGGAGAGTCCGGTGTGTAGGCAGAGGACGGGAAGCCGCCGGTGTTAGCTTGACTTTCTCCTCAACCTTAATATAAGAGAGCAGAGGAAACTGGGATTTAAACATCTCCCGGGGAGAAGGGTTGCGTAGATTGATCAGAAAGCGGAGGAGCAGATCGGCACTTTTGGTCTCGAGAATGAAATCGGGATCATCCTCGAACCGGTAACGCGTAAAACCGGGGATGACTTGACTAAAAAAATTCCGGCCGACTTGGGAATCTAAATGAGAGAGACGTTTGAGGTAAAGCAGGGGAAAAGATAAAGTAGGGTTTTGCTCAAAATCGACCAAAAAAACTCCCAACCCGAGTAGAAAGGTGAAGAAGGTTAGTCCTACCGCTAAGCGGAACCAGAAATGTTTGGGGAAACCTGAGTTTGTGCTTGGCAACATTATTTGACACCCCCTGTCAGTCCGGACGCCGCATGTTATTACTTTAAATATTGTATTCATGGAAGGAACTATTTAGGACAGAAGAAGCTTTTGCCCGCCGGCTTAGGGGAAGGAAGTTCCCCGTTTACAGAAGGAATGCCGTCCTGGCACGTCGAATTGTAGGTTAAATCAGTAAAGGAGGAATAGCGGTGTCGACGCGGAAAGTACCGGACGTAGTAATTCGCCGTTTACCCCTATATTTGAGAGTGCTTGATGAGCTTGATGCTCAGTTTTCACCGATCATTTCCTCCCGGGAATTAGGCGAGAAAGCAGGGGTTACATCAGGTCAAGTCCGTAAGGATCTCAGTTTCTTCGGAGTCTTCGGTAAACAGGGCGTTGGCTATTATACTTCCACCCTGCGGGCTGAGTTACGACGGATTCTCAGTCTGCATCGGGTGATTAATGTCGGCCTGGTGGGAGTGGGTAATCTGGGTCAAGCTTTGCTTCGTTATCGGGCCAATAAACAAAAAAGACCTGGAGCAGAGGAAGGTCTCAGCATTATTGCTGCCTTTGACAAAGATAAACGCAAATGTGGCCAGCAGATTGCTGGGGTGAAAATCTATCCGGTCGAACAAATGCCGGAGTTGATCCGGGAGTTGAAACTTTCGATTATGATTCTGACCGTCCCGGCGGATGCAGCCCCGGCGGTTTTTGAGCAATGTGTACGGAACGGAGTGAAAGCCTTTCTCAACTTTGCCCCCGTTAAACTGGCGTCCCCAGCGGGGGTACGCGTTCACCACGCCGATGTGACACTAGAATTGGAGAGCCTTGCTTATTATACAGATGAAAAAGAATGACGAACGCTCCAACCAGGTCCGGATCCGGACCATCAGTAAAATCAGCATTTATATCGCCTTAGGGGTAAGCCTTAATCTCTTGGAATCCCATCTGCTCCCCCTTGGTCTTGTTCTTCCGATCCCTGGAGCGAGGATCGGCCTGGCTAACCTGGTGACACTGGTGGTTTTACTAACGGAAAAAAATAAGGTTGCGTGGGTAGTAACCGGCGGCCGGATTATCCTGGCGTCGCTCCTGGCGGGTACTTTATTTTCTGTCCCTTTTGCTTTGAGTATCGGTGGAGGAATCTCGGCGCTCACCGTTATGAGCCTTCTCCGCCCATTGGTTCCGAAGGTTTTCAGTGAGATTGGCCTGAGTATCATCGGTGCGGTGGCTCACAATTGCGGGCAGTTAGTAACTTTATACTGTTTGCTGCCTGGTGTTGGTATTTTCACCTTCCTCCCCTGGGCGCTCTTGCTGGCGCTCCCTTCCGGCTGGCTGACCGGTTATCTGGCTAGGCAAATTATTTTACGCCTGCCGTGGGAAGGAGGATCTAGGTATGGTGGAGTTGGAAGGCGTGATTGAACGTATTACCTATCAGAATGAAGAAAACGGCTATACGGTGGCGCGTTTTAAGACAGGGACCGAAAGTGTTACGATTGTCGGTTATCTTAGCCATGTCCGGAACGGTGAAAGTTTATGTTTAAGCGGGGATTGGACGATCCATCCGACCTATGGGCGGCAGTTTGATGTTGAATCCTTTGAGATTATCCCTCCGGTCACACGGGAAGGAATCGAGCGCTACCTGGGTTCCGGTCTGATTAAGGGGATTGGCCCGGTGACGGCCAGGAAAATCGTTAAAGCCTTTGGTCTGGATACCCTGAAGGTGATTGAGGAAGACCCGGAGCGCTTGATGGAGATCGAGGGGATTGGCCCGCAGAAAGCAGCGAAGATCGTAAAGGCGCTAGAAGAGCAGAAACATATCCGCCGGGTGATGGTTTTTCTGCGGGGGGTTGGCATCACTCCCGCATTGGCCACGAAGATTTATCACCACTACGGAGAACAGGCTGCGGCGATCCTCAGGGAAAATCCTTATCGGCTGGCCAATGAGTTGTTTGGGGTTGGGTTTCGCACAGCGGACCGGTTAGCCGGTTTACTGGGAAGGAAGGATCCGGTCGATGCTGAACGGATCCGGGCTGGTATCCTTTATTTTTTGCACAAATATACGGAGGAAGGACATGTCTTCTTTCCGCAAGCGGAGTTTGTCACCGCGGTGGCCAAGGAGCTGGAAGTCCCGGAGGAAGCGATAACTCGAGGAATTACCGCTTTGGTGGAAGCAAAAGAGGTTTATCTTGAAGAAGAGCGGCTTTATCTCTCCTTTTTTTACTGGAGTGAACGTAAAACTGCGGAGCGACTATGTACCTTGCTCGGTGCGTACCAGGTGAAAAAGCTGCCTTTTCCGCTACCTTCCGTTCCTGAGCTGGAGACTCTCACCGTCGAGCAGCGGCTTGCTGTCGAGAAAGCGCTTGTCGACGGAGTGCTGATCATCACCGGGGGTCCCGGTACTGGAAAAACCACGACCGTGCGGAGTATAATCCGACTACTGCAGTTAAAAGGGGAGGAAGTATTGCTGGCGGCACCGACCGGTCGGGCGGCCAAACGGTTGACCGAAGCGACCGGCGTGGCAGCGAAGACCATCCATCGCCTTTTGGAGTTCGGTTATACGGCGGGGATCGGTTTAAAATACGGGCGCGATGAAGAAAACCCCTTGGAGACCGATGCCGTAATCATCGATGAGGTCTCGATGATTGATCTTCCCCTCTTTTACCAACTCTTGAAGGCAATTACTCCGGGCACGCGCTTAATATTAGTAGGGGACCAGGATCAACTGCCCTCAGTCGGTCCCGGTTCGGTCTTGCGGGATCTATTGGCCTCCGGGGTGGTACCGACCGTACGCTTAAAAAGGGTTTTTCGCCAGTCGCCGAAGAGTAAAATTGTGACCAACGCCCATCGGATTAACGAGGGATTAATGCCGGAGTGGCAAGGAGCCGATGATTTTTTCTTTATCAATATTGCGGAACCGGCCCAGATTGTTGAGGCGATCATTAAACTGGTGACGGTTAGACTGCCCCGTTATTTAAAGTGTAATCCTCTGGACGCGATCCAGGTCCTTTCGCCGATGCGGAAGACGCTGACTGGGGTGGATAACCTCAATCCAGCTCTGCAAAAAGTGTTAAACCCGCAGTCTAATTCTAAACCTGAACTTCGGATCGGCGAGCGGATTTACCGTCAAGGGGACAAAGTGATGCAGATCCGGAACAATTATCAAAAGAACGTCTTTAACGGTGATTTGGGGAAAATTGTGCGGATTGATCCGGAGGAACAAGTGATAACAGTGAGCTTTGACGAAGGGGAATCTCCAGTCACATATGAATACGAGGAGCTCGATGAATTAGTGTTGGCTTACGCCATCTCGGTCCATAAAAGCCAAGGGAGCGAATATCCGGTGGTCGTTCTTCCGGTCACCACCCAACATTATATGCTGCTGCAGAGAAACCTATTATACACCGCCATCACCAGGGCGAAACAGATGGTAGTCCTGGTGGGGACCAAAAAAGCGCTGGCCATCGCCGTCAAAAATAATAAGATTGAAGAACGGTACTCCTATTTGGAGCAGATGCTGAAACGGCTGGTTGAAGGGAGGGGCGGTCTCTAGGGGCGGCTGTTTTCGGCGGTATGGTCATCGCCGGGCCTAGCCGACTGGCCAATCAAGCTCCGGTTACGGCGCTGAGGAGTGGCGGAGAAGGAGGTACGGTTGTTTTATTTCCGCTATTATCTGACTCTGCGCTTGAGCGAGCGACGCTTGAAATTGAGTGTTTCTCCCGACCCACAGTTGGAGAAGGAGTGGGCGGCTCAGCAAAATGAAGAAGCGGAGGTCTGGTGTTGGGACCGGCCTTTTCCACTATGGTTGGCAGAGAAAATTTGGGGAGAAAGCCAGCCCTGGCTGACGGAAAAGGCCGGTTTTTCTTTACGCCGGTTTGGTCGGATGCTTAGAAGAATCTGTAGAAGGTATGCCTGGCCCACCGACGGCGACTGGGTTCCGGTGTCCGAGAGACTCCCCCGCCCACCAATGTTGAATATTAGCAACCAAGTAGCGGCAATCGTCTCCCGAGTACTTCCGGGCAGAGAATTAACTCCTCTGGAATTAGTCCGCGCTTGTGCCCGGCAGGGGATTGAGGTAAGCGAGGATCACCTGGAGCGGATTCTCCACCGTCTCCTGCTGGCTGGGGCGGTGGAACGGGTGGCAGGCATCGGGTTGGACCGGTTGGGTCGCTTTTCTTGTCGGCGGTGCGGCGAGGGGGAGCGGATTCATCGCCAGACTGGACTGGCGCTCTCTGTTTCCTGCCGGATTTGTCCAGCCTGTTGCAATCTAGGAACGATTACGGATTTGGTTCCCCTCTACCGGTGGAGTGGGGAGTGGCCGGTGGCAATGCCACAGCCGGAGCTGAAGCTTCTACTTCCAGAGTTCTCTCCCTGGCAACAACAAGCGGCGGAAGAAGCCCTTCGTTACTGGCGAGACCCTAAGGCCCATACCCTTTTGATCTGGGCTGTCTGCGGTGCCGGCAAGACGGAAGTGGTCTTCCCGGTGCTTAAGGAGGCGTTAACTCAAGGGAAAAGAGTCTTGTTGACCGTTCCTCGGCGGGAGATCCTGCGGGAGTTGGCGGAACGGCTCCGCCGTAACTTTCCCGGCCTCGATTTTACCCTTATGTATGGAGGAGAGAAAGAAGAGGTCCCAGAATCATTATTGGTCGTCGCCACTACCCACCAACTGCTGCGGTTTGGTCCCTGTTTCGACCTGGTAATTCTCGATGAAGCAGATGCCTTCCCCTTGTATGGTAATCCGATGCTCAACGCCGCCTTAGAAAAAGTACTCCTGCCCACCGGTAAGAAGATCTATATGACGGCAACTCCAGATGCTTCTTGGCGCCAACGCGCCAAGCGGGGTGAGATTGCTGTTGCCAAGATCCCCCTGCGTTATCACGGCCATTTATTACCGGTTCCCACCTTGGTACGGTGCAAGCTACCTTCAAAACATAATTGGTTTCTGCCGCCGATCGTGACTGATTTTATCCAAAGTCTTTCCGTTCGTGGGCGGAGAGGTTTAATTTTTTTACCCACCATCGACTGGGCGGAGGAGTTTGGCCGGAGAATAAAAAGTCACTTTTCGGCCGCAGTCGCCCGTTTTGCTTATGTACATGCCCAGGATCCAGAACGGGCAGCGAAGATTGGCCAGTTTTCCGCCGGACAAATTACCGTTCTCTTTACCACGACCCTCTTGGAACGCGGACTTAATTTCAAAGACCTGGATGTGATGATCCTCTTTGCCGATCAGCGGCGGATCTTTTCGGCCGAAACTTTAATTCAGATTGCTGGGCGGGTCGGCAGAAGCGCAGATGATCCGGAGGGGGAAGTGTACTTTGTGGCCGAGACCATTTCGCCGGAGATGAAGGAAGCCAAAGAGGCAATCTGCCGGATGAACAAGGAGGCGGAACAAGTCGGCCGTGTTTCCCGCCCTGGTAAAATGGAGTAAATGCAAGGCTGTAAATCAATCCAAGTTACAATCTCACCGGGGGCAAATAGTATTTCCTTGTTTCGGTGTGTTTCTTCGAGTATTCTATAGCTCAGCTTCGCTTCGCTAAGAATAATAGGCTAAGAAATTCAAGTCAGCGGGGAACATCATTTTTTCCTGGCAAGGATGCTCCCTAGCAGGGTGAAAAGGTTGGTGGTGAAGGTGAATGGCGAATCGAAGAGCTAAAGCATCTTAAGAAAAGGGAGTTACCGCCCGATAAAAAAGTTAGGGGATTATTATGTGGAAGATCCGCCGCCAAATCCTTGACCTTTTCTTTCCGGAGTTTCCTCGGTGCGTTTGGTGTGGGGAACGCTACCAACCATACTATGGGCTGGCATTTTGTCGGCGTTGTTTGAACCGGATGCCGCTCATCACCGGTCCGGTCTGCTTACGGTGTAACCGGCCACTGCGGGGGGAAAGAAACGATCTGTGTGAACAGTGTCGGTTGGAAGTGCTCTTTTATGAGCAGGGAATGGCGGTGGCGGTCTACGATGGTTTGATGCGAGAATTGCTCCACGCGGCCAAGTATCATTTCCGCCCCGATTTGGCGCGAGGCCTGGGTACTCTCCTGGCGGCCTGGGCGGAGAATGAAAAACGGTTGGAGCCGGTTGAAGTGATTATTCCCATTCCCCTGCATGCTCAGAAGTTAATGACTCGTGGTTACAATCAAGCGGAGTTAATGGCTGAACCCCTAGCCTCGGTTCTACGTCGCCCTTTGCTGACCGAGGTACTGCACCGGGTGAAACCAACCCAGAGTCAAAGCAAACTAAGTCGTCAGGAAAGAAAGGCCAATGCGGAGAATGCTTTTTTGGTGACCGATTGTGCGGCGGTTGCCGGCAAAAAGGTTCTCTTGGTTGATGATATTTGTACCACTGGGTACACTTTGTCCGCAGCAGCGCGATCAGTCCTCCTGGCCGGCGCAGACAGCGTGCGGGCCCTAACGGTAGCGGTAGGAGTCTTGGAAGAAGAATGGCTTAGATAGCCGGTTTGAATCTATCGGTAGAGGAGTTTCGGGAAAAGGAGGATTCTACTTGAGCTTAAAAAATTGTAAACGCTGTGGTAAATTATTTCAATTCCAACAACACAGTGTCTGTCAGAGTTGTTTGGTCAAAGATCAGGAAGATTTTTCCAAGATTTGGAACTATATGCAAGAACATCCCAGGGTTTCAGTTCTTGAATTGAGCCGGGAGACAGGGGTAAGAGCAGAGGTGATTAACAGATTTCGCCGAGAAGGGCGGCTGGCCGTACAGAGCACCAACGGTGAGCCGGCTAACTTAACCTGTGAAGCCTGTGGCATACCTCTGGAACAGGGTCGGTATTGCCAGCAGTGTTCGGCGAAATTATCGACCGCCTTCCAAGGAAGGGACTTGAAGGAGCGCAGAAAGAGCCGTTCTTTGGATTACTCCTATAGATATAAACCGCGTTAATCTTTCCTTTAAGAATTAACCATAAATTTTACTAAACATTCGGACCGGGGTGACCGATATATCTTTTGAAAGAGGTTCCTAAGGGAAAGGGGTCAAAAAGATGATCATCTCAAACCAACAAGTTAACTCCATTATTAAGGCTTATGGTGTAGCCTCGGGACAAAAAAACCGGACTGTGCCGTCAACTGAGTCCATACGACGGGGTGATTCCTTGTTACTATCTCCGGAAGCCAGAGAGTTAAATTTAGTCCAACAAAAGCTATCACAAGTACCAGAGGTCCGATCCGATCTGGTGGAAAAGATTAAGGATTCGATTGCCAAGGGTGAATATAACGTCACCAGTGAACAGGTAGCCCACCGGATGCTAGTCCGTAGTCTGGTCGATCGAATTATAGGGGGTTAGGTACCGTGTCGGCGAAAGGGATACAGGAGCTAATGGAGCAAGAAATTGAGATGCTCAAAAGATTATTAGCTTTAGCCCAAGATAAAAAAGAAGCCATCCTCCATAATGATCTGGAGAAATTAACCCAGATAGTTAAAGCAGAAGAAGCGGAATTAACGGCTGTTAACAGTTTTGTGGAAAAGAATTATCCGCAACTTGCCCAGGCCTCCGCCTGCTCGCCGTTGGATCAAGAAAAGGAAGTATTGGTCAGACAAATCAAGGAGTTGAACAACCTAAACCAACAGTTACTAGAGGACTCCCTTGCGCTGGTCAAATACTCCCTACGGGTTCTACATGGAGATGAAGATAATAACCTGTATGGGGCAACCGGAAACGTGGAGTCGGCAGGAAATAAGTCCGTAATTAATTGGAGAGGATAACATGCGTTCGACTTTCGGAGGAATTGAAACTAGCCTGCGGGCCTTGCGGGCGCAACAATTGGCTTTAGAAGTGACCGGCCATAACATTAGTAATGCCAATACTCCGGGTTATTCCCGGCAAGTCGCTGATATGTCGGCGAGTGATCCCTATACTGTACCGACGATGAATCGTCTGTTGGTTAGCGGCCAGATCGGGACCGGGGTGGAAGTCACTCAGCTGCGACGGATGCGCGATCTCTTTATTGACCGGCGGGTTCAGTATGAAAGCGCAGCGTTAGGCTATTGGGATGCTAAACAAAGAAATTATAACCAATTAGAGGTCACTATGGCAGAACCAGCCGAACTGGAGGGTGGGGCTAGTATCAGCGCCCAACTGACGGAATTTTGGAATGCCCTGCAGGAACTGGGGAATTCCAACCGGCCGGATAATCCAACCGTGCGCTCGGTGGTACGGGAAAGAGCCAATAACCTTTGCGCGACGATCCGTAGTACTTATAACCAGTTGAAAACCTTACAGCAAGATTTGAACACCGAGATTGACATCCGGGTGGGACGGATTAACACTCTCGCGCAACAAATTGCCGAATTGAACGGGGAGATCGCGAAGGTGGTTGCCAATGGCGACCAACCCAACGACTTATTTGATAAACGGGAAGTCCTGGTGACGGAGCTGGCTAAACTGACCAAAATTTCTGTGCAAAGTGATGATTTATACCGTTACAACATAAATATTTCCGGTTCCATCCTTGTTTCCCAGGATAAAGCCTTTGCCATGGAAACAAAGATGAATGAGGACGGCTTGTATGACGTTGTTTGGGCTAACAACCAACAGACCGTTAACTTTACCAGCGGCGAAGTCCAAGGGTTACTTGAGATGCGAGACGTGGAAACACAGTTTTATATTGATTCTTTAAATAAATTTACCGAAACCTTAGTGGAAGAGTTTAATGCCCTGCACAGGTCAGGGTATGGCTTGGGCACCCCCCCCGAAACCGATAACCTTTTCTTTGCCGAAGGAAGTAATGCCGCCACGATCACTTTGGATGCGGGGATTTTAGATCCCGACCATGGTTTAAACCGAATTGCCGCCTCGACTAATGGGGAGCCCGGCAACGGTGAAAATGCCTTGGAACTGGCGGATCTAATCAGAAATAAACCGTTGATGAATGATGGGACCATTTCCTTGACGGATTACTATGGGAGCTTAATTGCCAAATTAGGAATTGATGCGGAAAAAGCCAATGTTACTTTCGAAAACAAAGAGATCATGGTTGAACACCTTTACAACTTGCAGGAGTCGGTGGCCGGAGTCTCTCTGGACGAAGAGATGGCCAATATGATCAAATTCCAAAACTCCTACCATGCGGCTGCCCGACTGTTAACCGCTGTTGACCAGATTTTAGATAAACTGATTAATGGTACCGGGTTGGTTGGTCTATGATTAACGCTCCCAACGGAGGAGGATTAAAATGCGGGTTACCAATAATATGATCCATCGCGGACTCACCGGGAATATTCAGAGTGCCATGAAACGGATGAATAAAAACTATAACCGGTTATCCACCGGAAAAATGATTAGCCGTCCGTCCGATGATCCGGTAGGAATGATTATCGGAATGCGGTTAAAAGATGGCATTGCCGCCGGTGAGCGCTATCATAAAAACGCCGAAACTGCCAGGGCTTTGCTGAACAGTGCGGACTATGCTTTGGATGGAGTGACCAGTGTGCTCCACCGCCTAACGGAGTTGGCCACCAAAGCCGCGAACGGCACTATGGATCAGACAGCCCTTGAGGCGGTCAAGAATGAAGTGCTTTCAATGCGTAACCATCTTTATCAGATTGCCAATACTCAACATGAAAATACCTTCATTTTTGCCGGGCAAAGGACTAACCAGCCGGCTTATAGTTTGGTGGCGGCTGCCGATCCCGATGATCCGGAGGAAGTGCAATGGGATGGTTCAGATGAACCGCTCGTAGCTGAAGTGGGGACCGGGATTAGAATGGAGGTCTCGGTGCCCGGTCACCGGGTGTTCGGTGATCCCTCTCATGATTTTTTTGCTGAACTGACCGAATTTATTGAACATCTGGAGAATGGGGATTTCCAAGCTATTTCCGATACAGTGCTCCCAGCGATCCATAACCGGTTGAATGAGGTTCTGAAAGTCCGCGGCGAGATCGGAGCCAAGGTTAACCGCCTGGAAAGTAACATCGCTCGGATGGAGATTATGAATGTGAACTTCCGCGAACTGCTCAGCAAAACTGAAGATGTGGATTACGCCGAGGTCACTATGAATCTCATGATGCAAGAGAGTGTTTACCAGGCAGCATTGGCGGTGGGCGCCCGGATTAGCCAGAATACTTTAGTGAATTATCTCTGAACGAGTGCCCGGTAAAATTTTTGCTGAACTACGTTCAGCTTTACTTCTTTTTTGGCGGGATTCCGGTTTAAATACCCAGATTAATCAGCAAACCGCTGTGAGGTGGAAGAATGAAAATTAAGACGAAATTTTATGAAGAAATAGAGATTAGCGAGGAAGAGATGATTCATTTTCCGGAAGGGCTTCCCGGGTTTGAAACCGAGAAGCGGTTCGTTTATTTGCATCCGGAAGATACGGTCTTTGGTTGTTTGCAGTCCTGCCAAACCCCGGAGGTTGCTTTCATTGTCATCTCCCCGTTTCGCCTCTGTCCGGATTATGACCTTGTGCTTGACGAAGAAAAAGTGGCCCTGCTTGGTCTGGCCAAACCCGAGGATGCCCTCATCCTGGCGATTGTCACTATCCCGCCAGGCCAGCCCGACCAGGCGACCGTTAATCTCCAAGCCCCGCTGGTGATTAATCTTCCGGCGAAAAAAGGGTTGCAGGTTATCCTTTCGGATTCAGGGTATCCTTTGCGCTTTCAGCTTTGGGCGAAAAAACCGCTCTCTACAGCTTCAGCGGCGAAATAAAGTAATTAAATTTCTTCTTTTTGTGCAGGATCTTCCTTGATGGTTGGAGAAAATAGAGGAAGGATCGGAGTTAAAATTTAGACTATCTGCGCAAACTAGTGATGACAGCAATGGAAACCGAGGAAACCATGAGGGGAGTCAAGGAGGATTTAGATGCTGGTACTGACCAGGAAGACGAACGAGAGTATTATCATCGGCGACGATGTTAAAGTAACGGTGGTTGAGGTCAAGGGAGAACAGGTTAAGTTGGGGATCAGCGCCCCGAAGCGGATCTCCATCCACCGCGAAGAGGTTTATCTGGAGATCCAGAAAGAGAACCGCAAGGCCGCCGCCACAGGGGTCAGCATCGAAGAACTGAACGCGATGTGGAATAAAAAAACAAAGTAAAGACCCGGGTCTTTACTTTTTTTATCTAATTTCGTTTTTATTTTACTAATAACTAATTCCCATGCTATCCTCAACTTTTAGCTGGTTGTTACCGATATCTGTATATAGCGAGGGAATACAGAGCTTTGGGGGAATCAATGTGCGCGTTAAAATTTTAGAACACGAGTTTGAATTGGCCAATCAACTTTCTGCGATTGAGCAACTGTTTACAGTGATTGAAGAAAAATTAAAAGATACCGGATATGCTTTTACCTCCTTAACCATTGATGGGGTGAAGATCGAGACCGATTACGTTCTTTATCTTACCCAGCGTATTAACGATATTCGGGAAATAGAGGTCGGCGTGACTAGTTTCCGTGCTTTACTGGCGGAGACGATGGTGAGTGCCGGTGATTACCTGGAAAGGGCTCAGCCGGAGGTGGAGAAACTCAGCGGCGAATTCTACCAGGGGCCGACGGAGGAATCATGGCAAAAATTTGCCCAATTGCTGGAAGGCCTCCAGTGGCTGTTGGAGGTTGTGACCACTATTGAAAGCTGCCAACCGGGAAAGCAGACTATTCTGGGACGGGGAGCGGAATTTGGAGAAAAAATCCAAATGCTACAAGATGCGCTGCAAAACTCCGATCACGTGTTATTAGGCGACCTTTTGCAATATGAGATATCACCTTTGTTTTCTACTTTAGAAAAGGAGATTAAAGAATTACTGAACACCGAGGGCTATAAAGATGATTTTAATTGATAATCTTAATGTTTTGACGGAGCGGTTTCCCCAGCTTTGGCAGGCGCTTAAACCTTTGGAAGGAAAGGATTTTCCCGCACTTGAGGTTACGACGGCTCGGAATGGGCTTCCAACCTTAAAAGTCAATACAGGCGAGAAAAGCCTTTATCTGCACAGCAGTTACAATCCGGAGACGGAAGCAGAACGTTTTCTTGCCCAATTTACCGGAGTTGAGAGATACCGTCATGTCTTTTTTTTCGGGGTGGGACTTGGCTACCACATTGAAGCCTTTATGCAGAAATACCCGGCCTTGGAATTTACCATTTACGAACCGGTGCCGGAGATTCTCTCTACTTATCTGGCGACACGGCCGCTTTCTAATTTGCCGCTGAAGCAGTTGAAGAACTTTTATGTGGAAACCAACCCGGCCTACCGCCCAGCCTTGTTGAAAGATTTTACCGACTTTAGCGACGGGAACGTCTTGTTTGTGGTTCTGCCCAGTTACGAGCAGGCTTATCCGGAACTGACCAAAGAATTTTTGGCTGGCTTCCAAAAAATGCTAGCCACGAAGCGTTTCAATCTCAACGCTAACGCCGCATACCAGCGCAAATGGCTGCTTAACAGTATCCGCAACTTCAAACATCTTTTAGCCACACCGAATATTCTCCGCATGGAAAACCGCTTTAAGGGTATCCCGGCTTTAGTGGTCGCCGCCGGGCCTTCCCTGCTAGATGAGATTGAAAACCTAAGAATAATCAAAGAAAAGGGGCTCGCCTATATCTTTTCCGCCGGTTCCGGGTTGGTACCGTTACTTAATAACG
>JAAYGU010000004.1 GCA_012727535.1 Bacillota bacterium | reverse complement strand
CCGGTTTCCCTCGGTGTCATCTCCATCCAAATCTGGCACCACAAAAGCGCTGCCGTTCTCGTCCCGGTATATCTCGTTGCCCAAAGGATAAGTTTCTTCCAGTAACTTCCTCACATCATCCAATGCAGCCTGCAACGCAGCCTGCCGCCCTAAAAGATCGCCTATTGTCGGTGACCGCTCTAAAAAACTCAACCCGTCAAAGCCAATGTGTAGCAGTCGCCATTTAAATGCACCACGAGAAGTCCAAATTTTGTCAAATACTAACTTAGCGATAGCGGCTTTATAAAAGGCTGCTGTCGAAGCTGACAGATCCCATAAAGAAACGTCGTTTATTGGTCGCCGGGTATCACCGACACCCATTATAAATGGCTCTTCCACTGCTTTCCAAATTTCCGTTCTGTCCAAAATTGAAACCGCATCAATTACTTTTGCGCGGGTTGATTCAATCTTATTCTCGTCAACTGAGGTTTCGAAACCAAAAACGGTAGCTCTATAGATGGGCTCCTGAAATTGTAATCCCAACCCAGAGGGTATTCCTTCTTTCTCCACTCCTGATGCGGCGTGATGTGAAATTTCCACAAGTTCTGTTGCTTTCGAACCTCCCGGAAAAATAACTAATATTCGTGGACCCGATCGTTTTGGTTTATACCACTTTTTATCCTGAAATTCAATAAAATCTCCTATGGCGTAAGTCCTATCATCTAGGGGTGCTGGCAGATGAATGTTTTTCTGCTGAAGTAGATGTCTAAAATTCTCCGGAAGAAGGTTATTGGTTGCCGGTTCCAGCCAAACTGCTGCGTTAGGTTCAAGACGTTCCCTCTCAGCTTTTGTAAGCTTGGTATCAGGGTTTGTAATGTACTCTGCTACAAGTCCAGCTATTGAATCGTAATCAAAATCTTCGTATTCCTTATCGCTTGCGGCTAAACTCAATCCTAACTGCTTGCAGGCCAGGCAACGTTCATGAGCAAGGAAGGCCCTGCTTAGTTTACCAAGATTATGAAGCAGCACTCCTACTTCCGCCCGTAAAAAATTATTTCTTTTTTCTTTTAACAGCAACAGACTACTTCCACTGGACATGATTTGCCACCTCTTTTAAAGTGGAGAGCCTCGTTATGAGCTTTTGATCTGCTATTGTAGTAATTTGCCCTTTAACCTCATCCTCTGCTTCGCCAAAACCGCTGGACTTTTTCGCGGAAAAACCGTAAATCAACATCATTTCGCAGACAGCCTCCAGTACCAGGGTAAGATCCATCCGCGCCTCAGCTTCCGTAACTCTATTCCAGGGAATATAAAGCAGGGAAAAGATACCTGTGGCTCCAACTGGTACGCTCTCAAAATAGATCGGCTGTTTACCGGCTCTTGTCATCCTGTCATGCGGATTGATGACTTCCAGGCTGATACGGTCAAAAAAAGTAGGATAACAATAAAGACAACCGGCGTAATTTGGAACAATACCATCCGATATGGAAAAATATTGACACAGCTTTTCCCGGTACAACCTGGCAGCTTCTTTTGCTTCCTCTTCCGGTTCCAAATTATCCAAATAATGCGCAAGCCCTTGGTTTTCGCCCTCACCTTTTTCATCGCCAAACAAAAGCGCCAGCCGGAAACGACTTTCCGCCATTTTTGCTACATCATGCTCTTTTTCCCATTGAAAAACCATCAGCCGCGTGGCGGTCCAGCGCAAATTCCCTTTCCAAGCACTACCGGCCATGAGAGGTACCTTAAAAACCTTCTCTTTGCGCACCGGGTTATCACAAATATGAAAGACTTCATCGTCACGGCTCATATAAGGGCTGGCCAAAGTGAACTGAAACTGTAAAAAAGTTGAGTACAAAGGTAAAACTGTGAAATCAGGAAGTGCCGGACGCCAGATCTCCAATCGTTCCAGGCGTTGCTTCTCATTGGTAATTGTCTCTCTAGTATAAGGAGTCTGCGCTGGATCAATGTCAAAAATCAAACTTTTATAACCACCATGTTGGCGGCCCCCCATCCGAGCCTTTTCTTTGGTATTTTTGGGCAGAGCTCCGGCAAGCAAGGCGATACGAGTGGGGATATCAAGACCGGCATTTTCGACAATATCCTTTATCTTATCTTCATCATCACAAGGGTAATTCACGTAAAGGTCGTAACTCATGCAACACCTCCTTCATCTGTCGCCCCCAATAACTCTTTCAGATAAGCAAGCCCGTCATGTTGGTTTGAATCTAAAGAATGCCACTCCGTCAAAGAAATTGATACAGGCGAATTTTTACCAAAAATCCGGCGGCAAGCAGTCTCATCAGTTAAAGCTGACTGTAAGTCGGTAAGAAACTCTTCACGACTCAGGTGGAAATCACTCCGTAATCTGCAAGGAATCCAGCCCCATACTCGAAACTCCCAATCGCCGTTTTCTACTAGATATGCATGGGACACATTGATTTTTGAAGCAGTGTTTTCGTAACGATTGGTACAGCCAAATATGAATTTTTCTATATTCCGTGACGCCGACCCGGAACGAAACCGAGTCGGAAACCATTGAAAACGCAAATAATTGCGCACAGCTGGTGCCAAAGGTAACAGCCCATCGTTTATAATATCCGTCAAGCGT
>JAAYGU010000045.1 GCA_012727535.1 Bacillota bacterium | reverse complement strand
GTATTAGGCGATCGGGATAAACCGTTTTGGGCGATCGGCATGAACCGTATCACGCGATCGCAATGAACCGTATTGGGTGATCGGCTTGAGCCGTATTAGGTGATCGAGATGAACCGTATTTCGCGTCCGAAAGGCCAACTAGATACACAAAGTTGGCCATAAAAATTTAAAGCGGAGGTATTTATTGTGTTGAAAAAAATAACTCAATTTATTATCTTTATTTTACTTAGTCTTTGTGTAACTTGTCCAGCATTTGCGAATTCAGATAATGATGATTACGATGGTACGCTACTTGGTTTGAAATTTGGTATAGAAACTGTCTCTAAAACCAGTGATATTAGTGGCGGAAGTTATTTATATTTAAATCCCCTTGTCAGTTTTAATCAACGGTTTTCTATTAATTTCAGGTATTCTGTAGAGATAGCTCCAAATAGTTTTTCAGATCACTTATTCTCAATTACTCCACAATTCAATTTTAAATATAATAACCAAGATGATCAGCAATATTATTTTGGTCTTAGTTGTTTAATAACAAGAGATAATACATACTATGGTTTTAAGTACTCTCCGCTATGTATGGGAAGATTCTCTTCGCACAAAAGCACTTCAATGATTGATATGCTACCAATAAGCTATCTTTATTCTCCGAAAACATCTGAACATGTATTAATTATTGAAGTAACTGGATTAGGATTCTTTTTTTGAGCATCCAAAGTTTTTTCAGTAAAGAACGCCACTACAATCGAGGTGTGTAGGGCGCCGAAAGAAACTCATGAAGCTAAATAAGTAGGTAAATTAGCTCTGATTGGATGAGAAGGATGAGGGTGCAGACATGAAGATTATAGACTTAAAAAAAGAGTATAAAGAATTGATCGAGCAAACTGCGGTAATTTTATATGAAAGTTTTAAGGATATATCTACAGCTTGGTCGAGTATGGAACTAGCCCGGGATGAAGTGTATGACTCAATCGGAGAAGATAAGATCAGTCGAATTGTCGTGAAAGATGAGCAAACTGTCTTGGGCTGGATTGGCGGAAGAAGTATGTATAACGGGAATGTTTGGGAGCTTCATCCGCTTGTTGTCAAAAGGGAGTATAGAGGCCAAGGGATAGGAAAACTTCTGGTCAATGATTTGGAAGAGAGGGTTAAAGAACGTGGTGGATTAACAATCTGGTTAGGGACTGATGATGAGGATAATTCTACGTCCCTTTCGAATACGGATTTATATGAAAATCTCTATGAAAAGATAGTCAATATTAAGAACCTGAAAAGACATCCCTTTGAATTTTACCAAAAGATGGGGTTTGTTATTGTCGGGGTAATGCCAGATGCCAATGGAATCGGGAAACCCGATATTTATATGGCCAAAAAAGTAAGAAAATAAATCCTTATGACTATGCATCGGTATCAAGTTTAGTTCGAGGGAAACTTTTCTTTATGCCAGTTTTCTTGTTAAGCATTAATTAACCTCTCGGCGGTGGCTTGATTGGTAGCCAGGGGTACTTTATGAACGGCGTAAGCTCTAACAAAGTCAAAGAATATTTTCACAACCATTAACTTCGGTCCCGCCGTTTCTTCAGATACGCCAGTATTTCCTGCGCTGATCTTGTATTAAAGACATCCTCTTTGGTTAGCCAACCCTTTCTTGCAAACAACACCCCGCTCCGGACCAGCTCTAATTCGCTGGTACTATGTGCATCCGGATTGATGGCGATGAGTACGCCCTTTTGTTTGGCCCGCCGGCACCATTGCCAATCTAGATCCAAACGGTACGGGTTGGCATTAAATTCGAGGATAACCCCGGTGCGAGCGGCTTTGTCGATTACGGCCTCCAGGTCAATGGCATAAGCCGGGCGCTCCAGTAGAATCCGGCCGGTCGGGTGGCCGAGCATAGTTAAGAACGGATTATCCATCGCTTTTAAGATCCGGCTGGTCATTTCGCTCTCGGTCATGCGAAATTGAGAATGGATTGAGCCGATCACAAAATCGAATTTGGCCAAAGTTTCCGGGTCATAATCCAACTCCCCGGAGGGTAGAATGTCGGCTTCGATTCCTTTTAAGATCGTAAAATTGGGATATTCCTTATTAAGACGGTCAATCTCAGTCCATTGCCTTGCCAAAGCATCATTGTTCAAGCCATGAGCATAGAAAGCACTACGGCTATGATCGGCAATCCCCAGATACTTAAAACCAGCGGCGATGGAGGCTTCAACCTGTTCTCTAAGACTGCTTATCCCATCGCTTGCCGTAGTATGAACATGAAATATTCCCTGGAGATCATCGGCCGTCACCAGTTGGGGCAAGTTACCAGCGGCAGCCGCTTCGATCTCTCCTTGGTTTTCGCGGAGTTCCGGCGGGATATAGGAGAGGCCTAACTTCTGATAAATTTCTGCCTCATCCCGACAATCGATATATTCTTGATCCTTCCGGAGAGGCTCGGCCTCGAGTGCCAACCCTTTCTCTTGGGCTAGGCGTTGGAGCGCAGCGGTGTGCTCCGCACTTCCGGTCAAAAACAACAGGGTGTGGGGGAAGGCTTCCGGCTTAACGATGGTCAGGTCGACCTTGATCCCGTTGGGTAACACTAAAGAAGGCGTGTTCCCACCGCGGTCAGTAAACGCTTCCGCGTTCAACCCTAAACTTTGATGGAACGCGGGGCTTGACCAAAAAGCCGTGACCAGCTGTGGCTCGTTCGCCGCGGCCACCAGGTTGATCTGCGTGCTGACCGGTAGGTAGCGCCGCAGGTCGCCAGCGATCTCAAACTGGCTGACCTGGGGATGGGCGGTTAAATGTTCCCGGATTTTTAAGGCCCACTCCATTCCTACCGCCCATAAAAAACTTTGCCGGTGTTCTTTCAGGAACTCAATCCCGGCGCAAATCTTTGCTTGGGTTTTCACCCCAAATCCTGGTAAAGTCAATAACTGATTCTGTTGGCAGGCCCTTTCCAACATTTCTAGATCAGTGATCTTTAAGGTAGAATAAAGAGTAGCAATCTTTTTCGGTCCCAGACCGGGTACGCGCAGGAGGTCGAATAAACCAGCCGGGAGCAACTGTTTCAGTTCCTCATAATACCGGATTGTTCCGGTCGCTCTCCATTCCAGAATCTTTTGGACGATGGCCCTGCCGAAACCGGGGATGGATTTTAAGCGGTCTTCCCGGATTAATTCGTCCAGCTCCCGGTCGAGATTTTCTACTGTACGGGCGGCTTTATAATAGGCTCTCGCTTTAAAAGGATTCTCTCCTTTGATTTCCAACAGGAGCCCAATTTCATTAAAGATGCGGGCTAATTCATGTTTGCTCACAACCTCACCCCGGATACTTCATTCTTTCTTATTGTATCGGTTCGGCTTATTTTTTACCAAAGAGAAAACAGCATATAGTTGAGGTGGTTAAGGTTTGACAAAACTGAGACAGGATTAATATAGTTGATTACATGAAAAGAGAACAATATAATAAAAATAGATGTAAAAGCTCTTATTGGTTCAATGATTTACGGATTGTTCTAAGGTCAGTCCGCGGGGAGGGTTATCTTGAAACAGTATGAAGAAAAACTAAAGGACTATCTTGTGGCGCATAATTTTGAAGCTGAACAGATTAGATTCGAACAGTCATGCCATTCTGTGCGGGAAGCGGCGGCGGCAGTCGGAGCTGCCCCTGAAGATTTGGTCAAGAATATCTGCTTACTTGATGAACGGGGTAACTTGATCGTCGCGATTGTGAAGGGGGAAGACAAAGTAAGCGTATCAAGAGTAGGTAAGGCTTTAAACATTCTCCCACCGCGGATGGCCGAGGAAAATGAAATTTTAGAAAAGACGGGTTATCCATGTGGTGGGGTTCCTTCCTTTAGCTATGAGGCGACGTTTCTGATCGATCCCAAAGTTATGGAGAAAGAGATTATCTACACTGGGGGAGGATCCTCCCGGGCGTTGGTCAGAATAGCCAGCCGGGAGTTACAAAGGGCGAACAATGGCTTGGTTGTCCGGATCCGGAAGTAATAAATACGCGGATCTTGCTGACCAGATGCTCCGTGATTAAATCATTAAACCGATCGGCGACTTCGTTGCCGTAAAAAGGTTGTAAGGCGTTGGCTAGATCCGCCCAAACCCAAATATTTGAACAAGAAAAGCACCGGTCGGAAAGAAAGGATGAGACTCATGTCGAAATTAGTAGCGATTATTATGGGTAGTGATTCGGATCTGCCGGTTATGGCGAAAACGGCGGAAGTGCTTGAAGAATTTGCGGTGGATTATAGTATGCATATCCTTTCCGCGCATCGGACTCCGGATGAAGCATTGGCTTTGGCCCGGAATGCACAAGCTGAAGGATATAAGGTACTGATTGCGGGAGCCGGTATGGCCGCTCATTTACCGGGAGTCCTTGCCGCTCAGACTACTTTACCGGTGATCGGCGTCCCGATTGCTTCTGCTTCTACCGGTGGGGTTGATGCCTTATGGTCGATCGTGCAGATGCCGCCGGGGGTTCCAGTGGCGACGGTGGCCATTAACGGCGGGAAGAATGCAGCGTTCCTGGCCCTGCAAATTTTGGCCCTCACCGACCCTAAAATCCAGGACAAACTGGCGGAGAACCGACTGGCCATGCGAGACGAGGTGCTCGCCAAGAATCAACGTTTGGCGGAGAGAGGATTCCGTAACTATACACAGAAGTAATAACGTGAAGTGAATAAAACTTTGGCTAAGCAACTATGAAAAAGGATAGTAGTGCCGTAGGTTCACTTAATATTCTGCTGACGTTGTATGAGGCGATGTTCGCCATTACCGTCAAATATAAGGATAAGGTAAAAAAATCCGAATTAAGATTGACTCAGTTCCAGGAATTTGCTACAATCGAAAATATAAAATAGAGAATATTGAGGAAAGTGCGCCTAGGGTTCCGCTGTACTTTACAGGTCCGTGACCAAGTGGCGCAGACACTTTTAAAGTGTTACACCGTAGAGGGACAAAAGCCCTGGCGGGTAGGTTTCTGTTGAATCCTACCCGCTTTTTTGTCAGTTCAGTATCTTGCCGGGAAACGGGATAAATTAAGATTTGGTGCCACCAGTTGCCAACGTGCAGCGCGCGGACTGCACTTTTATAAAAAACAAGATACGATGGAGGGAAAAAGATGGAACGTGATCTGTACGCGGCATTTTCTCCGTTAGATCACCGGTACTACCTTGCTAACCAGAAACTTTTTGACTCGTTGGCAGAGTATTTATCGGAAAACGGGTTAATAAAGGCGCAATTGAGGGTTGAAGCCGCGGTCACTAAAGGGCTGGCGAAGCGAGAAATCTGTCCGGCGGCGGTCGCTGACGAAGTAGAGAAAGCTTGCCGGGCGGTGAGCCCGTCTGAGGTTTACGAGGAGGAAGCGACGACCCGACATAACATTAGGGCGCTGGTCAACTGTATTCAACGGCGGGTCTCGCCGGAAGCAAGGCCGTTTGTCCATTTTTCCGTCACTTCGATGGATATTGTCGATTCGGCTAATGCACTGCGTTTTATGGAAGCAACGAATAAAGTGCTTCTCCCCTTATGTTTGGAGTTCCTAGAGACACTGATCAGTTTGGCCCGGAGAGAAAAGGCAACTCTGCAAATGGGAAGAACTCATGGCCAACATGCAGTTCCGGTTACCTTTGGCTTTGCGGTGGCGGAGTACGTCAGCCGTTTTGGGCAAAGGGTGGAAAAGATTAAAGCGGCCGCGAACAACCTCCGGGGGAAGATTGCGGGAGCGGTCGGCGCTTACAATGCCCTTGCCCTGTTTTTGCCTGACCCAGAGGTCTTTGCGGAAGAGGTGCTGGCGGAGTTGGGGCTCAAGCCATCGCCCTCGGCGACGCAGATTGTCGAGCCGGAGTATTTTACGGATTATTTCCATGCTTTAATCTCTACTTTTGGGGTGCTGGCCAATCTGGCGGATGATTTCCGGAACTTGCAACGGACCGAACTGGCGGAGATCGGAGAGGAGTTTGCTCCCGGCCAGGTCGGTTCTTCGACGATGCCCCATAAACGTAACCCCTGGAATTTTGAGCACGTCAAGAGTATGTGGAAAGCGATTGTCCCGCGGATGTTCACTGTTTATCTGGATCAAGTCTCCGAGCACCAGCGGGATCTGACTAACTCGGCCTCCAGCCGGTTCAATCCGGAGATCGTTGTTGCGTTGGCCGCCGCCGTCGCGCGACTGAACCGGGTGCTCAAGCGCCTGGTCGTTCATGAAGAACAGATGCGCAAAAACTTCATGCTCACTCAGGAATCGGTGATTGCCGAACCCTTATATATTCTTTTGGCCTTTCACGGGCATCCGGATGCGCACGAAGCAGTAAGGAAAATGACGTTGCGGGCGGAAGCCAAAGGAATCTCACTGCGCCAACTCTTAAACCAAAAGGAAGAAGTAGCGGAACTTACTGCTTACCTTGATAAATTCTCTCCGGCCCAGTGGGCAGTATTGAACCATCCTGACCAATATCTGGGGATTGCGGTCCGGAAAACCGAACTCCTCTGTGCAGAAGGGGAGAGAATTTTAAGGAGCATGCGCGGGTCTACGCCAGCAGAGTAGGAATAAGTCCACTAACTACTGAGTTTATGAGGAAAGCAATCCCTGCAGACGGTAGGAAGGGCGGGGCAGAATCCACTAAAGGATGAGGAGGAACAGTCATGGCTTCGAGCTATAAGCAGTCGGGAGTAGATATCGAGGCGGGGAACCAGGCGGTTCGCCTGATCAAGGAGATGGTCCGTAGTACCTTTAATCCCTTAGTCCGAAGTGAGCTGGGGAGTTTTGGTGGTCTCTTTGCTTTTCCCAGTGGGGAATATAAAAACCCGATCCTGGTGGCCAGTACCGATGGGGTCGGGACAAAGTTGAAAATTGCGATTATGATGGAGAAGCATGATACGATCGGTTATGATCTGGTAGCGCATTGTGTCAATGATATTTTGGTTCAGGGTGCTGTCCCTTTGTTTTTCCTTGATTACATCGGCCTTGGGAAGCTGGAGCCGCAGGTAGTGGCCGAGTTGGTCAAAGGAATCACGCGCGCCTGCCGGGAGAGCGGGTGTGCCTTGATTGGCGGAGAAACCGCTGAGATGCCCGGACTGTACCAACCTGGCGATTATGACCTGGCCGGTACAATCGTCGGGGTAGTGGAAGAAGAAAAAATTCTCCCCAAACCCCAAATCCAACCGGGAGATTTGCTGATCGGGTTGCCCTCAGCCGGTTTACATACCAACGGTTATTCCCTGGCGCGTAAGATCTGTTTTGAAGATTTAAAACTGACGGTTGATACTTTCCGTCCGGAGTTGGGGAAAACAATTGGAGAAGAATTGTTAGCGCCGCATCTTTGTTATCTGCCGGTGTTAAGGGAACCGCTCGCCCGCGGCTTGCTGAAGGGGCTCGCCCATATTACCGGTGGCGGGTTTATTGACAATATTCCGCGGGTGTTACCGGAAGGTTGTGCCGTCCGGATTAACAAGGGCAGCTGGCCGGTTCTACCGGTCTTCTCCTTCCTCCAAGAAGCCGGCGGGATTCCCGAGGAAGAGATGTACCGGGCCTTTAATATGGGAATTGGCATGGTCTGTATTATTGCCCCGGAAGATGAGGCTACTTTTCGTAGTTTGTTAGATAAGCAAAAGACCGACTTTTATCTGATTGGCGAGGTTACGCACGGCGCGCGGGAGGTTAGTCTGGAATAAGGCGGCGGCCAAGGAGGTAGTGGGATGAAGAAAGTAGCGGTTTTGGTCTCCGGTGGAGGTTCAAACCTTCAGGCTCTGATCGATGCGGTCAAAGCTGGGGAGATTCCCGCCCGGATCTCCTTAGTAATCAGTAATAAGCCAGAGGTTTACGCCTTGGAACGGGCGGCGCAAGCCGGGATTCCGGGAGTGGTGATTCCGACAAAAAATCGGAGCAGAGAAGAGTATTCCCGCCAAATTTTAGATAAACTACAAAGCGAGGAAATTGACCTGGTTTGTTTAGCCGGGTTCACGCGGATTCTGGCCCCGCTGATCCCTCAAGCCTATCCCGAACGGATCCTCAATGTGCATCCTTCCTTGCTACCGGCTTTTGGCGGCGAGGGTATGTACGGTCTCCGCGTCCACCAAGCTGTTTTAGAGTCGGGCACGAAGTTTACCGGGGCAACGGTACATTTGGTCACCGCAGAAACGGATCGCGGCCCCATTGTCTGCCAGGATATAGTGAAGATCAATGATGATGATACCCCGGAGACACTGGCCCGGCGTGTCTTAGAGATTGAACATCGTATTTATCCGCAGGCCTTAAAAATTTTAGCGGAAGGCAGACTGAAAATAAAAGGATTTAGGACCTGGTGCCAAGAATATTATAAGTAACTCTTAAGACTAACTTATATAATCAGGAATAAATTCTAAAGCACGGGATTGTTGAGTCGTTAACTTATTCCTGATCTTCACCCATTAAGGATAGGAGAGAATACGTTGTTAGATATTCTTGAGATTAAAAAGGTCCTACCACACCGTTTTCCATTTTTACTGATTGACCGCATTATTGAGCTTGAAAAAGGCAAAAGGGTCGTGGCGATCAAAAATATTACGGTAAATGAGGTCTTTTCCCAGGAGTATTACGGGGGTCTCTATCCGATGCAGGGTGTCCTGCAAGTTGAGGCGATGGCGCAGACTGCTGCTTTTTTAATCCTTGATGCGGAGGGGAATGAAGGAAAACTCGCCTATTTCTCTAATATTGAACGTGTTCGTTTTCGGAAGCCCGCCTTGGCCGGCGATCAGTTACGGATCGAGGTTGAACTCGTCAAGTTAAGATCACGCGCCGGGAAATTTAAAGGCTGTTGCTACATCGGGGACGAAAAGACTTGCGAGGCAACCTTCAGCTGTATGTTGGCACCGGATCAGAGTTCCTCGTTCACCGAGTAATAAGTTTAATGAAGCAAGGAGGCTGGTCATGAATAAGAGCATTATCGAAACAGATCTGCCTGGACTGCCAAGACGGAGTGGCAAAGTTCGCGATCTTTATGATTTAGGGGATCGCTTGTTAATGGTTGCCACCGATCGGATCTCAGCTTTTGATCAAATTCTTCCTGATCCAATTCCTGATAAAGGCAAAATCCTGACCGCGATGGCCGCTTACTGGTTTAAATTAACCGGTGATGATTTTCCTAATCATTTAATCACGACTGAGGTTGAGGATTTTCCGGTAGAAGTGAAGCCTTACGCCTCTCAGCTCAGGGGCCGTTCCATGTTGGTGAAGAAGGGGACGGTCATCCCGGTAGAATGCGTGGTCCGGGGTTATCTGGCCGGTTCCGGCTGGCAGGAGTACCAGAAAAAGGGCGAAATTTGCGGGTTAAAATTACCGGCCGGTCTGCAGGAGAGTGACAAGTTGCCGGAACCGCTCTTTACCCCCACCACCAAAGCGGAGGTGGGCCATGATCTACCGCTTACTCGCGGAGAATTAGTTAACTTGGTCGGGAGCGAATTGGCTGCTAAGTTGGAAGAGATGTCCCTTGCTTTATATCGTACCGGGGCTAAAAAGGCAGAAGAGGCCGGGATTATTATTGCCGATACTAAGTTTGAGTTTGCCTGGGTGGAGGACGAGCTTATGGTGGTGGATGAGATCTTTACCCCAGATTCTTCCCGTTTTTGGCCATTAGCCGAGTACCAACCGGGAAAAAGCCAACCGAGTTTTGACAAGCAATATATCAGAGATTATCTGGTGACCAGCGGATGGGATTTTAACCCG
Source organism: Bacillota bacterium (assembly GCA_012727535.1). Lineage (GTDB taxonomy): Bacteria > Bacillota > UBA4882 > UBA10575 > UBA10575 > JAAYGU01. The sequence continues at coordinate 2,472 of JAAYGU010000045.1, read as the reverse complement.
CCCGCTCCCAACTTACCGGAGGCGGTCATTACCAAAACTAGGGAAAAGTATTTGGAGGCTTATGAGCGTCTAACCGGAAAGCAGGTGGTCCTCTAATGCGTATTTTAATTATTGGTGCGGGTGGCCGGGAACATGCTTTAGCTTGGAAGATTGCGCAAAGCCCCAAGGTCGAGAAGATCTATGCGGCTCCCGGTAATGATGGAATGGCCGCGCTCGCCGAACCGGTGATCGTCGATTGCAATAGCATGGAAGCACTCGCCGCTTGGGCGGAGGCGCACCGGATTGATCTGACGGTGGTCGGGTCAGAAGTTTACCTGGCGCTGGGGATCACCGATCTCTTTGCCCAGCGGGGACTGAAGGTTTTTGGTCCGTCGTTACAGGCGGCTAAACTTGAGTCCAGTAAAATCTTTGCTAAGCGCTTCATGACGAAATACGGAATTCCCACTGCGGCCTATGAGGTTTTCACCGATCCAAAAGCTGCAGTCGAATATATTGAGGCGACCTCATCTCCGTTAGTGATTAAAGCCGCCGGCCTGGCGGCGGGGAAAGGAGTAGTGGTCGCGTCGACAAGAGAGGAAGCAAAGGCGGCGGTCCACCAGCTGATGGAGGAGAGAGTCTACGGCGATGCCGGAAAAGAAATCATTATCGAGGAGCGGTTGGAGGGCGAGGAGGTTACTTTGCTGGCGCTCTCTGATGGGAAAGAGCTCATACCGTTAATTCCGGCCCAGGATCATAAACGGCTGTTAGACGGGGATCGGGGTCCTAACACTGGGGGAATGGGTGCTTACGCTCCAGCTAGCGTGCTGACGCCGGAACTTTTAACCCAGGTGGAAGAGTGTATTTTGCGCCCGGTAATTCAGGGCATGGCGAAAGAAGGCCATCCGTACGTTGGCTTGCTTTATGCCGGTCTGATGATCACCGCTTCTGGACCGCAGGTCATTGAGTTTAATGTCCGCTTTGGCGATCCCGAGGCGCAAGTGGTACTTCCCTTACTCCGTAATGATCTGGTAGAGTTGATGCTCGCTACTTTGCAGGGCGAACTGCACCGGCAACAGATCGAGTGGGAACAAAAGGCTGCGGCCTGTGTAGTTTTAGCTTCGCAGGGTTATCCGGTTTCTTATGAAGGTAGGAAAGAAATTACCGGACTGGCGGCAGCGGAAAACCTTACCGACCTGTTGGTCTTTCATGCGGGAACTAAGTTTAAGGGTGGAAAATGGTGGACCGCGGGAGGAAGGGTTCTGAACTTAGTCGGATTGGGAGCCGATTTGGCGGAAGCACTCCATGTCGCCTATCAAGGAGCAGAGTTGGTCAAGTTTGAAGGTGTTCACTTCCGCTCTGATATTGGCTGGCGTGAACTGGCCAAGTTAAGTGTAAAATAGGGCACCAATGATAATTTCTGTTCTAAGCGTATCAGTTAACAAATCCAGCCATTGGCATACCAGTACGAACAATCAGGCGAGGTGTTCGCACAAAGTTCTACGCTAAAGGGTCGCAACGCGGCGTTCTGCTGCTCCTTAACTTTTTTACCTGGTTGACCAAGAGGGTCGCTAAGCGTAAGAAAGAGAAAGGAGTGGTAGATTTGGAGATTAATTTGTAATTCTCTCCCGCCGCTAAGGCCGCGAGGAGATCACCCGGTTCTTTGATGGTTTGCCGGAAGATCATGCCGCCGCGGGCTAAATCAGGCAGGCGATGAAAGTCTGAACCGGAGATCATTTTTAAGTTGTGTTTCTTCGCAAAGGAGAAGGCTAGTTCATTGTGGGAGTCTTGGCGCGGATTACCGTTGTAGGCTTCAACCCCATCCAGGAGGGTGGGGTCGGCCGGGGTTATTCCGGGACGAAAAGGATGAGCTTGATAGATCAGGATGTTATATTTTGGTGCCAAGCTGTCCACCAGTCTTCGGAACTTTTCTAATCCTAATCTGTAGAGTTCGGGATAGTCTTTCAAGAAGGCTTCATCAATTCCGTAGACCAAAAACTCACGGGGCGATTTGTTGAATTTTAGTTCGATCCCTAAAAACACTTTGAGGCCGATTCTTTCCCCTTCTTCGTAAGCACTACGGTAGCCGCGCAGAAAACGTTCGGTCTTTTCTTCCCAGGTCATCCACTTGGGAAATTTACGAAAATAACCCCTATTATAGTGGTCGGTAATGACGATCCCGTCATAACCGGCTTTTTTATATAGCTCGGCGACTACTTGGCCTTTGGTTTTCCCACAAAAACTGGTCTCTCTAGTATGGACATGCAGATCAATACGGAAGGAACTCATGTGGCACTCCTACTGGGTAAATTAGTTTAAGATTATTATCCGCAGATTTACGGGAAGTATGAGGAGGGGAAGTGGCAGTTAAGGTTGGGAGTAAAAGGGGGAAAGAAAAGAGCCGCCCTTGAAGGTGGCGAATCTTATATTTTAAAGATTTAAATGATTAATTGCGTTACTTTCTCTGACTGCCGGCGTGGTCTAGAGAAAGGCGAG
>JAAYGU010000044.1 GCA_012727535.1 Bacillota bacterium | reverse complement strand
TCCTTGCCGGATTGTTGGCAGCAAAGCTTACCCTGTGTTGACTCGCGGCGTCAGCAGCGAGCAGGACAAGGCGCGAACGAGGACGGAGCGCAGATAATACTGGTGTATATCGAGCACCGCCCGCAGTGAGCAACGCTGTCACGCGAAGCTGATCACGCCGCCTGCCAACAATCCGGCAAATACCACTCACTCATCACTCACTACTCCCTAATGCGCGTGGGTCACTCTCCGGTTCCTCCAGGTCGGTCAGATACACGGACCGCTTTAGGATCGTATTATACGCGGTCCAATTCCCGCCACCGCTCGGATGCTTTGCAATCGCCTCCCTAAACTTCGCCGCTTCCGCATCCATATTATCCGCCTGGTGCAACAGGCAGGCCTCCAGCAACGCCGGTTCCAGCGGCGATCCCCATTCCATTTTCCCGTGATGACTAACCAACAGATGCAAGAGGGGTAGCTCTGCCGCCACTGGAAAAGCCTCTTCCCCCTGCTGCTGGCGGATCGCACTAATCGCCGCACTTACCATCTGCACTCCTAAAACCAAATGCCCGATGAGCCGGCCTGGATCCGTGCCCTCAATCATCGGTTGACTAGTGTAAGAATCAACCTTCCCCACATCATGTAAGAGCGCGCCAGTTAGTAGCAGATCCCGGTTCACCCCCGGATAGTAATCGGCCGCCGCCCGGCAAAGCGTCACTACCCCGGCGGTATGTTCCAGTAAACCACCTAGATAGGCATGGTGGATCTTCAGCGCAGCGGGCGCCCGCGTGAACTTCTGCCGGAACTCCGGATCCGCGAAAAAATATTCAATCAACAGTTGATATGGTTTGGTCTTTAAGTCCGCTCTCACCCGGTCAACAATAGCCCATAAATCTTCGAGCTTAACAGTTGTGGTCGGGAGGAAAGAGGCCGGATCAAACTCCCCTTCGCGGCAGACCTGGAAAAATTCCTCTTTTCCGTTGGCTTCAAGCTGTAAGATCCCATTAAAATTTTTCGCCGTCGCCCGGAGCTTGAGCACCTTACCTTTCGCCAGGTCACGAAAGACTTCCTCTGTTATTTCCCAGACCTTTAAGGCGATTTCGCCGCTCCGGTCCCCGATCCGCAAAGCGGCAAAGGGGCTCCCATTCCGAGCTACCCGCCACTGACTTTCGAGCACCAAAAAAGTCCCGGACACGGTTCCCTCTTTTACTATTTCCTTAATTTGCATTACTTAACCCTCCCCTTGAGCGGCGTTCCCCAGCGGCCAAGGTAGATATTTTTATAAAAGTATACCATCCTCGCCCGACAGTGGCTCAGCAGTCGCCCCGGTCGGTTCTGTGGCTTGATCAGTTTCTTCCCCCTCATCGGTCAGCCCTGCTTCATCCGCCCCGGCTTCTTCGCCGGAGAAAGCATCCAGCGCCCCGCCCGTTTCCTCGTCTGCACCAGCCGGAGCTGAAGCCCCGTCGGCCTCCCCGTTCTCCTCCCCGGCGGGCTCCTCCTCATCCTCCTCGATCTCGAAGATCACCTCGATCGGTTCCTCTCCCCGCTGGGCCGTGAAGACCTTTTGCTTCAAATCAAAACTGATGCTTTCGCCCTTGATCTCTTCCTTCTCCTTACGCAGGTAGAAACCGCCTTTGATCGTCAGGGTCTCCTCCGCATCGACATAACTGATCTCTTCCCCGCTCCCTTGAAAATCCTTATGTTCGATGAAGGGTTCCCCCGTCGCCGTGAAGGCTTTATCCTTGGTCTGCAGATACAAAGACTCACAAACGAGCTTAATGCCGTCCTTCTCCACCTCTCCTTGGTCATTACGGACTTCTTCCCGTTCCAAAACCACCCCACCAGTGAAGACGCCGCTTTTTTCTTCCGTATGGTAACGGAAACTCTCCCCGCTTACCTTCAGATCCTCGTGTACTAAAGATACTTTTCCACTAAAAGTAACGATCCGCGCACCGCCTTCTTCTTCCACGATCTGGGCTTCGGCAAAACGGATATACGTTTCCCCTTGGAAGTATTCTAGATTTGCACCCTCCATGAACATCCTTTTCCCGTCGGTATCCCCGGTGAAACGTTCGATTCCTTTAAAAATCCCTTTTTCAGCAGCCTGCAACCCTCCGGCTAAACATAACACCATGAGGAACGGGATTAAGCAGCTCCTTAATGATCGCCTTTGTTTCATAATTCCAGTTCGACCTCCACTCCGCCTTCGATGGCAAAACGGTCCTCTTGCGCCCAGTAACGGAAAACCTCACCCCGGGACCGGCTGTTCTTCTGTTCAACCTGTAAATCGCCGGTGAAAAGATACTCCTCGCTCTTTAGATCCCCTTCCATCCGGTTGGCCTCCACTCTCAACTCCGCTTTCACAAAGGTAACCTTTTGGGGACAAGTCACTTTTCTGGTTTCAGTATCCACGTACACCTCTGCCGTCATAAACTCCCCTTCCTGCAACTCGCCGCGTACTTGCTTGATCAGCAATAGCTTCTCTTTCTGCCTCAGTTCCGCCTCTTCTGCGGTTAAAGTGAGGGAAGGCTCTCCCCCTTGAAAAAACTCAATCTTTTCGAGCCCGGCAAAATAAAGGTTCCTCTCCCCTTTGAGCTCATAGATCTCTGCTGCTTCCAGGCGCCAGAGCCGCTCTTGACCATCCCATCCTTCATAACAAGCCTGCCGCAGGTTTAATCCTTCTTCTCCAGTCAACACCGACTCCACTTCCGGTTGGGGAAGAAAGCTTAAGTAAATCAAGATCAAAACGCCCAGGCCGAGCAGAGAAAGAGCGATTCGGAGCCCAAGCTTACGTACTTTTTCACCAATCATTTTGGCTCCCCCAGGTCTCTGCGCCCGTCCACATAAAACCTTGTTCGCCTGAACCATAGCCAAAGCCCGCTTCCCTAAAGACTTTGTAAGAAAACTGGATAATATATTCCTGGCGAGTCAGATCATAACCGAAAAACAGGTCGCGACAGTGCCAGTTATACTTCAGCCCCAACTTCGCTCTTTCCAAGCCGTCCCCAAAAAAGCTGTACCTTACTTCGGCCTCAGCCCGGAGATCCTTGGTCAACTGCGGTTTGAGGTTGGCTTCCACCTCCAAAGTATCCCACTTCTTTTCTAATAAATCATAACTAAGATCCAAATAAATACTACTCTCTTCATTGGGATGGTATCTACTCTGTGCCGTCAGGTAAAGACGCTCATACTCCTGGAGATTAGGATTATAGGTAGCATAAAACTCGATATAGTTATCATCATCCAGTTTGAGCGCCGTTGTTAGCCGTACCGGATACCAGGGGTTAAGCACCTTACTCAGGTTATAACCCCCGGACAGAGCAGTTGTTAAATGATCGGAATAAAAATTAAGATTACTGGAAAAGTGACCACCGGAAGTATAAAGGTATGTATTGGTCACCAAGCGTGGAAACTCCTTGGTCGGCGCCCCGCCGCTAGCCTCTACCCAACTCAGGGTATTGGTCCAGGTCAGATTCGGGGTGAATCTTTCCCTAGCGGTTAGACCGATAGAGTGCACCCCGCGCTGGAAATGCCCCCCCTCAACCTGATAATACTGCCCCCGACTGGAGTAAGCTAGGTCCAGAGTGAAACCACCGGCTGCCCAAAGACTACGCCCCAGCGGGCGGCGTTGCCAGATTAGCTCCGTCCGTTGGCCGACCTTCTGCGCTTCCCCTTTAACCTCAACCAAGCGAAGATAATCAAGGCGGCCTTGATAATAACCGGCAAAACCTAAGTCCAGATCGGGCGTCCACAGGGAAAGCGAAGGCAACTCATGATAATAGGGGGTTTGATAATAGTCACTATAAGCATAATCCTGGGTGACCCCCACCTGCAGGCGGAAATCCTTCAAGGAAAACATGTCCCAGCTGTGTTGGAATTTGAGGTTGTTTTGGTACTTTTTCGTTAAGATCTCATCCGTAACGAGATTGGTACGGTAATAAACAGAACCCGAATAATCCAGCAAGCTACGGTTATTGGGGCGCCAGGATAAATTCAAATAACAGGGATAGAGATAAAACTGGGGAATCCGTCCCTCTTTTCCGGCTTCAAACCGGAAACTCATCGGTAATTTACTGTCGCTCAAGTGAAAATACCCTTTCATTCTCTGCTCTATGTAGCCTAAATCATTATAATTAGCAGCCAGTTCATAGGAGAGAGGGCCGGTTTTTTGTTGCCAGTCGGCGATCATTTGAAAATCATGATGGCGGGTTTGTCGGTTATCAAGATGATAGAGACTGAGCGAGAAGTTTTTATCGGTGCCCACCGGAAAGTAATGTTTGATCCCTTCTCCCACCCCTTTCGCTTGGAGCAGATCAACCAGTAATTTCCCTTGATGAGCGCCGAGCGCATACCGGTAAACCATTTTTAGAAATAGACCATCGCTATAGTTGTAACCAAAGGTTGATTCATCAAAATCATTTTCCTGCTCTTTGATGGAGAAGACGATCTTCGGAAGCACTATTAACTTATACTTGCCTTCCCAGTAGGCCGCCTTATAAAATTCAATCCGGTCGTCCGGGTAATACTCCATCCGCTCCGCTGTTAAGTGGTAATGGGGTTTCTCTAGATCGCACCCAGTAAAAGATGAGTTTTCCGCCTTCATTTCTTCCCCGTTCAGTTCCACCCTTTCTCCTTTCATAATCATCGGTTCACCGGTCTCGGCCTCCTCTACGATCTCAAAGTCTTGGAGCTTTCCCCGTTCATCCTCGAAATAAAAGACCAGGTTTCTTCCTTTAATGGTCCGTTCTTGCTCTTGATCGACCAGTTCCACGAGACCGTCAGTTGAAAGGGTATTATTCTGATAATTAATCACAAACTGTTCGCCGCTTATCGTGTAATTGCCATAGGTCACCACCACATTTCCCCGGGCGACAAACTGCTCCTCCTCATAATTGCCGAAGAACTCATCCGCCAGGATCGTACCCTTTTCCGCCGCGGAAGCCGCCGAGGCTAAAAGAGTACCGGCCAGCAATAAATATACGCCAAGTCTCCAGGTTTTTCGTTCCACGATGCCTGACCAATCCTTTCCGATTGCTCTGCGGGCTTCTTGTGTTGCCCCTACACATGTAGGCCAAAATACAAAAAGCTTTCTGTTATTCATTTAATCACGCGGAACAATAAGATAATACCGATCACCAAAAAGAAGAGATTAGGGATCCACGCCGCCCAGAAGGGCTGAACCAAGCCGGATACGCCCAATTCGCGAAAGAGAACCGTCATAAAGAAATAGATCATAATCAGTAGAAGGCTGAGGGCCATCCCCCAGATCCGCCCGTAACGCGGCATCAGCGTGGCAAAAGGCACGGCGAGAAAAGCCAGGACCACCCCGGCAAACGGTCGCGCCACCTTCAGATGATAAGTAACGGCAAAAGAAGCAATACTGAGGCCGCTTTTCGCATAGATCAGCATTTTTTGTTTCAGTTCGGCCCGGCTCATCTCATCCACGCCCTTACTGAAGCGCGTAAAAAAGCTCAGGTCTTCCCCGACATCTTCGACCAGTTCTTCGAATTCGACCACTGTTGATATGTACCCGTCCTCATCCAACTCATAATAATGGCCGTTCTTCAAATGCCACCATTGCTCCTCAATCCGTCCCGTAGCGGCAGTAATCATGATCGGGTATTGCCGCCCTTCCGTCTGGTAGATCATCACACCTTCCACTTCTTGGGTCCGCTCATTGACCCGTCGCAAGTAAAAAAACCTGCCTTGCGGCCCTTTAATCACCACATTCTCCTGCACGAACGGGATAAAGTCTTTATAAATCATTTTTCTTATTTCTTGCTCATAACGGTGATTCCCTGCGGGAACAGCATAATCGTTGAAAAAATACGCCCCAATACACAGCACAAAAGTGACTAATAACAACGGATAGGTTAACCGAGGGAAACTCAGCCCCGAAGTGCGCAACACATCCATCTCCCGGTCTTTGGAAAGGCGCCCCAAACTTAAAAAAACCCCAAACAGGACAGCCGCCGGGAAAACGTCCATCATCAGATAGGGGATTTGGTAATAAACCAATAAACAGATTACCGAGAGAGAGGCCCGCTTGTCTACTAAAAAGTTGGAAATTTCGAATAAAAAGTTCCCGACGAGCAGGACTAAAAATCCGATGCTGCACAAGATAAACATATTCAGATACTCGCGGAGCAAATAACGATGGATGATCCTCATGAACGGCTGATCCCCTCTAGCTAAATAAGATGAATAAGTACTACAAACCGCACTCTCATCAACTCAAAAGCTCGAGGCCTCTGGTGCCCCATTTAAGGATGAATTAAGCGGTCAACAGAATAAATAAAACCCGGGTGTACAGAGTTTTCTACGTAAAGCGTGCAAACCCCTCCCCGGGAAACCTACTTTATTTAAATGGTGATGTCATCTACAACAGAAACTACTCAATTTTACCTTCCAATTCGGCCAGGCGTTTCTCCAACTGGCGTACGGTCTTCAATAATTCGGGTAGTTTACCGGCTGCTGCTTGAATCCGCATATCTTCAGCGTGGGGACGGGCCGGTTGACCGGAGATAATGGAGTTAGGTTCCAAACTGCTAATCACCATACTCCGGGCAAAAATGACCGTATCATCACCGATGGATATATGGCCGTTAATCCCCGATTGGCCGGCAATGGTCACCCGGTCGCCGACTTTGGTACTACCAGCGATTCCTGACATGGCCACTAAAATATTATCCTTTCCGATCTGTACATTGTGGCCGATTTGCACTAGATTATCGATTTTCGTTCCGGCCCCGATCACCGTCTGCCCGGTCGTTGCCCGGTCGATGGTGACATTAGATCCGATCTCGACGTCATCCTCGAGCACAACCCGGCCCACCTGCGGGACTTTGAAATGCTTTCCTTCGGGGGTTTTTTCAAAACCAAAACCATCGCCGCCAATCACTGTTCCTGGGTGGATAATTACTCTCTGCCCGACAATGGTTTGTGCCCCCAGCACGACATTGGCATGAATTTCAGTGTCATCACCAATTTCAACCTCATCATTAAGCACCACACCTGGGTGAAGCACCACCCGCGCACCCAGCTTGACACGGTCTCCGATATAGACCTGTGGACCGATATGGCAGCCCGGGCCGTGTTGGAAATCCTCTCCGATCACAGCGGAAGGATGGATTCCCTCTGCCCACACTTTTTTCGGATGAAAGTGCCATAAAATCTGCGCAAAAGCCAGACGGGGATGGTCAACTTCAATACCTTTAAAATTAAACTCGCGTAAATTCGGCGGGAAAATGAATGCCGAAGCTTGACTCTCCTTCGCAAGCTTGATGACTTTAGCCGAGGCAATCAGTGAGATTTCGCCGGGCTTGGCATCCTGCAGTCCAGAAACCCCGCATATTTCCTGATTAGACTCCCCGACAACTTTTCCCTTAACTAGTTCGGCTAGCTCTCCTAAGGTCGCCAATGATAATCTCCTCCTCAAATAATCGTTCAACCCGCTGTCTCTGCAGAAAGTCCAAGTTCGGATTGTCTTTTCGCTTTCCACTCAAAAAATTCCTGCTCCAGTTGGTTTTTTTCTTGCAAAAACCTTTTTTGGCCTTCGCTTTGCAGGCTTTGCCGGTAGATAGCTAACTCTTCCTCGGCCCTCTGCTTTTGCTGAGCGGTAAAAGTTTGTAATTCTCCCTCTAACTCCTGCTGTTTTGCCTCAATCTCTGCCGCTAACTTAAGTTCCAGTGCCGATATTTCCTCTGCCAGCAGCGACCTCTCTTCGGGGGACAAATCAGGTATTTCCGCCTTAAAATATAAGCTAATCAGCTTTAATGAATACTCTTCCTCTTTTCTTTCTTGAAATTCAGCTAATACTTTAGCTTGTTCCCTTTTCTTTTCAGCAACGGCTTCCTGTAACAGATAGCGAGCTTGGTTCCGCCTCAGCTCCACCTTACCCTCGATCTCCAATATCATCTGTTCCTCCCGGCGAGTGACCGCTTCAGCCAAAAGCGCCTGCCGCTCGGTTAATTCTGCCTGAAAGAGGGTACGCGCCCGGGCCAAGGAGGGGGAGAATTCCTCTGCTTTCCCGAGTAGCTGACTACTCTTCCTACCGGGCCTGGTTATTTCCCAAAAGAAAGTCTGTCCCCACCGTTTGATCTCTTGAGGAAGCTCAGCATAGGACCCCCATTCCAGCACGGGCAGGGCGGCCGCGCCCTCCTCTTCCCCCTGCCAAGCGGCTGCTTCCTGCTGAGCAAGGCGTCTCGCCCACAGACCAAACAGGACCGCCGCCAGTATTCCGAAAACCAGTACCAACCAAAGAACAATGCTTCTTCTTGCTTTAGTCATTTCCTCCCTCACCGTTACCAACAAGCCCGGTCAACACCTGAGCGGTGAGGTCTTTACCCCCATAGTAGACGACTTGGTCCAAAAGAATTACTGAAACGCCTTCTTGTTTTGCCACTTTCGCCGCTGCCTCATTAATTCTCGTGCGCAGGTTTTGATTAAGCCGGTTGTTCAGTTCGGCTCGTTTACTCTCCATTCTCTTCTGTTGTTCGGCATAAAGCTCCCGTCGTTTTGCTCCGTATTCTTCGGCAATTTTACTTTGAACAGTGGCGTTCTTCCCCTTCTTCGCTTTCTCTTCCTCTGTTTCCAGCGCTTCCAGTTGTTCTGCTGTCTCCTCCTGCAGCGTCTGGCCAAAATCGTTGAACTCCTGCTCCAGCTCTTGATAGAGCTTTTGAAACTCCGCCGTTTCATCATAGGCTTCCGCGAGGCGGGTAGTATCAATATAACCGATCTGCCCAGCTTGGTAACGGGGAGCCACGAGCCATTGCCAGACCGCAAAAAGCAGGAGCGCAGTCAAGAGGAGCGCCGCCACCGCCAAGAGCAGTTTTTTCTTTTTATCCAACCTTAATTCCCCTTTATCTTTCTCCGCCTACTTTTTTAAAGCAGTAATCACTTGGTCGGTTAGATCCACTCCACCGTAGTAGACCACACTTTTCTCGAGAACGATTGAATAACCATTCTTGTTGGCGCGCTCTTCGAGCACTTTGCGGATTTGACGATCAATTTCTTCCTCTTTGATCCGTAATTCCCCGATCAGCCGTTCATTCTCCTCGTCCAATTTCTGTTGGTAACTTTGGATTGTTTTTTCCGCCTTCTCCTGGTATTTGGCTTCAATCGTTTTTACTTCTGCCTCAGATTTTCCCTTAACCTCGGCATTCTTTTCTCTCTCCAACTTGGCAAGTTCATTATTGAGCTGCGTTTGGATATAAGCGCCAAACGTGTTAAACTCCGCTTGTTTACTCTCAAAAAGCTCCTGCAACTCCTGGTATTGTGGTAATTCCTGTTGGAGACGCTGTTTCTCAATATAACCAACGGTCGTTTTGCTTTGCGCACTGGCCAGGCTGGTAAGCACCAACGCCAAAACCGCCATTAATACTACAGGAATCAACCATTTTTTCATCTTCTTATTCACTGGAAAACAACTCCCTTATTAAATTTTGCTCTATTTAAAAGTTAGCTTTGGTTGCTCACCCCGCGCTAGCTCTCCTCGTGCTCTTACCGTAACCGGCGTGAGTAACTACTTGCTTAACTTTAAAACATCTCACCAAAGAAGAAGTTGAATTTCGGCGAATCGCTCTCTGGATTCCAGGCAAAATCGAAACGCAGCTGCCCTAGGAAGGGAACGTTATACCGAAAACCAATCCCGTAACTATGATAATACTGGTCCAAATCAACCGTTCCGACGTCATAGAAAAGCACTGCTTCTAGATTTTCGATATTGGGAATCCTCTGCCTTAACTCGACATTCGCTAATAATCGTTGCTCGTCGCCAATATGCCTGACATCGTAACCCCGTAATGTTAACTCACCGCCCAAATAGAGCTTGTCCGGGGTTTCACCCAGGATTTTACCGCCCATCACGCGATAACCAAAGGTAGTATTGGGCAATGGTGAATAGAACTGTTTAAACTCAGCGTAGAGCTTTTGATAGTCATGCTTTCCGCCCAGAATGCCGTGGAAATCAACCCCAAAATCGGCGCTGTAACCTCCGGTTGTATATAAACCGGTGTACAGCAGTTTATTATAGCGTAGACCAGCCCCCAGGCTGTTATCCCAGTACTCATCCTTAAAGGATGATAAGGATGGCACCGACGGATAATCATTCTCTTTCTTGACACCCTCACCGTATTTGTTATTCTTATCCGCCACCCAGGCTTGCGGATCGATCGTTACCCGTTCCATTTGGAAGGTAGTATGCACCCGTAGGTCCCTGGTTATTGGGCGGCCTAGCGTGAGATTTAAACCGGTTCGTCGCTCGTTAAACTCATAGGTGTACTTGTTTAACGGATCTTGCCCCTGATAGATCGGGCCTTCATCTGGTCTTAGGGAGAGCAGGTGGTTGGAGTACAGTTTAAAACCCAGTGAGGTCTGCTTCTCATCCAACCAGGGTTCCGTGAACTCAAAATTCAGGTTAAAAACATCATTCGGATTCATCTCCATATTAAAGGAGATTCTCTGCCCTAACCCCAAGAGGTTGGGATCGGTGATCCCGATATTCCCCAACAGTTTGTTATCGACCGGCGTATAAGTGACACCTAAGACAATATTCCGGTTTTCACCCTCTTTAAATTCCATCACCAGATCCATAACCCCCGGTTTACTGGTCGGTTGCAGACTGGGACTAATACCCTCAAACAACTCTAACCGCGCCAAGCGCTGGGTATCCTCGCGCAATATATTAAGATCAAAGATCTCTCCCTCTTGTAGGGTCATTTCCCGGGCTACCACATCCACTTTCGTCTTCTCCAAGCCTTTATAGATAATTTTGCCGAGTCTGGCCTCATAAAGATGTAAGACCACCGTTCCCTCTTGGTCGATTTCAATCAGGTTATTAAGCTCAGCAGCATCACCACGGAGCGGCGGGGTGATCAACCCCTTATGCTCATTGAAGTATTGCTGGGCCATCACGAGATCATTCATCAATTTAACATAATTGAAGACCTCTCCCGGTTTTTGCGTGAGGAACGGCAGAACCTCCTCTGGTTCGATCCGTTCCAAACCCTCAATCTTATACTCCTTAATCTTCGGATTCTCCACTACGCGAAAGACAACCTTAAGCCCACCCAGAAACTCTTCCGCATAAGGTTCGACTATGGTAAAATACCCCAGATTCATAATAGCCTGCTGATCCTGTTGTACCGCATATTGATTAAGGGGCTCACCCAAACGGATATTGCTAATCACCCGCAAGATCTGGTCGTCCGGGATCTGCTCGTTTCGGTAACCTCTACGGACAGAACCGTCTCACTGGCGGCAACAACCGGAGTGGTCAACATCATGAAAAGCAAAAGTGAGACGAAGACTAAACATAATGGTTTAAAACTTTTAATCACCGATTTGGCCTCCTTTGGCAATCCCTAATTGAAACTTTTAACACGTATCCGGTCCGCAAGATTCCACTCCAAGATCGTGTCATTAGTCGGTAACCTTTATTAGCCTAACCTTAAATTAAGGGTAATTACGGCACTTGCTTAATTAAAATTCGTGACCACCCGTAACTTTCCCTGCTCACTTCAGAACAAAGTTTCAAGGTAAATCTGGCGAAAAATGCGCTCCGATCATTAAAAACGCAAATTATACTGTAATTGCCAGCGCAGACCCTCATCCGCCGAATAATCACCAATTAACGAAATATTCGGCACCATTCTCCATTCTAAAGTCCAGACCTGGTCCGCCAACGGACCCAGGCTTCGCTCATAAGAGAGGTACAAATCTTCAGTCAATGATTTACCCATATTCATCCAGAAAGTACCGGCTGTGCGGTCCTGTTCTAAAGTGAAAAAATCAATCGGCATAACACTCCGAAACTCATCGAGGACCCGTCCGATAAAGAGATCGCCGACCATGTTGATATTTTCTTGAAAGACACTGCCAAAGGTCACAATCCCAGCTTCGTTGAGCTTCTCCGGCCAATTCAATAGTTTTAAGATCTCCTCCCTGCTCATCGGCGGATTGGAACTGGGGGTAATCACCAAACTACCAAAATCCCCCGACCAACCCTCTGTGGAAAGGGTAACTTCCGTGCCGGAAAGATAACGGCTTGCTTCCAGTTGCAGATAAGGATAAAGCTGATAATCAGGGCGGAAAGTCGCCTGGAGATTTCTGATCCGAAAAGTATCGCCCATAAAATTCACCCAGCCGCGATTCGACGCAAAAGTTCCATCTAACACCAGTTTGTTCAGTGAACCGCTGACCTGCATCGTCCCGGTGAAGGGGACATAGGCCATTCCATACATCCGAAAATAAACATCATTGGCCGCCTGCACCGTGAGATCCAAGTTTAAACCCAACGGTGGCGTTCCCCCGGTGCCTTCCGGCAATCCCACCCGTGCTTTACGCAGGAGCACCTCCCCTTGCAGGGTCGGTTCGTCGACCGCTCCGGTCAGGGCCAGTTTCCCGCTGACCAGTCCATCTAAGAGAGGCTGGTCAAGATGAAGATTCTCACCCTCAAAGCCCAGGTCAAATTCCTGGGGGACAAGCCCCCGGGAGTTAATACTTCCACCCAACCGGAAACGTCCGTTGCCTAATCGGCCTTCCAAACAACTCCCTTCCTTCCGGTTAAGCCCCAAGATGCGCAGGCCTTGCGGGGAAAACTCCAGATACCCGTTGAGCTCTTTAAACTCTTCCGAGAGGGCGGAAATTCTTCCTCTCCCGTTCATAATGGCTAAACTCCCCACTAAATAAGGGGCCTTCCAATTACCATGTAACGAGATCAGTCCATCGATTGTTCCCCCGGAAATGAACGGCTCGGTGAAAAAAGCATTAAGCGCCCGTCCCTCCATTCGATCGGCGGAGATTCCCAGATCAATCTGGCTATTCTGATGTGGCCAGCTCGTCGGTAACTGTAAGGAACCAAACCACTCCGGGTTTAAGGGCAGCGTACCCTGGATTGATAAACGATTAGTGCCAAGCTCTTCCGCTTCTAAAAAGACCAGATCATCCTTTAATTCGCCATTCACCCCTAAGGAAGTGAGCTTAATCCCTCCCCAGAATGTATCCTGCAGCAAAGCATTGAACTCCCCGCTTAACCCCGCAGCGGTAGTTTCCACATTGAAGTCAAGGCTGATCCGCCCATTCTCCGGTAAAGCTTTACTCCCGGCCAAACTGAGCAGCGGTGCCACCGGAAACTCACTCATCTTGGCGGACAGCTGCAGTTGAGAGCCAGGGATATAAGCTCCAGTCGCATATAACCGGCCTTCCGCTTCATCGATGAGCAACCGGTTAACCGTAATCCGCGAATCTTCAACCTGTAAATCAAGCTCCCCTTCAAAGCTGGAAAGATTATTAATCTTCCCTTCGGAAAATTGAACAATCAACCGCATCAGTGGTTGCTCCAACTGCCCCAACAGACGCAGATAGCCGGTGAGCTTCCCGTCAATCCGCGCCTGCGGAAACCGGCCGGTCAGCATCAATAGATTCGCCAGGCCGGCCTCTTCCATTTTAAAACCCAAATCCAAGGTGGGTTGTGTTGCCGTAAAATCGATCTTTCCGAAAGCCGTAACTTCTTCCCCTGCCCGGCTAATCACCATCTGGTCGAGGGAGAGCGTCCGGGCACACCAGCTTAACTCCCCGGCGGCCTGATCCAGGTTAAAACCCAAGAACTGCAGTTGTAAGAGATTAATATACCCGGCAAACTCCGGCGCTTGGAGGGTACCAGTGAGCCGCCCGTTCCCATTTAAAGCCCCGGCGATTTTTCCCAACAACTCCCGGTTCTTGACGTAGCGACCGACTAGGGGGTCTAACGACTGCAGCGCAAAATTCTCCGTTTCCACTTGCAAATCCAAAGTACCGTCCAGACTGAGCATACCATCGGCCTTGATGCTGCCGTCGGCCGCGGCTAGCGTCAGGCCATTCAGCTGAATCAGATCATCTTTCCAATAAACACCGGTCTTCCCTTGGCCTAGATACTCTCCGTTCAGCGCCAATCCGCTAAAGGTGATCTCCCCCTGCAGTTTCGGTTTTTCCCAACCGGTCACCTTTAGCTTTAACTCGGCCAGACCATCCAGGTCGACCGCTGGCCGGTTTGGTACTAAACGCCAGAGATCGGCCAGCAGAATTTGGCCGCCATCAATTTCAAGCTCATAGGTGGGCGACCGGCGCCAGTCCAGTTTTCCTCCTAGGGACAGCCGGCCCGCTTTGGCCACTAGAAAAGAGTCATCGAGCTGAAACTGCCCGTTCTGCGCTATACCCTCTAGTTTAAGGATACCAAGCTCCTGGCCGTGATAAGTTAAATCATGAACTTCCAACCAGGCGTCACCAGTAATTGTCTGCCGCTCCGTCAGATTACCTTCGAGTAAGATCGAACCATTCACTAGACCGTTAAAAGCAGCAAATTCCCCTGGCATCCACTGCGGATCGATCCTAAACTTCCGGACTAAAACATCTCCCCGGAAAGCACCGGTCTGCGGGGACAATGAACCGGTCGCGATCAACTTGCCGCCGTTCTCGGTCAGGTAAAGTCGTCCGTCGAGTCGCTGGCGGTCTCCACCCAGATAGATTTGGGCCGTTTCGTAGGCAAAACGGTCCACCGTTCCCTTGGTAATCTCCAATTCGGCCTCAAGCGCCAAGGCGGGAAGGCTCCCGTGGAACTTGACATCCAAAGCGGCGCTTCCGGAAAGCGTCGGTAGTCCTTGGTCGGAGAGGAGGTTCTGCGGAATCCGTGCCAGATCAACCCCTACTGCATGCGCCTTTCCCCGTAGGACCGGCGTACTGGTCAGGCGCTCAAGCTCACCCGCAGCACTAATCCTTCCCCCAAAAGCCCCTACGGTCAAGCGGTCAATTTTCAGATGGTCGCTGCCCCATCGGTAATCCCCGGCCAACTTCAGCTCGGCAAAGGTTTCACCCTGCCATTCAACCTTCCGGGCGGATAACTCGCCGCGGATGACGGGAGCCGCTAGCGGCCCGGTCAGCTGAAACTGGCCGTCCACCGGACCGGCAGAGACCGGAAGAGAGGCGGGGAAAAAACTTGCGGAGTAAAAGTTTTTCAGTTCGAGACTCAGATCCAACTCGGGAGCTTGCAATCCGGAGATCGTTCCTTTCAGGAAAAACGGAGCATCTTCGATCCGCCCTTCGAGAAAAGAAAGGCGCAGTTCTTCCCCGGAAATCTTCGCCAGCATCCGCAGTGCCTCTACGGGGGCTTTAAAGCCCGGAATGGTCAGGCTTCCTCCGTTCATTCGCATTTCCCCTTGAAGATGGGGTTGGCTCAGCTTACCGCCAATATTAAGGTTTAAATCAACTGTTCCCGTCGGTTGCCACTCCTGCAACTCCGGGAATAAGCTTGTCCAATCCGCTAAATTGAGCGCGGCGGCATAGAGGTCCAGATCCAAAGCAGTGGTAGCCGTGGCCAATTTCCCACTCAGCTTGATCTGTCCGCGACGGTACGCTGTTTGGAGACGGTGTATTTCAATTCCAGTGGAAGCAATGGTCAAATCGGCCGCCATTTTTTCCAACGGATATGGTAAAGCGGCGACGGCCCAGCGGGCGTCATTGAATTTTAACCGGGTCGAATCAAGCTTTAACCTCCCCTGTCGGATCTGGAAGAGGACTTCGCCGTCGAGTTCCCCGGCCTCTACTCTAAATTTTTCATCATAACCGAGTAAACGAAGAACCTTTGCCCCCCAGAGCGCCGCCCGCGCGTTGGCCGCTTTAATCTTCAACTCTCCACTTTTTTCCGGCTTCGCATACGACAACTCCACTGCGGCGGCTGCTTCCGGATCAAGCAGGCTTACCGCTTGGGCAGTTCCCCGGATCAACGGATAACTACGTAAATCAACCTGCCCGTTAATCTGCTGAAAATCGCCCCAAGTCCACTCGTCCTCTGTCATCTGCATCTGGAGACGACAATTATCAAGTTCGATCGTGACCCGGGGCACCAAACTTTTACCTCCCTCCTGACCGTCGGCGGGCGGGGGTAAAAGTGAAATTACTTCTAATTGGCCGTCCTCATCCTTGGTGAGCTGCACCGTGGAGTTAACAAGCTCCAGACCGCGTAAGGCCCCGATCAAGGAACGCTTCATCAATAAACTAAGCCAGTCAATCCTCACCCTCAGCTTTTCTGCAGCCAAGACAGGTTGTCCCTGCAGGGTCCGGATTTCTAGAGCATAGATTTCCGGCGCCCAAAAAGAGAGCCCGACCCCTTTTAGCTCAATCTCCGCCCTAAAAGTCCGTTCTAACTCCTGCTCGAGCATCCCCGCCAAATGTTGCGAGAGAGGACTGAAACGGATTATTCCACCCAGTAATAAAGAGAGACAAAGAAAAAAAGAGGAAAAAAAGAGGAGAAGGAACCGGATTCTTCTCTTTGTTAACCGCAAATCCCGTTCCCTCCTTCTCTTTCTACTTCGCTTTGTTTAAATGTAGCAGCGGTGTTTTAAGATCAATTCTATATTTAAACGCACATCCAGTTGTAGGCTCTTCCTCCAAGTCTATTAAACGCACAGCCTCAAAACTTTGTTCCAGAAGAAGCGGACTCCTCTTCCTCCGGCGGCTGGTAATTACTGCTTTGATCTTCCTCTTCAATAACCGGTTCCACCACTTCAATTAAGATCTGTTTTTCCCCAGTGAGATAATAAGGAGTATCAACTGTCCAGTAATGCTTTTCTTTATTACGATCGTCCGCTTGCGCCCAATCATCTTCCTCTTCCGTCATGGGTGCTTCCATTCTTTCCGCCGGCAATACTTCCGCTACCAACTGGTTGTTTTGCGGCCTTTTCAAATAGTCTTGCAATACATCATCAAGGCTGGTATAGGTTTTGTAATATTCACCATCATATCCTTGTTCCTCAATATCCTCTTGCGTTTCTTCGTACATCAACCCGAAATCACTACCATAGACAAACAAGAGCCATTTCCCTGGAGTAGTCGGTAGCTCAATCTCGAGGGGGATTTCAGTTTCGGTCCCGCGATAGGGAAGAAGTTTGCCTAGAATCGTTACTTTTTCTCCAGGTGCAAACTCCTTCTTCGGCAATTCAACGTCGATCAGATTAGCACTCAACCGCTCCGGATTGACGGTAATCCGCGTAGAAATCTCGGTGATTTGTGGTTCGACAAATTCGTTATCCGTAATCGCGCGGAGTACCCGACCGACCTCCCGGAGGGCGGCGGCCGCCACATCCTGTCCATAAAAAAGATTTTCCCGCTTAATCGGCGGAAGATTAGGGCCGTCGATCTGAAATGTAACTTTAGCCGTTCCCGCTCCGATCCGGTCTAAGGTGCGATCCGTCGCATCCATCACCCCGGCCAGTACTAACTCCGGGAGAAAAGACTCATCATGGAAAACGTTAAATTCATAAGTTTTGGTACAGTGAGTGGAGAGATCCGTAACCTCCGTCGTCACCTTTACCATCTGGGGGAAGCCCCCGATCTCACCCGCAATCCCAGCTCCCCGGTCCTGAGTGACCCGGCCAAAACCTGGTAAGGCGATGCCTAATTTAAACGGGAAAACATTACTCTCAATAATCTCAACGATCGAAGCGCCCCCTACTCCGTAATCAACCGGGCCTTTATTTAAAAAGGGATGGCCGAAAGCAAGAAACTTCTCTTTCTCCAACCAAGTCAATGTCCCCACCGCAGCGATCTGATAATCACCATCAACGAGGAGAGCAGTAATCGCGCTCCCCGGTTGGAGCGTTTCCACAGGGAAAGGAGCACGTAGTTTGTCCGCTGCTGCCCCCAGGGGCAATAATGCTCCCGGCTGACCCGGTGTCGTTTGGTGCTGGCTCGCCACCGGTGTTAGATAACCCCGCCGCGCAAAAGTAGCGCTTAAATAATCACGGGCACGGGGACCATAACCGGAGAGCAACAGTGGTGTCTGCACCGGCTGGGCGATCAGCCAGTAATCACTGGGCGCCCGTCCAAAAGCCACCCCCTGAACCCCGGGCAAACCTCCTTGGTAAAAGATGAACTGTTCCCCCGTCTCCACCGGTGCCTCCCATAAAGCCAACATCTCCTCAATCGGTGTCACCATCGCATAGCGTGCATCCGTATTCTGAAAGCCATAACCGATCGCCCCGATCAATTTTTGATCAATGAAAATCGGGCTCCCACTCATCCCGGAAGCGATCCCCGGGACTTTCGTCCCCGTCAGTTTGATCAGGATGAGATGCGAGACCGAACCCGACCCTTTAAGCAACCCCACTACTTCTACAGGAAAGGACTCCACTTTGGTTCCAGACAAGACCGTATAACCTTCACCGGTCATGCCCGGCTTTAGATCAGACACGGCATAAAACCGATGGTCAGCCGAGACTTGCCCCTTAAGAAGCAGCAGAAGCAGTCCGATCAATAAAACCCGCAGCGCTTGGTTCCTTTTTTTGCCATCATTCATCCTATTAAACGCTCCTATATCAATTCAATTTATAACTTCAATTATATTAAAGAGTAAAAAAAGATATAACCTATAATCCGTTTATATTCGTTTCCTGCTCCCTATTCTCCTGCCGTAATCTGCGGGAAAACCAGAATCGAACATAAAGTATTTGCTTTGATAAAAGTGGTAAAGAAACGAGTGGTAAGTTTCCGCCGTGGCGGGCAGCATTTTCTCGAGATGAGAAGGAAAGGCTATAATTCAGTCGAAGTGAAAGAGGAAGTTTGTGAGCAATGGAGGATAACGTGCATGGAGCAAAGACCAACACCATCCCGTTTCGACCGGACTAAGCTGCTAATCGGCGCTCAGGGCTTAAAAGTGCTACGCCGGGCCAGGATTGCCGTCGCCGGTTTGGGCGGAGTCGGTTCTTACACCGCCGAAGCCTTGGCCCGGGCAGGGATCGGCTGGCTAATTCTGATTGATTATGATGATATTGAAGTCACCAATACTAACCGGCAAATTCATGCCCTGGCGGGCAACTACGGCCGGGCAAAGGTTGAGGTAATGGCGGAGCGGATCAAAGCGATCAACCCTGATTGTATCACTGTCACTTGGAAAGAGTTTATCCGGGAAGAAAACCTGGCTTTACTTTTACAGGGGGCTCTTTCCTATGTAGTCGATGCTGTCGATACGGTCTCCGCGAAAATCTCCTTGATTAAATATGCTGTTAACAACGAAATCCCAGTGATCTCAGCGATGGGCGCCGGCAACAAACTGGACCCCTGGGCTTTAAAAGTCGAAGATATCAGTAAGACCCATACCTGTCCCTTGGCCAAAGCCGTCCGCAAAAATCTACGTGACCAAGGAATAACCAAGGGAGTCAAAGTAGTCTTTTCGACCGAACCACCGGTGACCGCACAAGGGCATACTCCATCCCCTTCTCCGGCTGGAGAAAACTGTGACGCCTGTCCCAGTAGTAGCCCCTCCGGTTGCGCTTGTCCCCGGAGAAGACCCAGCCCAGGCTCAATCTCGTACCTACCGTCTTTGATGGGGTTAATGATCGCCGGAGAAGTAATTCGGGATTTGCTAAAAGAAGGGGAAACCCTATAAAAAAAAGGGAGGTTAAGCAAACCTCCCTTAAAAGATGACCTGGCGCGCACTTTCGTCATCTTTTTTTGCAGCCTGAATTTGAATGAAAATCCCGCATCAGCACGCACAACGCTAAGGGCAGTACTAAACCCTTAAGATTAACGATGCGGCGACTTTGGCGCCGTTTCATCCAGACTGCACTATCAGTATATCCCGCATTCCTGTTTTTTATGCATATTTTTTTTAGTTATTCTAAAAGCAGAGTTCCTTCCCGCCCATCCCGACCATACTATATAACCAGGCACTTGCCTTTCCCCACCCCACCTGGGGAAGAAGGGCAATCCTGCTTGAGGAGTATTTTACCAGTGGACAACAGGCTTTTTAGCCAAATTATGCTTGTATGGAGGGTGAAATAATGGGTTCTTTAAAATTTGGTAATTTTGATTCAATGTTGGCCTTTGTGCTGTTTTTAATCCTTATTCTGCTGATCTTGGGCACCTAACAAGTTAGGCTTCAGGCCATTTTAGTTTCCTAGCCTCTCTTAACACCGGCATCGACACGGAAATTCCGGGATGCCGGTTCTTTTTACCCTTTCTGGGCCCGCTGGATCTTCGCCCACGTATCCCGGAGCGTAACCGTACGGTTAAAGACCAAACGGTCGCCGGTGGAGTCAGGGTCGACACAGAAATACCCCAACCGTTCAAACTGGTATCTGCTCTCCGGAGGCGCTCCCTTGAGGCTTGGTTCGACAAAACTATTTGCCAATACTTCCAGGGAGTTCGGGTTAAGACAGGCGTCAAAATCCTCCTCCGCCCCGGGATTGGGAACCGTAAAGAGGTGATCGTATAAGCGGACCTCAACAGGTAAAGCATGAGCGGCCGATACCCAGTGCAAGGTGGCTTTCACCTGCCGGCCGTCCGGCGCCGAACCGCCCCGGGTCTCGGGATCATACGTACACCGCAACTCGACGATCTTTCCATTCTCATCTTTAACTACCCCGGTACATTTGATAAAGTAACCATAACGCAGGCGAACCTCCCGGCCTGGAGCAAGCCGGTAAAACTTCTTCGGCGGATCCTCCCGGAAATCATCCTCTTCAATATAGAGCACGCGGGAGAACGGAATCTTGCGCGTTCCCATCGCGGGATCTTCCGGATTGTTAATCGCCTCCAACTCTTCTACCTGGCCTTCCGGGTAATTCTCCAGCACCACTTTTAGAGGGCGCAGAACAGCCATCCTCCGCGGCGCCCGTTTATTCAAATCCACACGTAGGCAATGTTCGAGCAAGGCCAGATCAACAATGCTATTGCTCTTCGCCACACCAATCCGTTCGCAGAAATCACGGATCGCTTCCGGGGTATAGCCCAGCCGCCGGAACCCGGCAAGCGTCGGCATGCGCGGATCATCCCAGCCGCGGACGATCCCTTTCTCCACCAGTTGCAAGAGTTTCCGTTTACTCATCACTGTATATGTAAGATTGAGACGGGCAAACTCAATCTGCTGGGGCCGGGCCGGAACCGGCAGTTGTTCAATGAACCAATCGTACAAGGGACGATGGTCTTCAAATTCCAAGGTGCAGATCGAATGGGTGATCTCTTCTAGCGCATCGGATAAAGGATGCGCAAAATCATACATCGGGTAGATACACCACTGGTCACCGGTCCGGTGGTGGGTAGAACGTAAGATCCGGTAAATCACCGGGTCCCGCATGTTCAGATTGGGCGAAGCCATATCAATCTTCGCCCGCAGCACCCGGGAACCGTCTGGAAACTCCCCAGCCCGCATCCGCCGAAACAGATCCAGGTTTTCTTCGACGGTCCGCTCCCGATAGGGGCTATTCTTGCCCGGCGTCGTTAAAGTTCCCCGGTACTCGCGGATCTCTTCGGGACTAAGGTCGCAAACATAGGCTTTACCATCTTTAATCAGCATTTCTGCATACTGATAAAGCTGCTCAAAATAGTCGGAAGCATAGTACAGGTGTTCACCCCAGTCAAACCCGAGCCATTTGATATCCCTTTTAATCGATTCCGTATACTCCACATCTTCCTTCGTGGGATTGGTATCATCAAAGCGCAAATGGCAACGGCCGTTGTACTCTTTGGCCAGGGTGAAATTGAGAACGATTGATTTCGCATGTCCAATATGGAGATAACCATTGGGCTCGGGTGGAAACCTGGTCACCACCTTCCCCCCATGCTTATTGGTCTGTAAATCTTCCTCAATAATATTGCGGATAAAGTTCGAGGATGGAGTATAATCAGGTGAATGCATAGCTGACTCCCTTCTTCCGTGCTAAATATTCCCTTCTCAATTCGCGTCCGACAGGAATTTTTCCTGCTTTGCAACCAAATAGTTATAAGATAACACTAATATGTGCGTTCCCACCATAGTTTATGTTTATTATTAAGAAAATACCGCTCATTAAACTGAGCGGTAAATACTTAAACAAGGGTTTAAATTCGGGATTTATTCCGGTTCTCGCCACCAGCCCTCACCGCCGGTCATTCACCGGTGAGTATCCTGCTGACTCAAAACCCCAATAGTTCCAGGTGCTTCCCGATATGTTTCTTGAGAAACTCGGCATACAGATCTTCATTCTGGTGTAAGCACTGGTAGATCCGGTCACGGAACAGAGATTGCCCGTTTTCGTCTTTCGCCTGTAAGAGCAGGCCGTAGGTGATATGAATCAACTGCCGGGAATCATCTTTCTCCATTAACTCCGGTAGTTCGGCATCACTCAAACTGCTGAGAGCCGGGATCCGCTCAGGATCGCCCGAAATAACGTAGTATTTCTTCGCTTCCTCCAGATGTTTCAGTGCATACTCGTGCATTTCCCGGTAGAGCCCCGGATCAGCCGCGATAATGACCTTCACCGCCTCCAGCCAGTTGGTACCGGCTGTCTTCACGTGCACATGCCCCTTACTGATCCGGCCGATGATCGGGAAGACGGCAAATTTGTCACTGCCGGAGTGGATACTAACTTTGTAGCCAAAATGTTCGGCGATTTTCGTGTGTTCAATGTACTCCGCCTCAAACTGTTTTACATCACCGATGTAATCAATCCCCTTTTGGAATTCGCCGCAGAAGCGGGGGGCCATACTATTGACTTTAACTCCGGCATTGATTAGCTGTTCCGCGACAAAGAAATGTGAGAGCGGATCGGTCGGGGTAGCGGTTTCATCAATCGAAACTTCAAAGTCTACCCGGTCTTGCACCGGTTTAATGAATTCGTTAAAAACCCGAAGTGCAAAGTTGACCGCTTTCTGATAAATGGCGGCATTGAGTTTGAGCGCCTCCGGAGTAAAGGTTAAGCTAAGACCGGTCTTTAAATTAAAGGTTTTCCCACTGAAATGCTCCTCGAGCTTAGCGCGCTCTTCCGGGGCCAAGGCATCATAGAGCCGGTCAATCTCGGCCTGCTGGTCCGGGTGTAAATTATTAATATGCTCGGAACAATCGAGGGTAATCATGGTATATCCCTCATCCAAAGCCGTCTTAATATCGGCAAGCTCTTTCAAATGATCCCCGTCGGCGCCATAGCCCAAACGGTAGTCTTCTTGAAAGACCGCCCATACCGCATCAGCCAGCACCCCACGGAAATCTCTCCCGGTCAAGTTTAATTCCCGGACCGATTGTTGCGCTAGGACCGGACGGACGTTGGGATGCTCCTTAAAGAGTCGTAAATGGCCGGGTGAAGCCAGGCCCAAGCGGTCGCCGACCCCAAAAGAGGTTGGTTCATTGGCCAAAGAACGAGGATTGGTAAACGCGAAATACTTCCGGATCACTAGACTGTTTTCAACCGTTAAGTCGCAGGTTTTAACCTTTAGACCTTGTTCCGTGCTCTCCTCGCCCGACAACTCCGCAAAGATCGGACCGTCATCCCCTACGGCCACCAGTTTTTTCTCCGTGGCAGTTTTGACCATGAATAAAACTGTACCGCCCGCTTCGTGCAGAGAAGCGGGGTAAATTCCTAATGCCGGGTCAGCCTGGGCTTGCTGTTTAAGCGCCGCCAGGTCTTGGCCCGCCGCAATCTGGTCGATAAATTTGCTTAACTCCACCATCTTTTCCATCGCTCCCTATTTTTTTATCTCCTAAGGAATCACCTGTTTTCTCTACAACCGCTCGTTAAATATAATGATAAACTCTAACATTATCAAATATATGGAATTACTGTTCAGACACACAGGGAACGGCGGCCACCCATTTCCGGGTCGCCGTTCCCGCCTTCTTTTACTGAAATTATTGGAAGTTTTCCTTCAACGCCCACAGCCCCAAGGCCGGGTTACTAATATAAAAGATTTCTTCTCCATCATCGAGCTTGTTGAAACCATCCACTAAACGTTCGGGGTTATAACGCTGTAATGCCTCGTCCAGGGGGAGATAGGCAAAGTTCACTTGCTCAATCTCTTCCTTACTGAGGTGCCCCGGTGCATACGTAATCTTAAACCGGCCTTCCGACGAACCGTGGATCAGGTGCGCCGCCGCGGATAAGTTGTTCTTCAGATCCTCTTCCTGCTCGACCAGTTCCAAGATGCGCTTGCTCCCCACATATCCGTATTTACGGATCAATTGATCAATCGTCTGGTCCTCACCAAACTGTTTCAGGCCCGGAGCAAGAATAATCAACTCACCCTCGTCGGCAATCGCCATCCGGGTCCGGTAAACCGCTTTATTCCCCAGCCAAGTGCTCTTGAATTCTCCGGGATCCAGGTAGACCACAACCTTCTGTAAAGGTTGATCCAGTAAATCCAGGTTCCGGCGTTGACTTTCGGCGACCGCCTCGGCAAACAAGGAACGGTCTCTCCCCACAAACAAACCGTTGAGTGTCGTCTCCGGCCCCTTGGTGGTGGTGACGGTTAAAATGTACTGGAGGGGCAGTTTCGCCAGAAAATGTTCTTCCGCATAGTCAAAGACCTTACGTACCGGTGTGTGATCCCGGCCCATCATTTTCTCCATTCCGTAGGCCGCACCCAAAAAGTGAGATTTGTTGATAATATCCTGGCCGCCGCAACCGACAAAGACATTCTTGCTATAATTGGCCATGCCGACCACTTCATGCGGGACCACTTGCCCAATCGAAACGATCAGATCATAACTTGGATCCAATAGGCGTTTGTTAATCTCGACCCCGATCGGATAGGAGACCAGGCCCCCGGAGACTTCAGCCACAAATTCGGCCGGTACTTCTCCGAGCCGGACCACATCATTTCGCCAATCATGCACGAAAAGGCGGTCTTCCGGAATCTCTGTGCCAAACATCAACTCCCTCTCTTCCGCACTCATGGCGACATGGGTGCCCAGAGCCGGCAGAATATCCACCTCCGCCTTTGGCGATAACGCTTTGTAAAGCAGTTGGACGATCAACCCGGCTTTGGAGTGAAAACGGGTAATATCGGGGGGTAAGAGCAGTACTTTTTTCGGCGGAGTGGTCAGACTATCCAACCATTTCTCTAATTCGGCCGCTAAAAGCTGATCATCGATCTTTTCACTTCTCAGCCTAATTTCTTTCAACCACAATCCCTCACTTCCGTTTAAATTCGGGTTTTTTGCCTTGTCCTTATTTATTCTCCACAATCATCCTTAATTCAAGTAAACAACAGCAAAAGCCGACGAGCTCGCCCCACCGGGCAAAAATAACTGAAGAGCAGACCGGAAAAGGCCTGCCCTTGTCAGTTGCTTTAACCTTTTACGCGTTGTAAGTAGTAGCCGAGGTGGTTCCACCCTGACCGGTCCAGTTCGTATGGAAGAACTTACCACGCGGCTGATCGACGCGTTCGTAGGTATGTGCGCCAAAGTAATCCCGCTGCGCCTGGAGGAGATTGGCCGGCAGACGGGCACTGCGATAACCGTCGAAATAGCAGAGCGCAGAGGTAAAGGCCGGCATGGGTATTCCATTCTCCAGGGCTAACGCGCAAATCCGGCGCCAACTCTCTTGGGAAGACTCCACTTTTTCCCGGAAGAACGGATCCATGAGCAGATTTGTAAGCTCCGGATTCTTGTCATAAGCTTCCTTGATTTTCCCAAGGAACGCCGAGCGAATGATACAACCGCCACGCCACATTAACGCGATTCCGCCGTAATTTAAGTTCCACCCGTAAGTCTGGGCTGCAGTCCGCATCAGCGTATACCCTTGAGCATAGGAGACGATCTTAGAAGCATAAAGCGCACGCCGCAGATCCTCAATTATAGCTTTTTTGTCCCCGGTAAAGCTCGGTTTAGGACCACTTAAAACCTTCGAAGCAGCGACCCTTTCCTCTTTCATGGCGGACAGACAACGCGCAAAGACCGCTTCCCCGATCAAAGTCAGCGGAACGCCTTCTTCTAACGCGGCAATCCCGGTCCACTTTCCGGTACCTTTCTGTCCGGCCGTGTCCAGAATCTTCTCGACCAACGGGGTTCCGTCTTCATCTTTATAAGCCAGAATGTCTCTGGTAATCTCAATTAGATAACTGTCAAGCTCCCCTTCATTCCATTCTTTAAAGACTTCGTGCATTTCATCATGGGTCATCCCCAAGACATCTTTCATCAGATGATAGGCTTCACAGATCAGCTGCATATCACCATACTCGATCCCATTATGCACCATTTTCACAAAATGGCCAGCACCGTCCTCACCAACCCAGTCACAACAGGGGCT
Source organism: Bacillota bacterium (assembly GCA_012727535.1). Classification (GTDB taxonomy): domain Bacteria; phylum Bacillota; class UBA4882; order UBA10575; family UBA10575; genus JAAYGU01. The sequence goes on along the minus strand of JAAYGU010000044.1, from coordinate 2,969 downwards.
GCCGTCCTCAACTTTCGCCGCAATTGCCTGAAAGATTGGTTTAACGTGCTGCCAAGCTTCCGGGGAACCACCAGGCATGATGCTCGGACCCCGAAGCGCACCTTCTTCCCCGCCGGAGACACCGGTTCCGATGTATAATAAACCTTTTTCTTCAACATATTTTGTCCGGCGAATCGTATCCGGGAAGTGGGAGTTTCCTCCATCAATAATGATATCGCCCGGTTCCATCAGCGGAAGCAACTGGTCAATAAATTGGTCAACAGGCTGACCTGCTTTCACCATTAACATCACTTTACGGGGTTTTTTGAGGTTATTAACGAGTTCTTCTAAGGAGTATGTACCGATGATCTTTTTGCCTTTTGCTCGTCCTTCCACAAAGTTGGTTACTTTCTCCGTCGTCCGGTTATAAACAGCTACGGTAAACCCTTTACTTTCCATATTCATAACCAGATTTTCACCCATCACCGCAAGTCCGATTAGTCCAATATCTGCTTTTGACATGATCTCTCCTCCTTTATTTTTTCCGGAACCAAAGCCCCGGTTTTTAACTTTTTAGTGTTAACCCTCATGCTCCCTTTGCCACTTCTCAGTTCTCCCGGCTCCAGAGACTGCACACTCTTAAAGCTAAGTGCCTTAAAGCAAAGCCACGCCAGCTTATGTACTCTCCCTGATCACCAGGGTAGGGGTTAAAACAATCTTATGGGAGACCTGTTTCCCCTGTAACCGATTGACCAGCAGTTCCACCGCTTGCCGGGCCATGGCGGCTGCCAAATTACCAACCGAGGTTAGGGCCGGGGAAGCCGTCTCGGCCAAAATCGAATTATTATAGCCGATCACCCCGACGTCCTCCGGAATTTTTAAACCGAAAGCTGTAAGCGCTTTCATTGCCCCAATTGCCGTCAAATCTTCGCCACAGATTACCGCGGACACTTTCCTTTTTTCCGCCATAAGCTGCTGAATACCTTCGACACCGCCGTCCAAGTCACGGGAAACTTCAATGATGTTCTGTTCATCCAGCCCATGTTCCCGCATGGCCTCAACAAAACCGTCCACTTTCGCCAGTCCGCTGGCGCTCTTGGTATCGGTAAAGTAATAAAAATCCTCTCGCCCCTGCGCAACCAGGTAGTTGACGGCCTGTTTGACGCCGTGAGCATCATCGCAGACCACAGAATAAATATTCTCACCGGCCAAATGGCCGTTGATTAAAACCACCGGGATACTATGACTGGCTTCCAGAATATGTTTGTTTCCCGTCGGTTCTTTAAAAACCGAACCGACTAAAATCAAGCCATCAACCTGTTTTTCCAACATGACCCGGAGATATTTCTTTTTCTCTCCCACTTCACCGCCGGTATTGGATAAGAGCACATTATAACCCGACTCGGTGAATTGCCGTTCAAGCGTATAAATCACCTTGGAAAAATAAAGATCGCGGATATCAACCGTTAAAATGCCGATTGTCTTCATCGAATTAACCACGAGGCCTCTGGCTACCGCATTCGCAACAAAATTCGTCTGCTCGAGGATTCTTTGTACCTTCTGCCTGGTTTCCGGCTTAACCTTCTCCGGTTGATTGAGCACCCGGGAAACCGTCGCAATGGAAACCCCGGCCAGATCCGCAATATCCTGCATCTTCACCTGCTTCACCTCATGGAAATTCTTCCTGCACCGCTCGAAGGGTTTAGGAAATCTCTGCTTACCACCAGCCTTCATTGCTCCACCACAACCGGGTTTAACCGTACCACTCAGCTCCGATTGTAGTTAACGCAACCACCAACGATTGACCGCGCGGAATGAAAGGGTTTGTAAACGCTTACATTAGATAGTATAATATACTTTCTTCGTTTTATCAAGGAGGATGTCACGGCAACCCATGTCAAGTGTAGCAGAAGCTTTCTCCACAACGCCAACAGCCTTAGCCAAGATTAGTACCGGCTGACGATCTGGCGAACGGCCTGTTTCACCAGCTCGGCAAAGGGCATTTCCTGGGTGCCAACAACGTATGTATTACACCGGCTCACCGGGAGCAATATTTTCCTAGCCCTGCTCTGTCCGACGGCCATCGCCATCCGCGGTGAAATTTCGCCGTGTAAAGAGTCCGCAATCACGATTCCGAGGGGACCAATAATATAATCTGCATCTCGGCAATTAACTATGAGCGCATTTTCGCCGGTTGCACCCGCATCAGCTTTTCCGCCCACCATAGTAGCAGTCGCAGCGCTATTGGTCCCTACCGCAATAATCTCGGCCTCAATCTGGGCCGCTCTTAACTCTTCAATAATGGTGCGCCCCATGCGTCCACCCTGTCCGTCAATCACGACAATCTTCAATTCCATCGCCTCCCTCTCGTCATCAATTGGCCGATACACGATCGGCGCCTTTAGCCGACCATCGGTAGGCTAAAAGGGGCCTCCCGCTCCTCGGTAGGCCCCACCCTAGCTTTCTTGTCGCTCAGCCCGCTTTTCAATCTCCGCTACCCGAAGAATGCATTACAAAGAAATTTAAGTCACCCCAAAGCACCATTCTACCCGGCCCTCTTAACGCTTGCCGAGCTCAGCGATGACCATGAGTAAATAGTGACGAGCAGTATTTCTAAATACTCCCCTAAGCAGCCTCCGCGCGCGAACTGGCTTCGATCAGATCAAGCATTATTTGGATAGTCTCTTCTAAATAAAAGTCCTCACGTAGCTGCCCCAACCATTCCTGGTTAATCTGTGCGCGGTCCGGATCCATTCCGGGCGTCTCCAGCATCCGATAGAGATAATCCGTCCCGGCCGCCTTCAGATCATCCAGTTTTTCCGTCTCCAGGCGAATGGCGCGTTGGGTTTCCAGGAACTTGTCCAGTTGTAAAGAGACCAGGCTTTGCTCCTTTTCTGCTTTAACCTGCTCAATATATCTTTGCACTGCCGCAAAATTCGGGTTCGCAGCAATCCGCCGTGCACTGCGGGTTTTCAGTTCCTGGAGCTCCC
>JAAYGU010000043.1 GCA_012727535.1 Bacillota bacterium | reverse complement strand
GCTGCGCCGTCGACCCCGTAGACCCCATGACCGAAATAAATATCATTAAGGTAAAATTCGAGGATCTCGTCTTTGCTGTATTTTTGTTCAATCTTCACCGCATACCCGGCTTCCAATAATTTACGGGTAATGGTTTTTTCCTTTGTGAGGAGCAGATTCTTCGCCAACTGTTGCGTAATGGTACTACCGCCTTGCGCCGTCTCCCCCTTCCGAAGGTTGTAGTAGACTGCCCGTAACATACCGCGGAAATCTACGCCCCGGTGTTCGTAAAACCGGCGATCTTCAACTGCAACCACTGCGCGGCGGAAAAATAAGGGGATTTTTTCGAGCGGCGTCCAGCTAACCCGGGAGGGGCTAAGCGTCAATAGTTCTTCCCCCCTGCGATCAAGCAGGACCGAAGCCCGGAGGTTGGCTTGCAGCCGCTCACGGAGATCAAACTCTTTGATAAAAGGATTATATAAGACGAAAAGGGTAACCGCTAAAACTCCAATCGCCAGGAGGACGAGGAACCAGCGGAAAAAAAGGGGAGCAAGAGAGGGGCGGCTTTTTTTCCTTTTCTTAGTCGTCAATCGCTTGCAACCTCTCCTTCGGCGTCACTTTCTGGTTGGACCCGCCTACAGAGTCAACAACCTTGTCTTATTTAGGTTCCTTCTGAAATGCTTTTTTTATTACAGAAAGACTCAACCTGGGCCTAGAAGAATCCAATAGCTTAAGTAACCCGCCTCTGGAAAGTTTTGTCCACTATAAAAAAAGAAGTGGAGATTTTAGTACCATCTCCACTTTCGAGCCTTATAGCTTTGAATCCGTGCTGCCTTCAGCAGGTCGCTACTGCATTTGGGACAGAAAACTTCCCACCCTTTAAGTTTAGCATGACAATCTGGACATCTTTTCATCTATTCCTACCTCCTTTTTTTCTTCACTTACATCATACCGTATTATGGTAACGAACATAGAAAGATGCCATTACGGATTAGCGAAATCCAAATTAATAGAAAGTAACAGCTAATCCTTTGTTTCTACGCTGTTACTAACTTTATTTTTCGCCCGCTTGCTTGTATATTCTCCCTGTGCCCAGGAGAATCTGATCGAGGAGGTGTTTTTACGTCAACAATCATAGTTGGGTTTAGCTTCCTTTTCTACAGCGGTTCAAGAATATGTTGAGCTGGGGTGAACGAAATGAATTGGCAGATCTATCTTAACGCCTTTCTGGTCGGTGGAATTATTTGCGGCCTTACTCAACTGGTCTGGGACCTGACAAAATTGAATCTTGGACAGATCCTTACCTTTTTAACGGTTCTTGGAGGAATTTTAGGGGGCTTAGGCCTTTATGACAAACTAATCAAATTCGCTGGCGGCGGTGCGGCAATGCCGATTCTTAGCTTTGGCAATTCATTGGTGAAAGGGGCGATTGCCGAAGCGCGAACAACTGGAGTGATCGGGGTATTAACCGGGATGTTTGAACTAACCAGCACCGGCATTACAGCTGCGATTGTCTTTGGCTTCCTCGTAGCGCTGTTTTTTAAACCCAAAGGTTAAACAAGTCCTTTCTGCGAAAGTTCAAGGCTTCCCCTTTTTTTCCTTTGCCAAAAGAGGTATAATATTAATTGAATGCATAATCACCAAAGTTCGGCTCTTTCACCATCTTTTCTCCTTGGCGGGCGAAGGGGCGAGGACCGAATGATGGAATTATGCTTTTACCAAATTATCAACCCCCTAACCAATGGGGGTTTTATTACAACAGGGGGGTCTTTATCATCAATTTTCAAGATATCTCCTTAGAAAATCTACGGCTGTATTCTACTATGCTTCATAATCATTACATCGAAGTCTCGGATCTGGCTCCGACCTCTTTATACCTTTGGCGTCATTCTTTTCAGGTTAAAATCGCCCTCGACCCAGATTACGCCGTGCTCATCTGCCGGTACCGGGGATCTACCTATAGTCTTACGCCGCTCTTTAGTAAACGGATCGACCCGACCGCTTTAATCCAGAAGATCTCCGCTTTTTTGCGTCAGAACAATCAACCGGTGATTTTTCGGGGAATTCCTTCGGCTCTCTTGCCCTATTTCCCAAAAGACAAGTACCGCATCATCCCCGACCGCCAAATTTGGGACTACTTATATCTCACTAAAGACCTGATTGAATTGCGCGGGCGGAAGTATCAACAAAAACGCAACCAGATCAATCGCTTCCGTCAAACTTTTCCCTTCTCTTACCACTCACTTTCCCCTGATGATGCGCAAGGTTGTCTTGATGTTTTTAACCACTGGGCGGCGGACAAGGGCGGGGGGCCGGAGATCGAGGAAGAAAGAAGGGCACTAATGGAAGCCCTCCAAAATTTTACGCTTCTTCCCCTCAAAGGCGGAGTACTTAAAGTTGACGGTCGGGTTCAGGCTTTCGCCATCGGTACACAGTTGAATAAAGACACCGCCCTCATCCATTTTGAGAAAGCCAATCCGGCTTTTTCCGGAATTTATGCTGTGATCAATCAACTTTTTGTCGCGAACGAATGGTCGACCACCCGCTACATCAACCGGGAAGATGACATGGGCCTTCCCGGCCTGCGTCAGGCGAAAAAGCGCTATCATCCTTTTCGCATGATCGAAAAATACACAATTGTCGAGGCTTCCTATGATGGAAATTAGACCATTGACTGCCCTGGATATGGACCAAGCCCGGCGCTTATGGGAAGAGTGTTTCGACGACCATCCCTCCTTTTTAGACTGGTATTTTCAATTCCGTTTCCAGCCGCAGGATGGTCTAGGTGTCTTCTCGAACCGGCGGCTCCTTTCCGACCTGCATCTATCTCCACGTAAAATTAAACTTCGTCAGCAGGTCTTTCCTTCGGCCTACCTGATTGCGCTGGCCACCCACCCTGACTTCCGTCGACAAGGCCTGGCCAAAAAACTACTCACCTTTGCGCTCCGGCATTTGGCGGCGAATCATCTATTTTTCACCTTTTTGATGCCGTTTAAAGTTGAGTTTTATACGAGATTAGGGTGGGGAGTCTGTTGTCGGCATCAGCATTTTACTCTTCCCACAGCTGCCTCCGGAACGACTCCGGGCACCGAAAAGAACAATTCTTCAGTTCCTTTCCAGTACCGACCGGTCGAACCCGACCAGCAAGTACTGGCGATGATTTATCAGCGCTGGATTACACAGTTTGATACTGCCTTAGTGCGAACGGCCCAAGATTGGGAATCCCTGCTCCGCGAGCACCAAACTGACGGCGGCCAATTTTGGCTGGCGTTCAACCAAACGGATCCACTTGGTTACGCTTTAACCCTTACTGCGCCTCCGCCCGAATCACAGTTTCAGATTAGAGAAATGGCTTATATCGACCAGGCAGTCCGTGACCCGTTCCTGACCCGGCTGCTTGGAGAAGGGACTGGATTAAACTCCCTGCGTTCCAAGGCAGAAGCTCTGCTCTGGACGGCGCCAGAAACAGAAAGTTCCTGCGTATTGACTCCTTCCGCCCTCCACCCGGTTATTTTAGGGCGCATTACCAATGTGGAGCAGGCCCTCACGGCGTTCACTTATCCAACGGTCAACGACCAATTCTCCCTCGAGGTCTATGATCCGCTCCTGCCCGAAAATAGCGGGACCTATCATTTACAATTGAGCGCGGGACGAATGCAAGTTTTTAAAACCCGAATTGAAAGCGCTCAGGTTCGTTGTTCCATTAGCACGCTTACCCGTCTGCTAACGGGAGCAATCCACCCGCCGGCTGCAGTAAAAAGCGGCGAGCTGTCTTTGAAGAAACCAGAACTCCTCCCGCTGCTTACTGAACTTTTCCCGAAAACCACCGCTTATATCAATGAGTATTTCTAACGGTCGCGTGACCAATTAACTACCCCTTCATCAATCCAGCCGGATGGGTTTGCTCTTTAGCTTACGGCGCGCCTATTCCGTAAATTCGAGAAAGAAAAACCGGTCTTGGCCCGAACGACCAAGACCGGTTTTTTAAGCACGTTAGAAAATATGTTAAGACCATAAGACTTTAGAATTCAGGCTCGATCAACCCGTAGTTGCCATCCTTCCGTTTATATACCACATTAACCTCTTCCGTGTCTGAATTAAAGAAGACGAAGAAGTTATGGCCTAAAAGTTCCATCTGCATGACTGCTTCCTGCGCATGCATTGGGTTAATCGCAAATCGTTTGGTACGAACTATTTTCGGTTCAGCGGTTACCTCTTCTGTGTCGGTTGGAGTAGGTGAGATAATTTTGTTTTCATCTCGCAAGCGTCGATTGATTCTTGTCTTGTACTTATGGATCTGGCGTTCAATCTTGTCGACGGCACCATCAACTGAACTATACATATCAGAACTTTTTTCTTCTCCACGTAGTAATAGACCATTGATGGAGATCGTTATATCAACGACATGGACTCCCCGTTCGATCGAGAAGGTGACTTGCGCCTTCGGTGGATCTTTGGCAAAAAACTTTCCAATCTTCCCTGCTTTTTTTTCCGCATATTCACGGAGAGCATCAGTTACCTCCAGGTTTTTTCCGAATACTTTAACCTCCATCTTCTACACTCCTTCCCTTGTCATTATGAGGACCAACCGCTTGGGAATCATGGATATTATGCCCATTTCCATTTATTTATAAAAGAGTAAAGGTCTAAGCTAACTTCATCCGTGAAAATTAATGGGGAGGCGGGCATGAATATCCATTAGATTAGTTTCAGCTGCCACCTCCCTTAAACTTTAATTGATTCTCCTGGTTATTAGATATATTCCCTTTAAAGAGAAATAATCCTGCATTAACGGTGGATAACCGAGTTTACTTTTTCTCCTATTACACTTTTCCGTTAAGATTGAAGACTGTTCCATTTAACAACTTTTTACTTAATTAAACGTCTTTTTACCTCCTTAGTTCCCAAATTCCCACTTTTATCTAATCCATCTTCATGAACTGTTCTTTCCTTTCTTTACTCTAGAACACCGGATCGAAACTATCTATAAAATAACCCCTTCTGGAGGGCAGAAGGGGTATTCTAAAATTTCTACTTTAAAATTCAAACAGACTACCGACGATGATGGTCAGTTTTATCCCAGCGATTTTAAATCGCCTAGAAGCTTAATGATTAACTAATCACTCAGCCCGCTTTCATAGCGTCAAAACATTCTTTACAATATACAGGTCTGTCCTGGGAAGGCGTGAAAGGCACTTGTGTATTTGCCCCACAGTTGGCACAAACAACCTCAGTCATCGTCCGGCCTCTTTGTTTCCGGGCTTGACGGCAATCCCGGCAGCGAGCCGGTTCGTTTGTGAAACCCTTCTCAGCATAGAATTCCTGTTCTCCTGCGGAAAAAATAAACTCTTGTCCGCATTCCTTACATACCAATGTTTTGTCTTCGTACATTAAAAACTCGACTTCCCTTCCAAAGGATAATTTTGTCCGGGTTAAATCCGTTCTGATACCTGGGTATCCCTCCTGTGAACGCCAAACCAAGACACCTTTAAGACCATTATACCTAAAAAATCAAATTATGCAAGCAGATTAAGCAAAAAACGCTAGTATAATTGAGGATTATTTCTTGCGATCCACAAATTTTCCTTCTGTGTATCCCATACCGACCCGCGGTCCTTCATAAGCATTGATCGCCTGGCGCCCGGTGTTCAAACTCTTAAAGCTCTCAAAAATATACTCCATTTCCTCGCGCAAGAGTTGGACAATCGCCTCAGCTTTAACTTTAACTTTCTGCACCAGTTCGAATTCATCTTCTTCTTTGAGCGGCGAGGACCGCAATAGCCTAGAAAGTAATTGTACAATACGTTCTGCATCGTCTACTAAAAACGCGATCTCTTGCGGATCAGCCTGCTCATCCTTGATCGCGTCCTCCAACCGGTTATAACACTGCTCTAACAAACAAAACCCTTCCTGCAGATTAATACCGTCCCACTCCATCTTATTTGCCTACCGATACCGCTTGTCTTTGCGCCGTTTGTAACTCGACCCACGAACTACGAAGTTCCGTCAGCAATGCAACCGCTTGTCGGAGAAGGGTACAGTCTTTCTTGATGTTAGCCTCAAATAGTTTACTATTGATAAATTCATACAAATTGCGTAGATTTATGGCGATCTCCCCCGCCTCCATGTTTAAATTGATATTCAGTTCATCTATAATATCCTGGGCCCGTTGGAGCATCCGGTTCGCTTGGCTATAGTTCTGCTCTTCAATTGCGGTTTCCGCCTGATGACAAAAACGGATTGCCCCGTCATACATCATAATGATTAACTCAAGCGGACTCGCCGTTCCTACCTGAGTCTGCCGGTAGCGCTTGTACGGATTGTTCTCTCTAAACACTCAACCGCCCCCTTCTCGTTACCCTCTCCTTTAAATCTGCCCGGACGCTTTGGATTAGACCACTAACTAATCACAACACAATCTGTCATTAAACGGATCGGTCACTACCCAAACAAGCTGCCTCCGGAGGATATTAACTGGCCATCTCATTTTTTGGTTGACAACGCCGCGAGTTGGGCACTCATCCAGGCCGATTGGGATTGAATCGTCGCCAGTGCTTTCTCCATAGCCATGAATCTGGCGTAATAATACTCCTCCCGTTTCGCCAGCCGGTCTTCCATCGCTGCCACCTGTTTATCCAAGTCGCTTATTTGCTTCTGAATCGTATCACTTCTCGTTTTTAAAACCCCGTCAGTACTTGTCCAAGCATAAAGCTCCTCGTGGAAACGGGTAAAGATCCCTTCAGTTTCGCCAGAGGTTGCACCAAACAATTTAACAATATCATCAAAGTTAGATTCAAGTTTGTTTCTGAATAGTTCTTCATCAAACTCTAAACGTCCGGATTTAGCCCCTTCAATCCCGGAAGCGCTTTTAATCCCAATTAGACTCAATAAACCGACACTTGGCTCAACACCCTCCACGGTTTGGTATATATATTCTTTAATTCTTGACTCGATTTGTAATAAAGCCGAATCCCCAAACAGTGCACCCTTGGTTCCAGATTTCGTGCTTTCATTGTAACTAAAGGTTTTATGTTGATTAATATAATCCATTACAGAATTGTAGGCATTCACAAAACCCTTCACATGCTCAACAATCTTATCTTGATCTAATTCCACCCCTAAGGTCACAGTCCCCTCTTCTTTTAAATTAAGGGTGACCCCGGGAATTAGATCGGTGATCCGATTACTTGCCCGCTTGGCTGGGTTAAGGGTATCACCATTGATTTCAATTTCCGCATCCGTGGCTGCTTGGGCCTCATGGGCAATTACACCGCCTTCATCCAAAATGCCCAAATCTCTAAGCACACTGTCCCCGCCTACATCAGCCAACTCCATTTGGTTGACGGTACCAGTTTCTTTGCTGGTCAAATATAGTTTAAATTGATTCTCCGCCAGTTTGATTACGGAAGCCGTTACCCTCGAGTCAGCCTGGTTGATCTGTCGTGCAATAGAGTTTAATCTCTCCTCATTCGAACTGCCCTCCGGGGCAAGTTCTATCTCTTTACTCTCTCCGTTAATCGTTATTTGGATCCTTCCGCCCGAAAGGGTGGTTGCCTCACCAATCAAGTCTGAAGCCACAGAATGAGCTTTGGCTAAACTTTTGACATTTAATTGGTAGGAAGAAAGCAAAGCCTCCGCCGAAGCTGTGGCGGTTAATTTTTCTTCATCGGAAACAGTAACTTTCTGCGCACGGAAAGCCATGAAAGACTGTAAGTTGTACACCGCATCCTTCAGCTTGTAAAGCCGCGAGTTCAACTCACGCCAAGCATCGGAACGCTCCTTAAGCGTATTCT